>NZ_CACVBO010000001.1:0-306500 GCF_902728235.1 Lentimonas sp. CC4
CCCGGCCAAACCAATTCCCCCCATATCGCCCCATTTCGCCCCACACGTCAAGTGTTTTTATCCAATGAATCCAGTGTGAACAAGTTGTGGATAAGCGATTTAAGTGACTTCAGCTAAGGGATTTGAGTGACTTATTCACAGGCGAATAAACTACATTTATTCCCACCAGAAGATCCCCCACTTCGCCCCACCCCGTCGACCAGCGAACAACCCAAGAATTTCGCCGCGATCCACCAATTTAGAAATACGGAGTGAGCACCTTCAGATTGCAGGAATAGGCGCTATTGCTTACCATTGAACCAGCATCCACTAGAGTCATGCTACGTGCTTCAGGTGGTGTAATACTATCCTTTGACATTTTCTGGTAGCATGTAGCCATCGAAGGGAAGACCACTGTGAATACTTTTCAGCTGTATTTGTTAACCGCCCGCTACGCTAGAGATCGCAGAGCACGCTTAGAGCTGACGCAGAGCATTTCACGCAGCCCGCCCCTTCTCCTCGGCGCACTCAGCGATCTCTGCGGTTAAAGCTTTTTACCAGTTTTAGTCGCATGTTGGTATTATATAGCTCATGGATGTGAGCTAAGGGTAAGAAGCTCTTCGCCATTTTGGCGACCTGTCAGATTGCTTCGCCATCTCCGGACTTCGGCGAGCTCAGTCGTGCCGCAGACCTACGTCGCGTAAATTGAGGATTGCTACGCCATCTACGGCAGACCTCCGTCGTAGTTTATAAAATCGAACCTAAGCCTACTGCCGAATCTAGGTTTAAGTTAAAAGATCCTCAGCCTGAACCCCGCGCCTTCGCGCCCTTGAGCGCAGCGGGTGGTTCAATAAAACAGAACCCCAGCTTCGCATGCACATAAATCCCCGGTTTAGACAGCGCACCTGAAACATGCGACATGTTGCAGGTGCGCGGTCGTCGCGAGCAACGCCCCTGCAAATTACGCTTCTGGCTGCACGATGAGGCGCACTTGACGCTTCGCATCGAAGAACTCCTTGGCGAATGCTGCCATGGCGGGCGCATCGACCTGGTCGAGCTTCTGCGCGTGCTCTGCGTCATCATCAAGCCGGCAACTCGTAAGTCAGATTAATCGCAGTGTGCATTGCACGTGCGCCAATCGTCTGTCCGCCCCATCGGGCGCGCGGCTTTCAACGTGTGCGGCAACGTGCCAACTCATCCTCTGTCACCTCGCCTGCAATCACTCGGGCAATCTCGGCGTCGATCTCAGTTACGACCTCAGCGGCTTGGCTGGGATGCGTGCCAGCATAAAAAACAAACATGCTGCTCTGCAGGCCGATAATACGGCTCGAACCAACATAGTAGGCCATGCCCTTGTCTTCGCGCACGCGCTCAAATAGTCGACTCGACATACCACTAAAGAGTTCGTTCAGCATCTCACCGACGACGTAGCGCTCATCCTTGATACCCACATCGGGATAGGCTTGAAGCACGACCGCTTGTTCGCGATCCATCGGCTCGACAATGTCCACCGCTTCTTCAGGGCCAGCATAGGCTGCCGTTTCATCCACCGCGAACGGCGTAGTCGGAACACCGGATTCAAGCAGGGACTTGAGGCGCGGCTCTAAGTGCGAACGATCAAAATCACCGCTCACCGATAGCACGATATTAGGCGCAGTCACAAGTCGCTCAAAATGCGCCACCACATCTTCGCGGGTTAATTGCTCCAGATCTGCGAGGCGCCCATCCGAGGCAATCGCAAACGGATGCTCACCAAAGAACCGCTCACGTAATTTACGGAAGCCATAATCTAGAATTTCATCATCCTCTTCTTTTAAGTTGGCAATCTGCGCTTCCAGCTCAGTGCGGAACGTCGCTTCTTCAAATACCGGGCAAGTCAATGCATCGCTCAATAAATCGAGCGCCACTTCTAGATCCGTGGCAGGACTTCGATCGCAAAGCTGAACGTGTTATTACCACCGGTCGCTGAAAAGCTTCCACCGATACTATCAATCAAAGTTGAAATCTCAGAGGCGCTACGATTTGCCGTATCTTTGGTCAACAACTCCGCTAGCAATTCTGTGATACCACGCTGATTCGTCGGCTCATAAAACGGACCTCCACGCAGCACACAGCGAAGGTGCACCTTCGGCAGACGCTTATCTTCCTGCAGCAACAAACGCGCCCCACTCTGATACTCGACCAGCTCGAACGGATCTAATGCCAGCACTTCCGCCATAGCTTCCGATTCAGCGACGGCCTCCTCAGGTTTCGGCCCGAGTGTAACCGCCGACATCCCCTCTTCAACCAAATAGGCCTTCGCGACGGCTTGTAAATCCCGCGGAGTGACTGACTGCAAACGTTTCAAATAGCGGCGACCATAGTAAATATCACCGATCACGACTTCCCCCAACCCTAGGCGGGACGCCTGCCCGCTCATAGTCTTGCGGCCGTTAATCTCGCCACTCAATGCCTGCCGACGCGCCTTCTCGACAACGGACTCACTCAAGCCGGACTCACAGACGTCACGAATGACAGCATGAATCGCCGCCTCCACCTCGCTCTGCTTTTCTGGATCACAGACATACGAAACCCACATCAGTCCACGTCCACCTGGATTCCAATTTCGGCAATCAATATAGTGCACCAGCTTTTGCTCGTTGCGCAGGCGCTCCCACAGCAACGAACTCTCGCCGCCGCCGAGCGCGTGCGCCAACGCATCCAAGCGCGGCGAATCCGGGTGACTCAGATGCGGCACCTTAAAGCCGAGGCCACCACGAAAAATATTATAATCGCCCACGATATCCTCTCGGCGCGTTGCCAATTGCACCGGCTCTTCCTCAATCTGCACTGGCGCCAAACGTCCACGCTCAACTTGACCGAATGTTGATTCAACCGCATGCAGGCAGTCCTCCGGCGTCACTGCACCGACGATGGACACGACGATATTATTCGGCACGTATCGAGATTTATAATACGCATACAGTTCCTCGCGTGTGACTTTCTCGTAGAGCGCACGATGCCCGATTACCGGCTCACGATACGGGTGGCATTGAAATGCGGTGCGGAAGAGCGCTTGGCTGAGTTGACGATCTGGATCGTCGAGTCCCATATCAATTTCGCGCAGAATCACATCGCGCTCCCGCTCGACCTCATCAGCAGGCAGAGTCGAATGCAGCACAATATCAGAGAGCACATCGACGATTTGTTCAAACGCCTGCGAAGGCGCATCGATATAATAGACCGTGCGATCAAATGTCGTGTAGGCATTAATCCCGCCGCCCATGCCATGCACTCACGGCTAATGCTCTTACCATCGCGCTTTTCAGTGCCCTTAAACAGCAAATGCTCTAGGTAATGAGACAGGCCAGAACCAATCAGCTGATCCTCATGAATACTCCCCGTCTTCACCCAAACCTGCACCGAGACGACTTCACTAGAGAAGTCCGGGCGATGAACGAGCGTCAGCCCATTATCCAAGACATGACGTTCGACAGGCGCTTTGAAAAGACGCTCAATAATATCATGCGAGGCAGCGGCAGAGAATTGACTGGTGGAAATATCCATATATGCGATCTAACTAATCCTGTTCGTATCTCGATTTCGATACTTACTTTCAAAGGAAACACCCTATTTTAGTCGCAAGAGCAACCTCTAGTTTACGTTATAAATTTGTTTAAGTCATTGCCCTGCGCCACGATGCATGGCTCAAACATTGATATTACAGAACAAGTGCCCCATTATCGCACCATCGATTCCATTCAAAGACTTTCCAACATCGTAAATGAAGCCCAGCAAAGACCTACCTCCACCACCTCCCGCGCGCGAACAGAAGCGGAAGTTAAGCCTTAAGGCCGCCATAGCTGTCGCTACTAAGTCCAAAGGCCACCAAACTTTTAAGCCTTTGATGGACCCGATGGACGAGTTCCCCGCAGCCCAATCAGGCGCGCAGCAGGACATGGAAGCACGCCTGCTGGAGCTACAAGCAGACATCATCAACCGCGAAGAAATACTCAGTCAGAATGAAAAAAACTTTCGTGCCCGCGAACTCGAATTAAACGAACGCGAGGCGCTGCTAGAAGCCCGCACGAAAATTGTCGAGTCTACAGCAACTCAACCGACAGGCACCTCTGACGGCGCAGAAGCCGCACTCGCTGCCCTAAAGAAGACACTCGATGCACAGGAAATGACACTGCGCGACACTCGCGACACATTACGCAAGCGTGAAACCTACATCGAAGAATGCGAGAATGCGCTAGTCGAACAATCCATGATGCTCACAGAACGTGAAGCGCGACTGGAACAACGCGAAGAAGACAGCACGCCACACAACACATCCTCAACACCCCCATCAGAATAATCGACGAACCCCTGTAGGGATTCCTGAACCACTCGACTGTATACTCAGTGAGTGACGCTGATTCGAATCGCCGAAGGCAGAAGTGGGCACGCTTCACGGCCTTTCGCCGAAATGCAGCGAGGACTTAACGTAAGCGCGGGCGCTTAATTGTCGGCTTAACCGAAGGCATATAAGGCGCCTCAAATGCGGTTTTAAAATCGTAGCCGCCATTGAAATCTTCGGGGCTGTCCTTCTCGGTCTTCCCCAGCACACGGCAAGCGACGAGGTTAAACACGATATTTCCGAAATCTCGGCAACTCGTAATCCCCCAGTATTCCAACACAGAGCGCGTCATTGGCCCATATTGCTCCAATGCATACAGGCGAATTCCCTCCAGCAACTGTTGACCGCTCAAGTGGTTCGTTTGCTCCAACTTACCCTGCTTGCCCATTTCTTTGATACTGAAGTCAAGCGCCTGCCTAAGGAAATAATAGGCACCGCGTGCATAGCGTGGATCATCCTTACGAATCGTATGGATCACTTCATTAAAATCTAGGGCTGGATCATTCACTTCGACTCAATAAAAATCGAATCTTGGCACACGTCAACCATCAGGGGCGACCAATCTCAACTCAATAGGTATACGCAGCGCTACGTGCTTCGATCGCCCAACCATAGATATCTTCATATGCACCCGCCGAGGCTTCCCAGCTGAAATCACTGAGCATCCCATTGCGCTGAATCCTCGCATATTCCTCAGGCCGGAAAGAATAAATCGAGCACGCCCTACGAATCGCCTCATACAATGCAGCTGGCGTTGCATCTTGAAATAAGAACCCCGTGCCACCAGCCTCGCCCTCGACATACTGAGTCACCGAATCTTTTAGCCCCCCGGTGGCGCGGACTATCGGCGGCGCGCCATACACCATCGAATACATCTGGCTCAGGCCACAGGGCTCGAACCGGCTCGGCATCAATAGGAAATCCGTGCCCGCAGCAGTGAGGTGCGACAACTCATTATTAAAGCCTAAGTGCACACCGAAGCGCCCGGGATAACGCTGCGCCAAAGCCTCAAATGCCGATTCCAAACTAGGCTCGCCCGTGCCCAGCACCGCGACCTGAAGTTGCTGATCTGCCATCAACTGATCGCTAATCGCTACCAATAAATCGAGCCCCTTCTGAGCGACCAAACGCGCCACCGCAGCAAAAACAGGCACCTCCGCATCAACCGCCAAGCCATAGGCCTCTTGCATCTGCGCCTTACAAACGGCTTTACCGCTCAAATCATCCACCGAATAGCGTGCAGGCAATAACTCATCCGTCTGCGGGCTCCACTCAGATTCATCGATACCGTTGATCACGCCAATCAAATCAGCAGACCGAAAGCGTAGCACATGATCTAAGCCACCACCACCCTCGGGCTCTTGGATCTCACGCGCATAGCTAGGGCTTACCGTAGATACCTTCGATGCGTGATAGATTCCGCCCTTTAGCATATTTAACTCCCCCATCGACTCCAAACTATCAGCGCGAAAGACTGACGATGGCAAACCCGCGAAATCCACAAGGTCACGATGAAACCAGCCTTGGTGCCCCATATTGTGCAAAGTCATCAACGAGGCCGCACGCCCGATCGGCTGCTCACGCTCAGTCGTATTTAAATAAATCGGCACCAATCCAGTTGTCCAATCATGACAATGCAGCACATCTGGCACCCAGTCCAAATACGTGCACAAATCGATCGCGGCACGGCTCAAAAACGTAAAACGCTGGGCATTATCGTCTTCATTGCCAGACGGCCCGCCTCCATACACTGACGGATGGTCGAAATACTGGTTATGCTCCAACAAGTAACACACGACCGTCGAACCGGGCAACTCACACTCCCAAACTCGTGCATACGCTTCATGTCCACCCAGCTTCACCACTAAAGGCGCATCGAGTGGGCGAGCCGACTCGATCTGCTTCAGCCCCGCATATTTCGGCATCACAATGCGCACATCATGCCTACGCGCATCAAGCGCTTTCGACAACGCACCGACGACATCCGCTAGGCCCCCGACTTTCACAAAGGGCACCGCCTCTGGCGCGACCATCAATATCTTACGTTTCTGCGCCATCGAGCACGCGCTACTCCTCGCCGGCAGTAGCATCAAATACATCTGGATGCGGCTCGTAGTGCTTCAGACTGAAGTTAAACACTGGTAACAAGCAAATCAGCCCGATGCAGGTAAACCCAAGAATCGCAAACCCAGTCACATCATGCACACTACCGATATCTCCGATCAGAGGTAGCACCCAGTGCTCATCGATCGCCTCTGAGCCATATTGATACGCCCACATCGTCAGGAACACACTGCGGATCATATTTGTCAGCACCGCAAACCCCATCGCTGCCGCAACCAATAAGATCTTCTTCCAGAAACGATTTAAGAAGACAGAAGCCAGAAACGAGCCAGCAAACAAGCAAGCCGTCAGCGAACGGATCCCCGAACACGCCTCTTCCACACCAACCTGCCCCTCCGGAAGAATCAAGACATTGCCCTCGCGCTCCAACTCGTAGCCCAACACATCAAATAGGTTAAACACCACGATCGTCACCTTCGTCAGCAAGAACACACGAATCTCCTTCTCGACCACAGACACCATCGGTGCAGAAATCAGCCAAATGATCGCGGGAAACATAAACAACGCGGTCAACATCAGGCGACTCTTCAACGACATGGGCTCACCATCGACGCGCTCCTTCGTCATGATAAAGACCACACTCAGCAGCAGCCCAGAAAAGCCAGCAGCAATCGCCAACGAAGCCGGATTTTGCGGACCAGTCACTGAGCGCAACAGCGCACCAATACCAAACAGAGCTAACCCGCTAAAAAAGGCCGCATACGCGATCCATTCACACAATTGAGTCAACCCCGAGGCACTCGGCGCACCAGAAGTGGTCTCGGCACCTGGCGCATCGCCCTTTAATAAATAACTGCGAATAATCGGCCACCGATCATATAGCACATAAGCCGCAAACAACGGCACCAGATAGCCAAAGCTATAATCTTCACGCTGCCCCCACCAGTAGAACTGGTCCCAGATCATATAGAATGCGAAGCCAAGGAGCATGACCACGGCTACGATTTGATCGCGGGCTAGGTTTTTAAAAGAAAAAGCTGGGGCAGTATCACTCACGATGCAGACAAAAAAGGCGAAAATTGATCAGTTAAAGAGCATATTTAATGGAAGCCGCCCTTCGGGATGGCAACCCTCAAAAAGTCACTAAAAGAGAAGGGAACCGAGAAAACACACTTAAAAAGTCTCCTCAATAAATAATCGACGACCCATGATAACCCTCTATCATTACGGGTTCATTTTTATGGTCGATACAGCTTCTGATAGTTCATCTCCCCAACTTCCGCCAGCCATGGAGCGCCTACACGCTTATTGGCGGATGCCTTATATCCTCGCGCCTAAAAACCCCGACGAAGGCGGTAATCCGTTTACGCAGATCCACCAAAGCGGCGACGACAAGAAGGAATACATCCTCTACCGCGGGCAGTGGAACTACATCGTAATGAACCGCTACCCTTATAATGCAGGTCACTTACTCGTGCTCCCCTTCCGCGAAGTTCCCACGCTCGAAGACATGACCACCGAGGAGCGCCACGAACTGATGGATTTGATCGTCAAAGGGCAACAAATCCTGACTCGCGCCCTACGCCCAAGCGGCTTCAACACTGGATTCAACTTTGGCAAAGCCGCCGGAGCTGGCATTCCCTGTCACCTACATTGCCACATCGTCCCCCGCTGGGAAGGCGATACCAACTTCATGCCCGTGATCGGCAACACACGTGTGCTGCCCGATGCGATGGATCTCATGTGGGAGCGTCTCCACGCCTTCGTCGAAGACGACAGCTAAGCTGAACGTCATTCATCCACTCCCCGTCGCGCCCCCTCCCATTCCACCGCGACGCACTCAATCCTATTATCGAATTTCCCGGTGCCTACAGAATCCATACATTTCCCGAGTTCACGCCTACTGAGCGAGCTTTACGCCAACGACACGCGTAATCTCATCGAAGCCGAGCGCATGCTCAACGTCACCCTCGCCAGTCGCGACGACTGGGTCAGCATCGAAGGCTCTGCCGAAGGCATCGCCCAAGTCAAAGACCTGTTCAAATTCCTAGAAGCCGCGAACAAGCAAGGCATTCGCATCCGCACCTCCGACTTTCACTACACCCTACGCTGCATCGCCGAGGGCAAGTCCGAAGAACTGCAAGAGATCTACAACAACCCATTGGTGATCAAACTACAGCGAATCAGCATCATCCCCAAAACGCTCAGCCAGAAGCGCTACCTACAGTGCGTTGAGAAGAACACCGTCACCTTCGGCATCGGCCCCGCCGGCACTGGCAAGACTTACCTCGCCATGGCAATGGCGCTCAAAGAGCTCATGGCGGGCAACGTCGAGCGCATCATCCTCACCCGCCCCGCCGTCGAAGCGGGCGAAGCACTCGGCTTCCTACCAGGTGAACTCCAGGAGAAAATCCTGCCCTATTTGACCCCACTCTATGACGCGATGAACGACATGATGGGCAAAGAGCAAACCATGCAACTGGTCGAGCGCGGCATCGTTGAGATCGCCCCCCTCGCCTATATGCGCGGCCGCACACTTGCCAACGCCTTCGTCGTGCTCGATGAGGCGCAAAACACCACGCATGAGCAAATGATGATGTTTCTCACGCGCCTCGGCGATGGCAGCCGTATGGTCATCACTGGCGACATCACTCAAATCGATTTACCCAAGGCCAAACAATCTGGCCTCAAAGAAGCCACTCGCCTACTCAAGAACATCGACGGCCTGCAGCTCTTCCATTTTGACGGACAAGACGTCGTGCGACACCCCCTCGTGCAAAGCATCATCAACGCCTACGCCCGTAGCGCCGAGTAATTGAGCGTTTGCAACCACGCTCACACCTGACTTTAAGTCGAACCACACAAGAACATGGCCGCATTTTTCAAAAAAAATCCTCGCGCAAAGCGAAAGACCAGCAACTCCCCGTAAAAAACGAAAACGCGGGCCGAGGCGCTGATCGTATTGGAGCCTCTCACTTTTTCGAGACCAGTCGCGTTGTCGAAACGGGGCTCTTCCTGCTCTTCACCGCACTCGTCGTCATCATCTGTTTCCTCGGGCAAAAGTCAAAAGGCCCGCAGGTGATTCTCGGACACCCCGCAGCCTCACGTATTGTCGCAGAATTCGCCTTTCAACAAAGCAGTAAAGTGCTACTCGAAGAGCAAAAGCATGCCGTGCGGGCACAAGTGCCCCCAGTCTTCCAACGCACCTTCGAACCATACGATGAGTTCCGCGCAAACATCAACGAGCTCAATACTAGCATCGCGAAGACATTGATTGATCACGAGGCGGAAGGCGATGAAGCCGTCGCTGCAGAGCTAGAGGCCACAGCCAAGTCATTCATAGAAACCACTGGTCTTAAAATTTCCCCAAAGCGAATCACCCAATTCACCAACCAAACCAACCCCAGAGAGCGTTCCGTCTTAACCAACGACGCACTCAACGTCCTCAAATCACTCTACGAAGACGGCATCTACTCCAACCTAAACACGGACGGAAAATCGCCCCAAGTGACGATGATCCAGCTCATCGACGAAGAGGGTCGCTACAACCTACCCTCATCCCGCTCATATGACGATGCACTCGTCGCGCTACGCGTGCGGCTCGACGCACTGTCTGCCAACCGAACCACCGCCCGCGCACTTTTCGATATTTTCAGAGCAGGCCTACACCCGAACTTACTCTACAGCGCATCAGGCACCAACCGTGCCATTGAGCGCGCCATCAGTGAAATCGAACCGCCCGTCATCGAATACAAAGAAGGCGATACGCTGGTCGAGCCAGGCTCCATCATCACCGAACTCGACATCGAATGCTTGAAAACTTACCGCAAGGTCGAACGCGAACACAGAGGCAACTCTCTGATATTCAATGGACTCTTCCTCGAGCGCGTCACCCTCACACTGATACTGCTAGTCGCAGTGATGATTTTCGTAAAGAGAGGGCTGCGCAACTTCCATAAGCGTAACCGCGCAATCGCCATTACCGCAGTCAGCATTCTGCTCAACCTCCTCATCATTCGCCTGATTATGGAGATCGGCGATATCGCCCTACTCAACAACCGCCCCTCACTGGGCATGCTCCCCTACATTGCCCCCTATGCGCTGGCACCCATGATTGTTGCAGTGCTCGTAGGCACTGCACCCGCAGTCATTACCGCACTGATCATCGCAGTTCTCTTTGGCATCATCCAGGGCAATTCCGTCGAATTCCTCCTCATCGCATTCCTATCTGGTGTGGTCGGCAGCTTTATATCCGCAAACATTCGTAAGCGTGCCATGCTCGTTCGCGCAGGACTCATGGCCGGTATTGCCTCTGCCATGACAGGAGCATTGCTCGGCCTACTCGGCAATCTCTCGATCGGACTCGTCGGCCAACAAGCGATCATCGCTCTAATCGTCGGCGTGCTCTCTGGCGTCCTAGCCGTCGGCTTACTACCGATCTTTGAGCAAGCGTTCCAAATCACAACCGAGATTACACTACTCGAACTCACCGACTTCAACCACCCGCTGCTGCGCCGCATGCAGATGGAAGCACCCGGCACTTACCACCACAGCTTGATGGTCGCCAATCTCTCGGAAAATGCCGCAGCCGCCATCGGCGCCAGCCCATTACTCTGCCGCGTCTGCTGCCTCTTCCACGACATCGGCAAGCTCGTCAAACCAGAGTATTTCGCAGAAAATCAAAAAGACGGCATCAACCCACACAATGAGAAGAACCCTTCAATGAGTGCGCTGGTCATCAAAGCCCACGTCAAAGAAGGCGTCGAAATCGCACGCAAGCACAAGCTCCCACGCGTCATTATTGATGTGATCCGCCAACACCACGGCACCGGACTCATTCATTTTTTCTACCACCAGGCACAACAAGAGCAGAACAAACAAACCAAGCTCCCCTTCCCGGAAAAAACGGGTAAGATCAAAGAGAGTAAAAAGGTCGACGAAAGCACCTATCGCTACGATGGTCCACGCCCGGCCTTCAAAGAAAGCGCCATCATCTTTTTTGCCGACGGCGTCGAAGCCGCCAGCCGCAGCCTCAAAAAAGTCACACAGCCCGCCATCGAAGAGCTCATCGACAGTATGTTCAAGAGCCGCATCGCAGACGGCCAACTCGACGAATGCCCACTCACCTTCAAGGAGTTGCACGAAATCCGCAGCAGCTTCACCTACACACTGCTCAACATGCTACACTCCCGCGTAGAATACCCGAAAGAGATCAACGAAAAGCAGGCCAAAGCAGACAGCAAAAAATCACCTCAAGACAATGAACCGTCTCCATCTGGAAATAAGCAACCAGTATAAACAGCTCTGCGAGCCAATCGCAGACGCTGAAAAACTGTTTCGCACGCTCGAAGCCTCGGCCGCCTTTCCCATCACAGCGGGCGAGCTCTCGGTCGTCTTCGTCGATGATGCCACCATCGGTCAAATACACGACGACTTCATGGGCGATCCCAGCGCCACCGACGTCATCACCTTTCCTGCAAATACTGAAATGGAATCGGCCGGCGAGATCATCGTATCCGTCGACCACGCCCGCAGTCGCGCTGCAGAACTCGGCGAGCCCTTTAGCCGCGAACTAAGCCTCTACCTCGTGCACGGCTGGCTGCACCTTGCAGGCTACGACGACCGCAACGAGACCGACCGCGCAGCCATGCGCATCGCAGAGCAACAAGCCCTAGCGATTCTCGATCAGGCCTCCGCGGGCAGCGACTTCCAGCTCCAGCCTGAAGACTGAGGACGTCGAACCGGGGCAATACCACCCTGCGACTAAACCTAGTAAAACATGAACCAGCAGCTCATCGTGAGTTACAAAAGCGTGAAGTGGGTGGTAAATGAACCTAGATTCAGAAGTTAGACGGAGGTCTGCGGCACGACTGAGCTCGCCGAAGTCCGTAGATAGCGCAGCAAGTTAGTCCTTGGTAATTAAACGCTTACGAGTGTATTCACTACCGCCTACCGAGCGCAGCGACACTTTATTATGCCCTTGGGTGCAACCGAAGGGCGAAGCCAATTGGCGAATCGAAGATTCGTCATAAAACACTGATATTCAGCTCCTAACCACTGCCTTCTAGATTCTAATACTATCCTTTGATATTTTCTGGTAGTATGTAGCCATCGAAGGGAAGACCACTGTGAATACTTTTCAGCTGTATTTGTTAACCGCCCGCTACGCTAGAGATCGCAGAGCACGCTGAGAGCTGACGCAGAGCATTTCACGCAGCCCTCCCCATCTCCTCGGCGCACTCAGCGATCTCTGCGGTTAAACCTTTTTACCAGTTTTAGTCGCATGTTGGTATAACTACTCTTTTTAAGTTAAATCGTCAGCGGATCGACTGCGAAATACTGGCTCGCATTCAGGAACTGACTTTGAGCAGTCAACCAACGCGCATCTTTGGTGACTTCTTCCATCGACTGCTTCGTATTATTACAGAGTAGAAAGATACGCGGCCCAAGGCAGATATAAGCATCTATCCCTTCGCCGCCACCCTCACGCGTGAAACCAAACTCACCGCCGAGATTGTTACGTGTGTCGCCCACGTCATTGCGCAGCGCCACACTATCTTCCATCATTTCATTGAGAAATGCAGCCTCACGCGCCCCCTCATAATAATGCAAGGTCAGTGTCACCTCTTCCGAAACTTGAATGATCGCGAGCTCGTCAAACACAGGCCGACCATAGGCCTCGTTTAGCTTAGCAAATGACTTCTGGATACGGGCAATGGCGGACTCAAGTTTCATACAGCAAATACAAAGCACTTCTGCCGAAAGCTTCAACATTCATTATCCTAAAAAGAATAGTTAGAAGCGAGTAGTCAGGAGTTAGCCCTAGATCATCCGTTGCTTACAACACAATAGAGATTCGCCAAGCGAATGAGACGCACGCTAAGTTCGCTTGATTATACCAGTGGCATCAAATCCACCCTGTAAAAGAAAAAGGGGGCATGTCAGAATGCCACGAACTTAAGCACCGAGCCCAAACGTAGCGGAGCCAGGAACTGGTTTCGACCACAGACCCAAAGCACCAAACCCAAGCGTAGCGGAGCCAGGAACTGGTTTCGACCACAGACCCAAAGCACCGAGCCCAAGTGTAGCGGAGCCAGGAACTGGTTTCGGCCACAGACCCAAAGCACCGAACCTAAGCGTAGCGGAGCCAAGAGCAGGTTTCGGCCCGTTGCATCTGCAATAGCTCACGCCCGCTTCGCTCAAGGCACAAAGACACCTCATCCCTTTTGCCTCAAGCCGTGACACAGACATTCCTGTCTGTCCACCGAGCACAAGCCTCCGAGCCAAAGCCGCAGCGCGAAGATTCATCGAACGTCTCAACCGAACCAACGTATTCCAAACTCAGGCTCTGTATTGTCTAACCGCAGATTTCGCAGATGGACGCAGATTATTACAACATATCAATCGACCTAACAAAGTCTCAGTAAGCGGAAACAAGACTAGTCTGGGCATAGCTTCTTCGACGCCTAAACCAGTATCGACCGTTGCATCTGCAACAGCTCACGCCCGCTACGCTCAAGGCACTAAGCCCAGACAACTGCCACTGAAAGCCTCCCACATTCTCGGACTTTGTGAGCTTTGTGCCTTTGTGAGACACCTAATTCGTTTTGCCCAAAGACGTGACACAGACATTCCTGTCTGTCCACCGAGCCCCAGCCGTAGCGTGAAGATTCACCAACCGTGCACCTCCAAGGCATCTTTTAACCACCCGTTCCCGATGGTCACTGGAGGGCACAGAGGCACGGAGCCTGAACGACGCAACAGAGCACGAAGAGAGAGAGAGGAGTTTCGCATATTTCGTGCCTTTAGTAGTCAAAAAGAATGCCCAGCAGAGCCCAATAAGCCATCCGCGCGAGACCGCCGTGACACAGACATTGCTGCCATCGCGTGAGACATCGTCTTTTACGCGACGCCATCTACGGACTTCGGCGAGCTCAGTCGTGCCGCAGACCTCCGTCTTGTCTGTCCACCGAGCCCAAGCCGTAGCGTGGCAACCGTGCACCTCCAAGGCATCTTTTAACCACCCGTTCCCGATGGTCACTGGAGGGCACAGAGGCACGGAGCCTGAACGACGCAACAGAGCACGAAGAGAGAGAGAGAGGAGTTTCGCATATTTCGTGCCTTTAGTAGTCAAAAAGAATGCCCAGCACAGAGCCCAATAAGCCATCCGCGCGAGACCGCCGTGACACAGACATTACTGCCATCGCGTGAGACATCGTCTTTTACGCGACGCCATCTACGGACTTCGGCGAGCTCAGTCGTGCCGCAGACCTCCGTCCTGTCTGTCCACCGAGCCCCAGCCGTAGCGTGACGATTCACCAACCGTTTCGTTCGCACTAACACTTCCCACTCTCACTAACACTCTCACTTCCACTTCAAAGCCGCGTGGAGCGAAGCTCTTTACGCGGTCACTCGCCGCAGGCGCTCACTCTCGGTGCAGCCGAGTCAGCCGAGTCACAACGAATCCAGCGGACTACGCACCCCCATCCCAGGCTTCTTCATGACATGTGTGTAGATCTGCGTCGTCTCCACATTCGCATGGCCCAGCAGATCCTGCACTGTGCGGATATCCATCCCATCATCGAGCAAATGCGTCGCAAAACTATGCCGCAGCACATGGCTGGTGATCCGCTTCATTGGCACCGCACGCTTACCCGCCTCATACACCGCCCGCTGATACGCATTAGGCAATACATGATGCCTCCGCCGCAATCCGCCACGCGGGTCTGTCGAGATTTTACGACTCGGCCAGAGCCATTGCCAGCGCCAGTCTCTGCCTGCGTTCTTATGCTTACGCGCTAAGGCTGCGGGCTGATACACGCCAGCAATACTCTCATCAAGCATATCTTCCTCAAACAATACACGCACCTCCATCAAATGCGCCTTCAGTGGCTCAATCAATTTTTCAGAGAGTGGCACGACACGATCCTTACCGCCCTTACCGTTGCGAACGATGATCTGATGGCGTTCAAAATCTAAATCCATCACACGCAGACGGCACAGCTCCGAAATACGTAACCCTGTCGAATACTGAACCTGCGCCATCAGGCACTTCTCTCCCTTCATCTTTGAAAGGAAGCGACGTGTCTCATCCTTACTCATCACCACTGGGATTTTCTTGCGGTTCTTTGCTCGCGCAAAATCCCCAATATCACCCAGCTCTAGTTCAAACACTTTCTCAGCCACAAACACCAACGCATTGAGCGCCTGCTTCTGTGTCGACGAAGCAACCTCCCGCACCATCGCTAAATAGTCCAAATACGACTTCACCTGCGCGGCCTTCATCTCAACACCCGCACGCACTCCACTCTGCCTTACGAAATCTCGGTAGATCCGCACATAGTTGCGCTCCGTCGTCAACGCCCTCCCCAGCCGACGCATGACCTTTAATATCTCATTTTCATCGCCAGTGCGCCCCTCGATCCGTTCCGCAGACGTATCATTGACTGATTCGTATTTCCAACTTGAGACCGGCTTCGCGACACAGGCAGACTGCTCCACCTTCGCACCTTCGACCTTCCCACAACCATCACTCTCAGCTTTCAGTGTTTCCGCTTTCAGGTTTTGCTTCGCCATTTCCGGCAGACCTACATCAGATTTTCCTAAGGCCTGCGCCTTAGCTGTCACAAAAAACCACCGAATCGGCTCACGCCAACGTTCCACCATCCACTCATTCGCCTGTTTCTCCTGCCTAGCCCAATCAATAAAATCACGCGCCGACTCTACATTGCAACCCACTGAATGACGATGACACCAACCTAAATACCAACGCAGCGTCACTTTGTAGCTTTCGCGATCTTTCTGCGGAAAATCCGAGGCCCCCAACACCTCAGCCCAACGGGGAAATTGTATGGTTTTCATAACAACCTAAATGGTGATCATAAATTCATTAAAATCAAATTTCAGACGCAATTAAATGCATGATTCGCCGGAAACACGAAAGCCTCACACGAACAACCCACTCTATTATCTACTGCACATGAGTCACTTACGTAATTCACAGGAAATTCCTAGGGGATTCCCCAATAGTGATATCATTCATTCAGACCATCACCCCGCTTAAAACCCCAAAAATGCGAAAATACGCAAACTACCAATATGGCTCATCTAATAAACGCGTAAAAAAACGTCAAACACCATGAATACTAGGATTGAACCCGATTGGCCAGTGATAAACAGGCGAAAATCGTGCACATTTGAATGCACGATTCGACGGGACGAATTACTCATTAGAACCAAAACGAACAAACCACTATCCACTGATTATAAGACTCTTACACCTCCAGGACGCAGGCTAACGCATATATTCATAAAAGTGATATCATGCATTCGTTTTGAAAAAGCCCTCTGAATGCACGATTTGCCGGAAACAAAACCTTGCTCCGCAACGCCCTATAGATTTACCTTCCAAATCTTAATTCTGATCAATCCCATACTAGCACTACAATAGAGACGTCCCAAACTAACCAGATGAAGTGCAGTTCCCATAAAAACCACACACCCCGCACCCTTGATATCATTCATTGAATGAATGACTTAACACTGTTCGAAAATAAAATGAAAAAGGCATTACGTATCTCGGCGGTATTGAATCTCGTTCTGATCATCGGGATTTTCGTAATATACCAACAAAAGAAAGAAATAACCCCCATTCGCGTTAATGAAGCGATCCCAAGGGTTCTGATTGATGAGATGCTAGAACCGTTAAAAGCAAAGGGTTACAGGCTGAATAGAGTTTCAATGGTTGCTATCCCCGAAAACAGAAGCTTCGAAACTGGCTCTACAGTGAAAATTTACCTCGATGACGCGGATGGCACGCCATCAAAATTAATCCACGTCATACTCGATAAGTCAGGTTGGCGGATCGAAAGTGAATCTCACATCATCATCTAAAATGAAAATTCGAACCAGTCGGCATACTCAATTCCTTTCGCGCTCCGCGCTTCAGTCTTGAGTAGCCTCTACGATCTCAGAAAAAATGAATGGAATTAAAGTAAATGGGTAAACTCATCCTAGTCTGGATAGTCGCCCTTTTTCTATCATTGGTATTCTTCGAAAACCTATGGATCTTTTTTATCGTATTCTCATCGGTAACACTAATTCCATTCATCCATGAAGCATCAGAGGACTACAATTTCAATTTGTATGATCATATTGGAAAAGGAGGTCGAAAAAGAAGGAAATACCTAAAGGAACATAAGGAACGAAGAAAATGAAAGACTCACATGATGCCATACCACCTCTACGACCTGCCCACTGTCTCGAATTGAGATCCAGTCAGAGCTATCAACTCCGTTCGCTCGTCCCTCACTCACTACGTCGATAGTCTTCTACGATATACAGAAGGAAGGAACCCAGATTTTTTAACCGCTTATTGACGCTAATTTACACTTATCCAGCACGGCGTGCGACAGAATTTAAATCTTAAGAATAAGCGTTCATAAGCGGAAATAAGCGGTCTCCAGCTCCGCTGGCCTCTGTGAATATTTGAGTTGAATGAAACCACATTCTAACCACCCTGAACGAATCTAAAAAGTCCCACTGAAATGAACCTCAACCACTCCGAAGCGCCGAACCCGATTGCAACGCCCACTGGTATATCCAGACGGCGCACTCAATAGATTTCGCTTCCGCTCATCTATCGAGTGGCCTCCACGATCACAGAAAAAATGAAAACTGAATATAAAAAAGGAAGGACATTGGCGATCATTGGAGCTTACATGCAAATCGCACCAATCCTCAACTTTCTCGTTGGAATGGTATTAATATCTACGACAGGAGAGAATGGATTTGGCACCTTCCTTAAGTTCGGAATCGTCACGATGGCGATGTCCCTCTCGGGAGCCATAATGTTATTTAGCTCACTCGTATTTCTGAAATATAGAGCGGTTTGGTTTTTTCGATTCATGGCTCTGTTTTCGGTCTACCTAGCTTTTAAGATGTCATTGTTTTTTACGCCGATTGGCATCATCACCGCGATCTACCTTCTATCGAAAAGGAATGAATTCACGATGGACAGGACTGAATCACCTCAACAGGCAGCAGCGAACGCCTAGACACGTGTGGCCGGATGTGATCCAGTCGTGGTGAGACAATAGATTTCGCTGGCGCTCATCTACACTCACACTCTACGTTCTAGGAAAAATGAAACGAATACTCCCCCTCACTATCTTATTAGTCGTTTCTACTATTTGCTATGCCGATGAAGACGCGAAGAGTCGCAACGCAGCGACTCTTAAAGCCTACGAATTGCTAAGCAAAGGAGACAGAATAGCTTCAGTCGAAGCACTCCAAATCAACAACAAGCATTTTGGCTACTACTTCCTCTACAGGCACGAGGGGATAATTGAATCAAAAGGAATTGTCGTAGGAAAGGACTTTAGCACCTATCAAGGCGTAAGTTCTAAGGAAATCCTTCCATTTAAATATGATCCTCCTAGAATCCAGAAAATCACAAGCAAAAAGCCCATCGGCGATAATTACAACATGCCCGTCGTCATTCGCGACTCGCCAAATTACAAATAAAACTAGAACCAGTCACTAGACTCAATGTCGCTAACGCGCCATCGAGTCAGCTCTACGATTCTGAGAAAGAAAAATGAAAATTATCAAATACGCTTGGTATGCAGTCGTAGCGATTTCCACACTTGGACTACTGGCAATAATCGGACCGAAAGTCTACAATCAGATCGAGTATCAGTTTTTCGACCCACTAGGAGATCCGTCCATGTGGCCAGCGACATTTGAAGGAATACTGATATTTATCTCCATCCTTGCTGCTGCCTTGGCACTCATATTGGGCTCAAATGGAAAAGATGAAAAAGTGAATAGATTCCCTCGTTTTGCCTTTGGAACCATTGGATTTACCCTCTTGGGAATGTGGGTTTACGGAGCAAAACTGTGGCAAGACTTCCATTCGTCATTTTTACCGCAAAGCCTATTGGACAGAATGATGAGCAATGATGGATCATTGATTATCCTCATTTCAGTAGTATTCCATTTAACATATGCTTTCTCCGGCAGAGGCATCGGAATATGGCTACTCCGATCCTACAATCGAATAAAAAATAAATCAGAACCAGACGCTACTGGGCAATGTCGCTAACGCGCCATCGCCAGAGCTCCACGTTATGAAAGAAAATACAAAAAATGACTGGGATGCATTCATCGAGGACGTGCCATGGTTTTTGCAATCAGATCAAGTCGTAACGATTAATAATCCCACTAAGCACCTACCCCCATCGACAGAATTCAAGAAGACATTTCCCACATTAAGTAACCTACTAAGTCTCTCGAGGAGAACCGAAATCACTATTGATTCAGCTAAGTTTGATCTTTTTGCGTGGAACTCAAATGATGGACTCCGCATGGGCTGGCTTTGCCCCCAAGCCGAAAAGAATACAAACGAAGGATTACATAAATACCACTCATTGCTGCTTTCCATTTTTGGAGGAACAATCGAGCGCTTTAACGAGCCGCAAGATTCATGGCTATTAAATCATGAAGGAGTTTTGACTGCTGAGGAGGCATCCGACGATGCCTCATTTATTGAAGACTCTCTATGGGCATTCGAGAATGATGAAATCCCTCTTCCTGTTGTTTTGTCCGAATTTTATACTGTAGCACGAGAAGCGAATGGAAACGTCACACTATGCCACAGAGACTCAGGTGACATTCTTCTATTCGCACAAGACCACTGCTATGATCATGTTACACCACTAGGAGGATGCCCAGAATACACTTTTTACACGATTAACGACACTCCGACCTTCATCGACTGGGTAGAAGCAATTGCTCGACAGTGGCAATCGCACATAACAAAATCATAACCAGTCGTGTCGAGACAATAGATTTCGCTACCGCTCATCTATACTCGCACTCTACGATCTACAGAAAGAATGACTAAGATTCACAAGACTCTAATCGCCATAGGACTAGTCATCATTGTCATCCTTTCGGCGCGCCTGATGATTCACAAAGAAACGGTGTATACGGCAGAAGCGGAGATTCAACTGATTCGAGTAGACCCAGAAATTCAAGAGCTAGAAACTGAAGCTCCAGAGGATGAAAGAAGCCTAGAGCAAAAGAGCCAAGAATACATGCAGACCAACCACAACAACTCACCCAAATGAAGCGTAGAATCGGGTAGCGGGAAGCATTAACGCTCCCCGCCCCCACACCACCGGCCATACGGGACCGTAGCACGGCGGTTCCGGCGAGCTATCCGTTAGGATAGCTAAGGTTGATCCACTTGTCTTTGATTGAGGGACATCTTTGTTTGGCAAGCCATGTGTTATCCATAGCGATACACACGACGCGCAGATTGCTACAACGCCAATAGCCTTTGCGGCAGCGACTGGCCTGCTTGATGGTCTTTCGATTGATTCCGAGTTTAAGCAGATTACGAAAACGTGTGCGCGGCAGTCGCCATTGTTTCCAATAGCAGAGCCGCACACGGCGGCGCAGCCAGCCGTCCAGCTCTCGGACTTGTGCATACGGGATTCCCATGGCGTAGTAGCCAAGCCAGCCGTTCACGTAGAGCCGCAGCCGTTCGAGACGCTCGCTCATGGCGATGCTCCAACTGCGACCTGTGATATGACGGATGGTTTGCTTAAACGCCAAGATCTTGGCATCCAAACAACGGATACGTTTGGCCGTAATCACAAAGCCGAGGAAGCTGCATTGACTGAGCTCCGCCACTTTGGTTTTCGCGGTGTTTACGATCAGCTTCAGCTTCGTTTCGATGTAGCCACTGATACTGCGCATGACTCGCTCCGCCGCGCGTTTGCTTTTAACGACGATTATGAAGTCATCGGCATAACGAGCGAAACGATGTCCACGTCTCTCTAACTCATGATCGAGATCATCAAGCATGATATTTGCCAGCAGCGGACTCAGCGGCCCACCTTGTGGCACCCCTGCTGGGGTGGGTTCTCGCGTCCCATCGGGCAAGGCGGTGCCTGCCTTCAAGTAACGAGCGATCAGGCGTAACACCCGACCGTCTGTAATACGACGCTTTAAGCGCTGCATCAGTTCGCGGTGATCAACCTTGTCGAAGAACGACTTGAGATCGCAATCGACTGCATAGCTGCGCTTCTTTTGCGCAGCCTGCTGGATCGACTTCACCGCATCATGTGCTCGGCGTCCTGGGCGGAAACCGTAGCTATGCTCACTGAACTGCACCTCAAACAAAGGCGCAATGATTTGAGCGATGGCTTGCTGGATCACACGATCCAATACCGTGGGGATGCCCAATGGGCGTTGCTCCCCGTTGCCCTTCGGTATCCAGACGCGGCGCACCGCGGCTGGTCGATAGGTCCCCTTTCTTAACTGATCCGCGATCCGAGACCAATGTGCTTGAGAGAACGCAGGAAAGGCTTCGATGGACATGCCGTCCATTCCTGCCGAGCCATTGTTCACGCGCACACGACGCCATGCCTCTTTCAAGTTGGCGCGGTCGAGGATCGCTTCCAGTAGGTCTTCCTCCGCAGCTTCATGCTTCCCATGCGATGTGTTGCCCGCACGAGTCCACCAATCGGCTTCGCCCTCATGCTTCGACCACCGAAGGTCAAGCTGCGCTTCTCCAGTTCGAGCCTTCATGATATCAGCTGACCGCAGCCTTCGATTGCATCGCCCAGACACAACCTACTCACGGGTTCCAACACCACTACTATGCTCTCTGCTGACTCCTCAGGGTTCAATGCGGGCATTACTGACCACACCGCGCTGTCCTTGTTGGCAGATTTAAGCCAGACAACGCATGACACTGAGGCCTCCCGAGGTAAGCCCTCGATGCTCCCCTGCGCAACTGCCGTATTTACCTCCGTGGATGAACCAATCGGATTCGCTGTGTGGAGCCAGCTCCCCAGTCCACGTCGGCCTTCTATACGGTTCTTGTTCATCAGCTCACAGGTTTCCCATAGCCTTCCTTCACACCCAGCCTCACGACTGCGCACTTGGCCTCTGGTAATAGTTCTTTCATTTTATGATTTGGTTCTTACTATAGCGGACTTTAACCACATTTACATCGAGCGCATGCTCGGCACACTCCAGTCGAGCTGCTCAATTCCGTTCGTGCCTCACTTCATGAGCACTCTTCACGTTGGGCAGAAGAAATGATAGAAATCACACCGATAATCGAAGGCACAGTTACAGGTATATCAGGTGCCTTTGTTCTTGGGTTACTCGCCCTAGGCTGGAAAGTATGCAGAAACTACATGCTCGGTCGCAAAATCGATAAGGGCATGAAGAGGATCGGCATGGGGAGCGGCATCCACGGAATCAACACTTCCGTAGGAAATGATACAGAAGTCTCATTCACCGTAAGAGAAGTCTACCTCGTAGCCGGTAAAGTGAAATTCAGATTTAATCCCACTGAGGAGGTTTCGACCTACTGGTATGATAAGAAGAAATTTAAGAAAAAAGAGTTACAAGAAGGAGTCCAAGAGACTGTGGTAGAATTTAAACCACTATTCAGCGGCAAGATACCATCTGGCAGTGATATTGTAACGATTGAGCCTTACACCAGAAGAGGGTATCTACTTCCAGCAGGGATCACGGCAGATATTGACGAGTCCAAAGTGACTGAGCTCGAGTTCATACTCGAGTATGTAGACTTCTCTGGTAAGCACAGGATCAAGAGTCACAGATCAGACATCCAATCCAATGTTTTCAGTCGAAAGAATATTGAAAGCTACATGGAGCAGTTAAGAGACGGCAGACTAAATAAAGCCAGAAAGCTATTTCAGCTGCCACCAATCAAAATAAAAGCCCAACCAGCCGCAGGTGACAACGCCTAACGGCGCGTCACTGCTCGACGTTCTGCGAAAATAAAATGAATGCCCGCTACCTATTGCTTGCTCTCCAACTGATCCTACTCTGTCCAGTAAGCGGGGAACAGAATACCTTTAACATCAAGGAGTATGTTACATGCTCACTTCCCGAAGCTTGGGAAGCAGATGGAGCGTATGGAAATGAGATTCAGGGAATAGGCACTATGCATACCGTAGTTTTGAAACATGCGGAAACCTATGATAATCTTATAGTATGCTACTTAGAGCCTGTGAGCCTTGATGTGAGAAAACGTGGGCCGCAGATATTGATGAATTCGTTTCTTGGCGCTTCGGAATCAAAAGCGGCAGAACTTGGTGAAACAGCAGGCGAAAGAAAAGAAGAGATAAAAGATGGGGTGCTATATTACAGCCTATCAATTGAAGACCCGAAAGGTAAGGACAGCTACCTTCGAGGAATCTCATTCGAATGGGCAGATGGTGCAGTCGTTTTTCATTACTTAGGGTATCGTGACATCAAACCAGTATTCTTCGACGAGATAATGAGACAGTTTAAACTGAAGGGGCAGAACCAATCGCGGTGATCAATGAGGTTCGCTTAGGCTCACTCACGATCACGCTCGACGTTGGACAAATAAAATAAATGCCATGGATTCGAAAGAGCGCTTCAGAGATTGAAGCAGTTGAAGCGAAGGAAAGAAAATCGAACCTCTCCATTTACATCTTCGTGTTCATTCTTTGGGGTAGCATGTTCGCGTGGATGACGTTTCGAAACGGTTACGACCATGCACTCTTAGCTCTCTACATTGTGATGATTCTAATCTTCATTGGAGTCATGTTCCTTGGCCGCTGGTTCGGAAGGAAATTCTTAAACGAAAGGGTGAATGATTCAGTGGTTGGTGCATTTAGCGCCTACACTGGACAAGCAAGAAGGTTGTCTCTCGGGTCAGACTGGTCAGGTGATGTTAGCATACTCAAAATAAACAAGAATATGATCTGCATTGAATGCGATGCAGTCTTGCCGACAACGAATGAGATGACATGTTCACGGTGTGGAGCCATTTGTGAAGATCCAACCCTCTGGAAGTGGGTCGAACCGAACGAGGTCCAACCAGTCGAGTGATTCAATGAGTTTCGCTTCCGCTCACTCATGAGTCCTCTCAACGATATACAGAAAAAAGAACCCAGATTTTGACCGCTTAATTACGCTTAATGAACGCTTAACCAGCACGACGTGAACTATCTCATTTTTAAGCGTAAATTAAGCGCAGTTAAGCGGATCCAGCTCCGCTGGCCTCTGGGAATAATTGAATTGAATGAATCCACATTCTAACCACTCTGAACGAATCTAAAAAGTCCCACTGAAATGAACCTCAACCACTCCGAAGCGCCAAACCCCATTGCACTGCCCACTGGTATATCCAGACGGCGCACTCAATAGATTTCGCTACCGCTCATCTATCGAGTGGCCTCCACGATCTGAGAAGAAAATTGAAGTCCCACTCTAGGCAGGTTTGAGCCACAAAAATGCACGAGAAGGCACAAAAAAAGGAAAAGGGAATCAGAGTATTAGATCAGGTTTTTGTGAATTTTTGCGCCTCTTTGTGGCCAAATAAATCAGGGGAGAATGAAATGAACCTTGAGCATCACCGTCGATTTGGACACGTTAGACAGATGCACCAGTTCAGATCCAGACGGAGCTGGTCAACCCCATTTACGCCGCCGGACAATCGACAACCCTCACTAATCCTAAACTCACAGGCTGGGGTGCCAGTCCTCACCGTTCACAGAAAATGAAATCAATTGAATTTAAGAAAGAATGGGTCAACGGCTTTAGTCTCTGCTGGAGAATCCTAGTTCTAGTAATCATAGTCCGCCTAATCTATGGATTGGGAACGATCACAGCAGTAATGGTCGTTGGCATGATTGGTAATGAATCCCTACTGAACCCTATTCTTGGCGTATTTACGTGGATCGGCATACTCATTTTTCCGATCGTTGTTTCGATTGCAGCTGATAATGTGAACTTAAAAGTTTCGAAGATCGGATTCCCTCTAAGTCGAAAGATGAAAGCGAGGCGTAAACCAGTCGACGCAGACAACCCGATAACCCGCCCGTAAAACTCTAAAAACCAACTGGACGATTGAGCCAACAACGCGGCGCCTAGCCTCACGATGTGCAAAAAATAAAATGAAACAGACAGTAATGCTACTCACCGTTCTTTTGATTGTATCGAAATCTTTCTCAGCAGCACCAGATCTCCCTTTAGTTCAATTGCATGACACCAAAGAAATGACGGAATTCTTCGAGAAGCAACTCGATGACTTTCTAGTTTTTGACCATATAGAATTTGATGATGCAGGCAATGAACACATCCGAGATTCCTTACGTAAATTCATCCTATCTAATTTACAAAAAATGAAAGTAGATGACAGAAATATGATGATGTCGTCTAATCTATATAGAAGCGACAAGATTACCAGAATTGAGCTTATGCATAAGCACACTCATGTGGGAGTGGTAACTATATTCGATGACTCTGTATATACGCTACAATTCATACATAATAATAAAAGATATAATACAGCAATTCGGTAGTATAAAAAACCGAGCACAACCAATCGATGGCGACACGTTCAGCTAACGTGCCATTATCCATACTCCATGTGACATCGGCTCGCTTCACGCCGCGTTAGCTCAAGAAAGAATCATCACCATGTCAGGCGAAAGTAATCTAAGTAAACTTCTATCAAATTTATCTCCGGCCTTGTTAGCCGGGGAGTTTGTCTTCTTATCCTTTAGAGGCTCCCATTATGGCGATCATGCAGACTTGGAGCCCATCGCATCTGTAATGGAATGCGAAGGACTCACGCTCGTCATCCCTAGGCAAAAGGCTGAAGAACACGGGTTCGAGTATGAGTCAGCCTTCAGGGCCATCACGCTAAATGTTCATTCAAGCCTAGAGGCGGTTGGTTTAACGGCAGCCATTTCAAGTAAGCTTTCTGAGTATGGGGTGAGTGCGAATGTGATTGCCGGATATTTCCACGATCATATTTTTGTCCCGAATACCTTGGCAGAGCAAGCAGTGGTGGCGATCAACGAGCTTTCTCGCCCACGAGACGAATGACCACCGAAACGCCGAACAAGACGACTTAGGAAATACGGACAAGCAGCATTCCTAGTCTCAGCTTTGCATCGGCTCGCTTCGCACCAATGCTTCCGCGGTGCGACCAATCAGTTGGTCGCCTTGCGCCATCGGATAACCACGAAGAAACTCTGCGACTGGCAACATCCGCGCCCCGGGGCGTTGCAGCTCATGAAAGCAGATCACGCCCTCGCCGGTCGCCACGCGAACGGCCGGCTCAGTGCTGAGCACAGTGCCAGGCCCAGCAGACGCTAATCCATCGAGCTCGACACTGGCAGCGCCGACCTTGATGCGCGACTCGCCATGATCGAAATACCCACCGGGCCACGGGGTAAACGCCCGCAAGCGGTCATAAATCTCAGATGCTGACAGCGAAAAATCGACCGCGCCGTCTTCCTTTGTCATTTTACGACAATACGTGACCTGACTCAAATCCTGCTCAGTCACCTGCAACTCGCCAGCAAGCATCGCCGAGAGATTGCGGCGCAGCAGCGGCACCACGGCCTCGCCAACTTTAACTCGTAGCTCTGGCCCAGTATCCTGATCGCCAATGCAAACTGTTTCAAAGTCCGCAACCGCTCCGGCATCCATCTCTTTGACGACTTGCATCAACCCGACGCCGGTCTCGGCATCGCCGCTGGCCAGCGCAGTCTCGACTGGCGACGCCCCTCGGTATTTCGGCAGCAGTGAGCCGTGAAAATTCCACATCCCTTGAGGCGCTGCCTCGCGGAGCGATTTCTGCAAGAAATGCCCATACGCCATGACCAGCGAGACCGCCGTCTGCTCTGCCTGCATCCAATCGGCCAATTCGCGTGTCGGTTTTTCCGGCTGCAGTAGCTCGACGCCATTTTCCGTCGCCCAGGCTGCCACAGGATTGGGCTGCAGCTTTTTACCACGCCCCTGCCGACGATCTGGCTGCGAGACGACCGCGCGCAGCACACACGCACCTGCAGCGTCATGCTTCAAGTAGTTGAGCACTGGCAAACAGATCGCATCGGATCCAAAGAAAACAATATTGGGCAACTCACTCATACTAATTCCTAATTCCTAATTCCTAATTCTTAATTCTTAATTCTTAATTCTTAATTAAACAGGTCTTGTTGTCCCATCGAGTCGCGCGCCGCGTCCGTCGAGGAACTTTGTAAAAACAACCAACGCAGGCTCATCGCTTGTAGCTCCGGCTCTTCGTAGAGTCGGCGCAGCAGTAAGGCAGAGGCCAGCGTATCGTAAAGTGCGCAGTGGTAGCGTTGTCGTTTCTCGGGGCAATACAGTTTTGCCTGCGCATCCAAATCAGCCTGCAAATCGAACAGCTCAATCAAATCGCCGAGCTTATGACTCTCCAGCTGCGGGTAGATTCCGCGATACAAATACAAGGTATCGAGCCACGGCCCCCAAGTCGCGGTGCTTTGCCCCTCTTCGGCGAAGTTCGGCGAATTACGAGGATATGGCCAAACCGTGCGCAGTAACCCATCTTCCACCGCAGCGTTATGGGCGCAGAGTGGCCCCGTTTCTCGGAGTTCCGCAAAGAACGACCATTCGGCATCGAACAGTGCTTCCGCGCTGGCAACCTCCTCAGAGATCCCATGTTGCTGGCGATCACGGTCACTAATCGTGCCGATCGGCGCACACAAGCGTGTGTGAGCCGCCACGATCTTTGCTCCGAGTAGAGTCACCACGCCATACTCAACAATACCGCTTTGGCGGCTGCCTTCGAAATCAATCACATGTATGGGGGTCGCTATCACGGGGGAGAACGTTGTTCCGAGTGCGATAGCACGACAAGACCGGATTTCACAAAGTGAAAGACCGGACCACGTCGAACGTCGAACATCGAATGCAGGGAATTCTTCAAGTGTGGCACAGGCATTCCTGCCTGTTCTTTATACACATCTGCTCTTCAGTCGCTCTACCTGCGTCTGAACCATTCCGACTGCTGGTTAAACCGCCCGTTCCCTACGGTCACTAGAGTTCGCAGAGGACGCGGAGGGGGTGACGCAGAGCATTTCACGCAGCCCTCCCCATCTCCTCGGCGCACTCAGCGATCTCTGCGGTTAAACCTTTTTACCAGTTTTAGTCGCAGGTTGGTATTAGAGGCTAGAGATGTGTATAAACTTCAGGCATTCCTGCCTGTTACCTCCGACGACCTAACAGACAGGAATGTCTGTATCACGGCTTCTCCTATCAAAAAATCGCCTGACTCTACGGTTGCCAGCGCGGGAATCACTGACCAAATTGCTCGATTTTAAACACGCACACACAGCAGATATGTCAGAACTTACACGCGCTCAAAAAGACGAATTCATTGAATTTATTGCCTATCTTTGCGAAGAGGCCTCCAAAGAAATCCTCCCTCACTACGGGCCGGATGTTGAAATCGAGCGCAAGTCCGACAAGACACCGGTCACATTGGCAGACCAAAATGCCGAGAAGCGTATCCGCGAAATCCTCGCTGAGCGCTATCCGGAGCACGGTATCATTGGAGAAGAATACGGCAGCGAGCGTGACGACGCGGACTTCGTTTGGGTGCTCGATCCAGTCGATGGCACCAAATCGTTCATCTCAGGGGTGCCGCTTTTCGCGACGTTGATCGCCCTGCTCTATAAGGGGCGCCCAGTCATCGGCGCAATCAACCAGCCAGTGCTCAAGCAACTCGTGATCGGCGACTGCGAGACCACGACACTCAACGGCAAGCCTGTCTCTGGACGCGAGGCCTGCCCACTTGCAGAAGCAACCCTTTGCACCACAGATCCAATCCGCACCACGCTTTGGCAGAACAACGCCGACTGGACAGCACTACCTCCGAAGACAGCACTCTACCGCTCATGGGGCGACGCAGGTGGCTACATCCTACTCTGCTCTGGATTCACCGACATCATGTGTGATCCGATGATGGAGATTTGGGACTGCGCTGCGATTATCCCTTGCCTACAAGGCGCGGGCTTCAAAGTGACTGGCTGGAAAGGTGGCGACGCCTTCGACGAGCGCTGCATCATCGCAGCAAAAGCGCCACTACATGACGAAGTCATGGCGACATTGTATCCGGACGGACAGTAAGATTGCATTTGATAAGATCTTACACATAATAGGTGTTAAACCTCATAAAAGTGCCTTCGATTTTTCAACACGCAAAACAAGCTGCAAGTGCAGCAAAGGATTATAACGTTCTAGACTTCTTCCCGATCCGTAAATCGCTCGGTGAATATAAGCAGAATTTCAAAGATTGCTTGCTCGGCGACACCCGAGCAGGCGTCAACGTCGCGCTGTTGGCCTTCCCGCAAGGGATGGCCTACGCGCTGATAGCTGGCTTACCGATCCAATACGGCATCTACGGCTCGGCCATCGCGGCGATGGTCGCGCCGATATTTGCAAAGACTCACTTCATTACCCTAGGGCCGACCAACGCGACCTCGGTCATGTTGCTCAGCGCCTTTGCCAGCCTAGGCATTGTCGGGCAAGAAATGCTCGGTCTCGTGCCATTGCTGATCCTCATGGTCGGCTTGTTCATCGTAATTGGTGCCTATTTCAAAGTCGCCAACTTTGTCCAATACATTTCCCGCTCAGTCATCACCGGCTACATCTCAGCAGCCGCACTCCTGATTATTGCGAATCAGGTGCCCAAGGCCTTAGGCTTGGAACTCCCGCGAAAAGGAGCGACATTCTACGACTCCCTCACACTCATCGCCTCAAATATCGAGACGATACATTGGGCGACCGTAGGCATCAGTCTCGCCACTGCGGCACTCTACATTCTCTTCAACCGCTACTACAAAAAGCTACCAAACGTCGCAATCTGCCTGATTACACTCTCAGTTGCTGCCGAATGGATTGTTGGTCGCAGCGCGGGGGTATCTTTCCTATCAGGGATCAACGCATCAGACTGGTCCTTTCAAGCGCCAAATTTCTCACTCAGTAACATCCAGCTACTCGCCAGCCCCGCACTTGCGATCGCCTTGCTGTGCATCTTAGAAGGTATTTCTATTGGCAAATCACTCGCGGCCAAAACAGGCTCACGCCTCGATGCCAATCAAGCGATGTTCTCAATTGGCATGGCAAACATCGGTTGCGCGTTCTTTTCGGGCATGCCTGCCTCTGGCTCATTGACCCGCTCTTCCCTGAGCGAAAGCAGCGGAGGACGCACCGTATCGGCCAGCTTTATCAGCGGCGTGATTGTCTGTATTGGTGCCTTCGTGCTAGGGCCCTACACACGCTTCATCCCCCAAAGTGCCCTCGCCGTGCTTGTCATCGCAATTGGTATCTCGCTACTCAACAAGCACGCCATCCGCATCGTCACCCGCTCCACAAAATCAGACGCCATGGTCTTCGGCACCACCTTTGTCAGTGGCCTACTCATGCCACTCGATATGGCGATCTATATTGGCGTCGGCATTTCCATTATTCTCTTCCTCAAGAAAGTCGCTCGCCCAGAGATGGTCGAATATGCATTTAATGACGAAGGCCACCTCGCCGCAGTTGAAACCCCGGAGCAACGTGGCACGCCCGAAGTGTCGATCGTGCACGTCGAAGGCGAACTCTTCTTCGGCGCAGCCGATCTATTTCGCGATCAAATGCGCCGTATCTGCGAAGACCCGAACCTAAAAATCGTCGTCCTTAAAATGCGTAATGCGCATAACATGGATGCCACCGCAGTCATGGCACTCGAGGAACTGATCCTCTACATGGAGGAAAAAGGCCGCTATCTGATCCTCAGCGAAGTGAAAGCGGACATGATCAAAGTCCTCAAAAATTCGGGGCTCTACAAAATCATTGAAGAGCGCAATATCTTCACCGACGAACCGAGCAACCCCACACTTTCGACTGCCAAAGCACTCAAACGCGCCAAAGAACACATGGGCGACACCGTGGCCAACGTCTCGATCTACGTCGATCCAGTGAAGGACAAACAGAAAAAAGGCGAACGCACCTAACACTTCAGATGACTATCATTATGGTTCATGGTATCTGGGATAAAGGCACCGTCTATCGACGGATGGCCCAGTATCTAAGCGAGCAAGGCCACAACTGCTACTACCCCGACCTCGAACCCGCCAACGGCCGGCATGGCCTCGCCGACTTAGCCGAAAAGCTGCAGACGTATATTAACCAAAAGATAGGCACCGACACTCCATTTGCCTTAATTGGATTCAGTATGGGCACCGTCATCTCACGCTACTATTTACAATGCCTCGGTGGCGCCTCACGAGTGAGCCACTTCTTTAGTATCTCCGGCCCTCTACGTGGCACATTAACTGCATATTTATGGCCAGGTAAAGCGAGCCGTGATATGCGCTTTCGGAGCAAGCTACTGCAACAGCTCAATAACGACACCGTGACTTTAAAGGGCATCACGATCCATAGCTATCGCACGCCTTTTGATTTATTAATCATCCCCGCTCGCAGTTCACACTGGGAACTGGCCGACGACAACCATATCGTCCCAGAGATATTCCATCACCGCATGCTCATCAGCCCAAGAGTGCATCAACACATCGCAGACACTTTGGGGTAGAATACCAAAGACAGATAATCCTGCCACACTCCCACATCCATGTTGCTCTGCTTGACCGTGACTTACCGAGGCTTACCAAACCGCAGACGATAGAGCATAAAAACGACGCACACAGTTACCAGAAAATACCACGGGAACCATCCCAACGATTCAACAAACACTGTATGCTCAAACGCAAGTCCACCGGACTCCCCTGCTTGCTCATACCCAGACCGGATCGATGTAATTAGCCCAGCATACATCAACGACACTGCACCATAGATAAAATTCGTCGATAGCCCGCGAAAGCTCAATACCGTCGCGCGCTGCTCAGAAGGCGCCACATCATTTAAATAGCGGCTCACGAAATACCCAGTCATCTGAATGCCCGCATACAGTAGGATCGTCGGTAAAATCCCCCAATAAGGAATCGCCATCGACAGCCCGACCAAACCGAGCAACACCCCCACACATACCGTCAAAAAGTTCTGCAAGGGCGAATACTTATCGGCTAATAATCGCGCAAGCCGCGGCACAAAGGCTCCCATCAGCGCCATTCCTGAGCCAATCAGTCCATAACTCGCAATCGGAAGATCGATCACATTCCAATATTCACTGGCCAGCGTCAAAAACTGCCGCACGACACTGTCCAAAACCATCGCCGCCAAGAACACACCAAAGGGGAAGGCCGTTAGCCAAACCCATCGCGACGCAGCGATCGATTGCCGCCAAGACTTCGCCAACGTTGCACGCACACTGACCTGATCTGCAAGCGCTTGCTCCTGCATACGTAGTGCCATTGCCAATACAATTAACGCCGAAAGAAAGGACAAAAAGATAGGCACCTTCACCAACTGCCCTTGCTCCACCAAATGTGACGAACCACAAAACTGCAGCACCGCATTGACCATGTCGGCATCGTAAACCGCCGCACCGATCATCATTGCAAAAAAGAATGCCAGCGAGGTATCGCGCTGCACGCGCTCCAAAACACGCCCCCAACGGTCCTTCTGCCCCGCAGCCTTCAGCGAGTCATACGCCAAGGCCTCATCCGCACCACTGGCAGCCGCCTCCGCCGCGCCACTCAAGACACGATTCACAACAAACAGACTAAACAACAAAGGCCCACCACCAATCGGTGCGACCAGTAGCACCGCCATTTCAAGCACCATCAACACCCCCGCTAAGATCAACAACTTACGCCGTCCCAGCGTATCGGCCAACGCTCCCGAAGGCACCTCAAGCAGAACGATCGTCGCCGCCCATATCCCATTTAAAATACCAAACTGCTCGAGCGTCAGACCATAGTCCAAAAACAGCAATGCATAGACGGGGTAGTAAAACCGCGCCGAGAAAAACATGCGAAACACTGTAAACGCACGCACATTGCGCTGGGCGGTCTTCTCTAGATTAGGCTCAGCCATTACAGTCATTCGATCTCATGAGTATTCACACAACTTGGCCAGCAGAACCATACATCGCAAGCCGAGAGCCATAGTTTATACGATAGAAAGTGACACAGACATTCCTGTCTGCCCCGATTCCAAGCAACAGCATGAACGGACCTCAGCTGGAGATGGCGCTGCAAAGCCTATATCACGACCCAGTTCCCAGCACCTTACGCAAAAACAGCTCGCGATGAATCGGCGTCGCTCCATGCGCATGCAAGGCCGCCCGATGCGCCGCCGTGCCATAGCCCTTGTGCTGCGCAAAGCCATATTCCGGATACTGCTTAGCCAACGCCAACATCTCACGATCACGCGTGACCTTCGCCGCGATACTCGCCATCGCAATCGCCAACGATTTCCCATCGCCCTTCACGATACCCGTATGCGTATAGGGAAATGGCTTCAACGGGCGCCCATCCACGATAATGCGCACACCTCCAGCAGACTCAAACAAGGGTCCATCTGCGGCCAACAACGGCAACTCCCAGCCCTTCGCACGTGCAGCCAGGCCGTCCACAGCACGCCGCATTGCTAAACGGGTGGCACCTAAAATATTCAACTCTGCGATCTCTTCGACCGAGCCCGAGGCCACTTCAAAATCCAATAAGCCCCGATCGCGCAACTGCTCAATCACCGTAAGCTGATCAGCCCGCGCCGACGCACTCAACTGCTTCGAGTCATTAATCGCGGTGCTCAGCTCCACAGCTTGCGCCGACTCAAAAAACGCCCGCGCCAACACACAGGCGCCCGCCGTCACTGGCCCAGCCAAGCACCCACGCCCTGCCTCATCGATCCCGATCAACCAATCCACGGACTGAAGCTGCGCTAAATCATGTTGTTGTAGTTTGTTCATTTTCAAAAGCCGATGATACTAGTCCTAAAGGAACACTCACAGTGCCAGCACTGTCCTTTTCAAATTCTGATGACACACATTCGCTAAGAGATCAAATCATACAATTAATTCCAAGGTCGCAGCCCATCATCACGTCGAAAACACTCCGTATTAATAAATACGGAACCGTAAATAAAACATCAAAGAAAGTGAAATTCCGATCAAAATTTGCCCTTCCCTTGCATTACTCTATGTTCTGCGACACACCATGCCTCAAGCCCCTTAGGCGCTTTCACATGACTTGCCCATGAAACTCTCAAAGCTCGCTATCGCCATAGGCGGCATCGCATCTGCCCTACTTATAACTGCACTGCTAAAAAACGAAATTGCTCAACCGACTGAAGGGATTAGCGGCACTGAACACTCTCTACAACCTGCGGAGATCGCTCAAGAACACGTGGCCACCCCAAAAAACGCAGCGAGTCCTAAGACAGAGACAACAGTGGAACAGCCCACAGAGCGAGTAGAGCCCCACACACATACATGGCCAACATCTATAGTCGAGGCTATCGAAATTGCTCATCCTGATCAGATTGCGGCCATCAGGCATATTGTAAGATCGGTCGAGTTCGAAACCTACGCGAGTCTCTCGGAAGCTGACGCAGACAACCTGTTGAAATACGCACACGCGCTTCAATCAGCGGCTCCGCAACAGATCACCAACCTATGCTGGGCGCCGAGCACATCACCACATGTTCAAGCTGCATTCGAAGGCGTTCGCGCACTGGCGATCAGCGATGGCGAGAGCGATCCCCTCATTCCTCAGGCCATCTTTCAAGCAGATGTTCGCTGGACATCGACTGCCACCGACGGAAGCACAGGCAACGAAGGCACTCCAATCACACTGACATGGAGCTTCGTCCCAGATGGCACCATGATCAATAACAACAACGGCCAAACCTTAGCCAGCGACCTCATCGCACAACTCAATACCACATACGGCGCTCCAACGACTGCGAATGACTACACGACCGCCGCCTGGTTCCCACTCTTCGAAGATGCCTTTGCCTCATGGGCGGCTGAGACAGGTAATAGATATATCTATGAACCAGCCGATGATGGTGACACATTCCCGATCCTAGGGTCCTCTTCAGGTGCATCAGGCAGCATCGGCATACGCGGCGACGTCCGCATCGCAGGCGTTTCGATCGATGGCAACAGCAACACACTCGCCTTCAACTATTACCCGAATTCTGGCGACATGGTCATCGATACTGCGGACACATCCAACTTTACAAACAATTCAACGACTAAAGCCCGATTCCTGAATACAATAGCCCACGAGCATGGTCATGGGCTGGGGCTCGGCCATGTTTGTCCGACAAATCAAACGAAATTAATGGAGCCATCGGTGACTACGAATTTCTCTGGCGTGCAATTTGATGACAGCCTCACCTCACAAGCACTTTATGGAGACGGTTTCGAACGCAACGGCGCGAATAAAAACAACAATACCATCGCCACCGCACACGACCTTGGAGCGCTCAACGCAACGGGCACCGCTCAGAACGTAACTATTGGAAATAGCAACGATATTGACATCTATCGCTTTCAAATTAGCTCGGCGCGCCAACTCAACATCACAGTCACCCCAACCGCTCAAGCCGCTTATACGGAGGGCGCCCAAAACGGAAGCAACTGCTCTGCAGGCACTTTGTTCGACCCAACGGATCGTCAGAATCTAAGTATTCGAGTCATTGATACCGATGGCACGACTGTCATGGGCAGCTCAGACACGTCAGCGATCGGGCAAATTGAGACACTCAGCAACATCCAGCTGTTACAAACTGGGCAAGACTACTATGTCGAAGTCACCGGCGGTGGCGAAAACAGTGGGGACGCCAATAATGCGCAGCTCTATGCGCTCGACTTGGAATTAGTCGACCCCAGCGCCGTGCAGTTGAGCAACTTTACCATCACACAAGAAAGCTGTGAGCCGAACAACGGTGTAGCCGACCCTGGCGAAACCATCACAGCATCCATCGACATCTCTAATATCGGAACTGAGGCAGCCTCAAATATCGATGTCACCCTTTCGGGAACTGCGAACCTAAGCATCATTGGAAGTGCCACTCAAAACATCGCCTCGCTCACAGCAGGCAGTTCCACAAGCCTAAGCTATACATTCATTCTCTCTGGAGAGTGCCAAGCGACTGAAACCATCCAATTCAGAGCGGACACTTCTACAGGATTCGTAGAGCTCAATCCTGAATTAACTTTAGGAACCATCGGAGTCGTCTCCATCGAAAACTTCGACAGCACTACCGTCGGTCAAGTGCCCACGGGCTATACACAATCCTCAGATAATAGCGCGGCAGACTGGCAAACAGTCGCTTCAAATATCGGCTCTTCGCCAAACGCCGTCGCAACTCAAAACGCCAATTTCTCTGAAAACTCAGCGGTCTTAATTTCTCCGACTTTGAACGAAGTAGCCGAGTCCACCACTATCGAATTCGACCACAGATACAATCTGAATAATAATATTAACGCTGGAGTGTTCGAAATCTCAATTAATAATGGCCCATGGGTCGATTGGATCACCGCCGGCGGCACATTCGAACAGAATGGCTATGATGGAGTGACCTATACAACTGTAACCATCAACGATGTTCCCTATGTGAATCCCGTCGGAGCAAACCGCGACGCATGGACCGGCGATTTAGGAAGCACCGTAACAACCATAGCGAAATTCCCACCGCTGTCCGTCGGTCAGTCAACACGCGTGCGTTGGTTCATGGGAAGCCTATATTCCAACACGGGAAGTCATTCAGGCTGGTTCATCGACAACATCACCCTTCGCGGCCCTGTATGCTGCGAGACGATCATCCCCACGATTAGCGTCACAGCACCGAGCCCAACCGTAGAAGAGCTCACGCCCTCAACGACTGCCGATTTTGTCGTGACAGCCGATATGGATGTCAGCAGCAACCTGACTGTCGCGTATACACTCTCGGGAGATGCCACCTCTACCAGTGACTTTGTCGCACTCGCAGGCACTGCAACCATCGATTCCGGTCAAGACAGCGTCTCCATCCCTGTCACAGCGATCACGGATAGTGAGATTGAAGGCGATGAAACACTGACACTAACACTGTCGCCCTCGGTCAACTACGGCATCGATACCGCAACAGCGAGCATCACAATCAAAGACCTCCCATTCGACGAGTTCCGCAGTGACAACTTTGGAGCTGCCACCACAAATATCGCCGATGCTGCAGACTTCGACTTCGATGGCATTCAGAACTTAGTCGAGTATGCGTTCCGCCTCGATCCCACCAATTCAGACACACTTCCGTTCAGCCTAGTCGTGCAAGGATCGGAAGGCGCCACGCTCGACCTGACCTACTACGAAGACACCGAGCTCAGCGACGTCGGGTATATCGTCGAAACGTCAACAACACTTACCCCAGAGTCATGGACCATCGTAGGAGTCACCATTACAGCAGGCAGCACAACAAATGGCTTACAAACAAAGACCGCGTCGGTCGACATCGATGACCAGCCGAGGTTCATACGTATTCGAATCGAACGAACGGCGCCATAGAGCCGGCCTCAAAGAAACACCTCTGCTGTCGTCAGTTCATGACAGTCGCCAATGCTGTGACTCTCGGAAAATCGAGAATTCACCGATATATTTGTTTATCACAAAAATTTGGTTAGGATAGCTACCCCACTCTACTAGTTATTCACCGCATAAAAGGAACAAATATATGTCAGACATCAGTAAATGCCCGGTTATGGGCGGATCGCACGCCAACAATGCCACTGCCACCTCATCTAACCAGCAATGGTGGCCGAATCAGCTCAACCTGAGAATGCTGCGCCAGCACTCCAATTTGTCGGATCCCATGGGCGAAGACTTTGACTACATCGAGGCATTCAAGACCCTCGACCTAGACGCGCTCATCGCCGACCTCAACGCCCTCATGACGGATTCTCAAGACTGGTGGCCTGCGGACTACGGACATTACGGCCCGTTTTTCATTCGCATGGCATGGCACAGCGCCGGCACCTACCGTATCTCCGATGGCCGCGGAGGCGCTAGCACAGGTTCACAACGCTTCGCACCGCTCAACAGCTGGCCAGACAACGTCAATCTCGACAAAGCCCGCCGCCTACTCTGGCCCATCAAACAAAAATACGGCCGCAAGCTCTCCTGGGCCGATCTCATGGTGCTCGCTGGTAATTGCGCACTTGAAAGCATGGGCTTCAAAACCTGCGGCTTCTCCGGAGGACGCGCCGACGTCTGGGAGCCGGGCGAAGATATCTACTGGGGCGCTGAAGGCGAATGGCTTGCCGACGAGCGCTACAGTGGCGACCGCGACCTCGAAGAACCATTGGCTGCCGTGCAAATGGGCCTCATTTACGTCAACCCCGAAGGCCCGAATGGCGAGCCCGACCCGCTCGCCTCTGCACGCGACATTCGCGACACCTTCGGTCGCATGGCCATGAATGATGAAGAAACCGTCGCACTGATCGCCGGCGGCCATACCTTTGGCAAAGCGCACGGCGCAGCCAATCCCGACGAACATGTAGGGCCCGAACCAGAAGGCGCCAGCCTCCAAGAGCAAGGCCTAGGCTGGACGAGCAGCTATGGCAGCGGCAATGCAGGTGACACCATCAGCAGCGGCCTCGAAGGCGCATGGAACTGGACGCCGACTAAATGGGACAACAGCTACCTCGATACACTCTATGCATTCGATTGGGTGCAGACGAAAAGCCCTGCGGGTGCCACACAATGGATCCCCGCAGATGGGGCGGCCGCAAAGACCGTCCCCGACGCACACGATCCCGAAAAGCGCCACGCACCGATCATGTTCACCTCAGACCTAGCACTGAAGATGGATCCGATCTACGCACCTATCGCTAAACGCTTCCATGAGAATCCCAACGAGTTTGCAGAAGCCTTTGCCAAGGCTTGGTTCAAACTCACGCACCGCGACATGGGGCCGATCTCACGCTATGTCGGACCACTCGTGCCCGAGACTACTGAGATCTGGCAAGACCCGATCCCCGCGGTGAATCATCCGCTCATCGACGCGCAAGACATCGCAGAGCTCAAAAGCGCCCTCCTCGGCTCCGAACTCTCGATCGCACAACTCGTCAACACCGCATGGGCCTCTGCTTCCACCTTCCGCAATTCCGATAAACGCGGCGGTGCCAATGGCGCACGCATTCGCCTCGCTCCGCAAAAGGATTGGGCAGCCAATAATCCCGAAGAACTCGCCAAGGTGCTGCAACTCCTCGAAGGCATTCAAGCCGAGTTCAACAACAAGCAGACCGACGACAAACAAGTCTCCCTCGCGGATCTTATCGTGCTCGGTGGTTGCGCTGCAGTCGAGCAAGCCGCAAAAGATGCTGGCCATGCAGTCGCCGTGTCCTTCACCCCGGGCCGTATGGATGCCCCGCAAGAGGACACCGATGTCGAGGCCTTTGCACCACTGGAGCCAAAAGCAGACGGATTTCGCAACTATCAAGATCACGAGCTAAAGACACCCGCCGAAGCCTTACTCATCGACAAGGCGCAACTGCTGTCCCTCACAGCGCCAGAGATGACTGTCCTCGTTGGTGGCATGCGCGCGCTGAACGCCAACACCGCTCAGTCGCCGCTCGGTGTTTTCACCAAGCGCCCAGAGACCTTGACCAACGACTTCTTTGTCGAACTACTCGACATGAATACACAATGGAAAGTCTCTCCACGTTGTCCGCATTTCTATGAAGGCACCGAACATGGCAGCAGCGAAAGCAAATGGATGGCCTCCTCCGTAGATCTCGTCTTCGGCTCCAACTCAGAGCTCCGCGCCATCGCCGAAGTCTACGCCAGCGACGACGCCCAACAGACCTTCGTCGAAGACTTCGTCGAAGCTTGGACAAAGGTCATGAACCTAGACCGCTTCGATCTGGCATAAGATGCCACATTCGTAGGGGCTTTGCTCGCGAAGACCGCGCAAAGGCCGTAAGCGCACGAAGTCTTGCAGGTTCTGCTGCCTTCGCGGTTCGCGCAAGCACGCCCCCTACGGGAAGATGTTTCGCGAAGGCCGCGACAACACCAACGGCTCCAACATCAAACAACAAAAGCCCCGTCTAACCAGACGGGGCTTTTTCGTATCTCTACTTAAACTTCGACCAAGCTGGCTTCTTCGGCGGCTCCAAGCCTTGCGCCTCATAGGCCGTCTTAAAATGCATCTTCGCATAGCCCGCCAACTCGCCTGGCCCTTTCGCTGCGACGATCTTCTTGGCCTGCTCGAGCACTTTCCCGCTCGCACCTTTCATTAAAGGCTCGCCGAGAATCGGCTGCAGTTCGTCGGAGAGTCGCTTCATCTCACGCACGTAAATCGCACGCGCCACGATCGATGCCGCAGCCACCACCGGATCGGACTCCGCCTTCGTGCGGCTCACCAATTTGAAATCTTTACGCTCAGCGACATACGCATCCACCAGTTTTTCTTTGGTAAATTGGTCGAGCAAGCCCCACGGCGCTGGGCGTTTATCCAGCGCCTCATTGAGACCGCGACCATGATACCACGCGAGCAGCTTGTTTAGATTACTGCCAAACTTCTTATACAAATGGTTGTATTTCGTCATCCGCGCAAACGCAGTCGCAATCACCACGCCCTTGGTTTGACGAATCAACTTATCCAGCTTCAAAATCGTGTTGTCCGTGATCTTCTTACTATCACAGACGCCCGCCTCGATCCATTCGCGCACCATCGCTTCGTCCGCCACCACACAGGCAACGACCAGCGGCCCGAACAAGTCGCCCTTACCACTCTCGTCACAACCAGCATGCAGTGTGAACCACTCGGGATTATGCACATCGTCGTAGCCTAGACGCGCCTCGCCCGTGATCTCGGCTTCCAAAATATCACGCACAAAATCTTCGGTCTTCTTGCCCTGCACGACCAGCTTGCCACTCTGATAGCCGACCACATTCACACCCTCGCCCTTAAAAGCGAACTGCGAATAAGCCACATCGTAATGCATCCACTTACCCGCCGGAGCCGAATCCAAGCGTTCGCCCAACGCCTCAAGCTGCTCTTGGCTCAGCTTGATCGTATAAATCTTTTTAACTTTTGGACCTTCGTCCTCCGTCTTCGGTGTTTTCTTTTTCGGCATGGTGTGAGATCAGGTGGCTCGCAAAGTTAAGAAGTAAGGACATTCAGAGTTCGACGTTCAATGTTGAATTCAACTCGTGCAGCGACTCTTTAAAAGTGATACAGACATTCCTGTCTGTCTACCATCGAAACATCACCAGATGACCACCTCATTACTTTAAATATGATCCGACTACGCCCCCTGACTCTCTCCCTGTTACTTCTCTGCTGCGCTGGATGCCATCATAAGCACCGAGAGTATTCCGTGTTTACACCAACGAAACAGGCGGAAGAAGGCGCACCCCAGATCTACAGTCAGACGAATCAATCCACTTTCAAAAAAGAGCAGCTTCGGATGGAGGTGAACGGCGATGTTGCGTTTCAACAAGGTGAGATCGTCGAGTGGACACCTGAAGCGTGGGTGCGGGTCACTAAAAAGGTCGGCCGCACAGAGCAAGAAGCCTTGCTCTCAGAAAAAGACGGACTGTGGCAGCTACAGATCAAACGCGATGCTGTTCTAGTGCCCGACACAATGGAAAACCAACCATGGGTCACAGAAGTCATCAAAAGTCTACTGCCAGAGACCGCAGCCGAGCTAGCGGAAAAAGCGGCGGATACCGAGGACGTCGATGAGCTCTTGGGGATACTAGACTCGGTCAAGACAGTGTCATTTGATTCGAACAAAGTAACCATTCTAGACAGTATCGCTCAAAAAGAAAAGTTGCCAGAAGCAGCTCAACTACGAGTGGCTCAGTTAGCCTTCGATGATTTGAATTTCAACTCGGATCAAATGACAGTCTTGCTGCAATTGATCGAAAACCCTGCGTTATCAAAGCGCACGATCAAATACATCACCTCTCGAATCGATAACTTATCCTTCGAGTCCGACAAGTCACAGCTGCAGTCCGCTCTATTACAGGCATTGCTCAATTAATCGCAGCCATCGCACGTAACAGGCTGTTAGGCTCTATCGATTGAATCGCTCAGTCATAAAAACTCGGGCCACCGCCCTTCCAGCCGACCTTTGCATGCTCATATAACGAGCATGACAATTGATCCTTCGCAGACTTGATCGCACTCTCCAGCTCATATGGTTCCAACGCGAGATGCGCCGCAATCAACGCACTCAGCGCGCATCCTGTGCCGCGCGTATTCAGAGTCTCAACACGCTCGTCACGATGACAATATCGGCGACCATCTGGATAAAACAACCAGTCATCGCAATTCTCCCCCGTGGCATGCCCGCCTTTCAATAAAATCGCCTGACCACTCGATCTCGCCAGTTCAGCGCCTGCCTCCCACGCGTCATCAGCGATGCCAGACAAAATCTCAACCTCATCGAGGTTCGGCGTCGTCAACGTCGCGCGCGGCATCAAGCCGGTGCGCAAGGCTTCGATCGCTTCGATCTCTAGTAAACGCGTGCCACTACTCGAGCACATCACTGGATCTAACACATAGGGAATATCGGGATACTCACTCAAGACTTGAGCGACCCGACACACAATCTCAACACTGCCGAGCATACCGCTCTTAATCGCTTTCACATCATACGACTTGAGCATGGATCGAAGCTGTTGCTCTACAAAGTCGGGCGACATCAGCTCAACCGACTCCACCCCCTTTGGACCCTGCAGAGTCACCGCAGTCAACACGTTAAGCGGAAAACAACCGCAGCAGTGAATCGCGCGATTGTCTGCCTGCATCCCTGCGCGCCCTGAACTATCAGAGCCCGAAATCGTTAAGACATGAGGTGGTGCGTTCATCTTACAACGCAGCCGCCCAAGCCTGCATGCCCCCTTTCAAGCTATAAATCCGCGAAAAACCATACTGCGCTCGCAAGACATGCAGCGCCTTCAAACTACGTCCTCCGGCTTTGCAATACACTACGGTCGGCCGATCCAGTTGCAGGCCAAACTCTGTTATATCCGCCGTCTGCTCAAGTATTTCACCGAGTGGAATATGCACTGAATCGATTTTAAACAGCGCACGCTCCCAAGATTCTCGCACATCAATCACCTGAATCGCACTCGCATTAATCGCCCGCAGCGCGCGGAGTGCATCCACCGCAATCTCCTCCTCCACATCCTCTTCCGGCAACGAACAGCAATACTGTAACTCTGTCAGTTCCGTCACGTCAGCCACCTCAGGCACACGCTCAAAGCGCACCGTCGTCTGACTCATCTTCAGCGCATCGTAGATTAATAGCCGACCAGACAAAGGCTCACCAATCCCCGTCAGCACTTTGATCGCTTCGGTGGCTTGGATCACTCCAATCATCCCAGGCAAAACACCGAGCACTCCCACCTCGGAGCAATTGGGCGCATCCTCTGGTCGGGGTGGCTCTGGAAAGAGACAGCGATACGTCGGGCCGCCTTCATAATTAAAGACACTCGCTTGTCCTTGAAAGGCCTGCAACGCACCATAGATCAAAGGCTTGCCTGCCAAGACACAGGCATCGTTCACCAAATACCGTGTAGTAAAATTATCTGAACCATCCAGCACCACATCATACGCCCCGATCAGCTCTAAAGCATTCGCGATAGTTAGACGCGTGGCATGCACCTCGCAGCACACATCCGGATTCATTGCCAACAGCCGCGCCGCCGCAACCTCCGCCTTGGACTGCCCCACATCCGATTCCGCAAACAAAATCTGCCGCTGCAAATTCGAACGACACACGCGGTCATCATCGACAATCCCCAGCGTGCCCACTCCTGCAGCCGCCAAATACTGCAACGCCGGACAACCAAGCCCACCCGCGCCGACCACCAGCACACGCGCCGTTTTCAGCTTCAGTTGAGCGACTTCGCCAAACCCAGGTAAAGTCAAATGACGCTGGTAGCGCTCGATTTCAGATTTCCTCAATGTAGTCATATCCTTCAAAGTTAAACGTTCAAAGTTCGATGTTCAACGTTCGACGAGCTTGACGAGTCGAAGCCATCATAGGTCGCATCCCAATCTTTCCAGACCACTTCATAGCCTCCCTGACGTAGCATGCTAGCCACCTCCGCCGGACTACGATCATCCGAGATCTCAAACTGCTCTAGCGTCTGTGGATCAACGGCATAGCCACCTGGATTCGTCTTAGAACCTGCGCTCAACGTAGTAATCCCCAACTTGTGTGCATGATCACGGAAGGATGCATGCTCACGGGTCGACATCGATAGCTCCACCTCGGAACTCAGCATTCGATACGCACACACTAATTGCACCAGATCACGATCTGTCATCACTGAGACAGGCTCAAAGTCGCCTTCGTGCGGTCGTATGCGGGGAAACGACAAACTGTAGCGAGTCTTCCAATACGTCTGCTCCATGTAACGCAGATGTGTCGCCACCATGAACGAATCCGTGCGCCAATCATCCAGACCATACAATGCGCCCAATCCGATTTTCTTCACCCCTGCACGACCCAAGCGATCAGGCGTCTCCAAGCGATACTCAAAGTTGCTCTTCATCCCCTTCGGGTGATACGTTGCGTAGGACGCACGGTTATACGTTTCCTGATAGACCAACACCGAACTCAGACCGGCATCGATCAACGCCTCATACGCATCCTGATCCAGTGGCTGCACTTCCATTGAAATGCTGGAGAATTGACGCCGCGCGATCTCAAAGGCTTTTTTCAAATACGGCACACCCACACGCACATTCGCTTCTCCAGTAACAAACAGCACGTGATCCATCCCCAAGGCTTTGACCGCCTCTAACTCTTGCTCAATCTCAGACTCATTGAGAATTTTCCGTGGGATTTTGTTATTCGCGCTAAAGCCGCAATACGTGCAAATATTACTGCACACATTCGACAGATACACTGGCGCATACATCTGCTGCGTATAGCCAAACCGCTCCACCGTCCGTGTATGACTGATCCGCGCCATTTGCTCCAAAGAGTCAGCCGCAGCAGGCGAGATCAGCGCTTGAAAATCCTCCAGCGTCAACTGCCCGACTGGCCGTGCCAAAGCACGCTCCACATCACTCGCTTGCTTCGCGAGAATTGCAGCCTTGGTCGTCTGCCAATCCAGACGATTTAATGTATCAATAAAACTCATGCTAAAACAGATTGAATATAGTTTACCACGGAGAACACTGAGACACGGAGGCGAGCAACACTGCAGGAAGAAACAGAGCAATCGCTCAAAAACAGCATATTAGCTCCGTGTCTCAGTGAACTCCAGCGAAGCGAGTGGTTAAATGATTCAATCCAAGCTTCTTGTTTCATTACTAATAGTCTCTAGGTATTTAATAGTTACAGACTCACTAAGCCTCCAAGAACGCAGTCAGCGGTGACGATGCCACGGCCTCGGTCGATTGTGCACCACGGCCTGCTTCATACGCGACACGCCCACACTCAACTGCCATCTTAAAGGCAGCGCCCATAGCAATCGGATCACGAGCCGTCGCAATTGCGGTATTCACCAACACTGCGTCGGCTCCGATCTCCATGGCATCGGCCGCATGTGAAGGTAAGCCGAGACCCGCATCAATCACCACGGGCACCTGACTCTGCGCGATGATAATCTCCAAGAAACGACGCGCCGCCAATCCTTCATTCGTGCCGATGGGTGCCGCCAGCGGCATCACTGCAGCCACGCCGACATCCTCTAAGCGCTTACACAGCACAGGGTCGGCATGCACATACGGTAGCACGACAAAGCCTTCTTTCACTAAGATCTCAGCTGCTTTCAGCGTCTCGATCGGATCCGGCATCAAATACTTTGGATCGGGGTGAATCTCTAATTTCAACCAATTCGTGCCCAACGCCTCACGCGCCAACTGCGCCGCAAAGACCGCTTCTTTAGCGTCACGCACACCGGAAGTATTAGGCAACAAACGATAGCGATCCATCTCCATGAATTCCATGATGCCGTCATCGCCGCCATGCGTCTGCACACGACGCATCGCCATCGTCACCAACTGACTACCAGTGGCTCGAATGCTATCACGCATCATTGCACCCGAAGCATATTTTCCGGTGCCTACAAACAGACGTGACTCGAAGGTTTTACCCCCAATTTTTAATGGTTTATTCTTCATACGAAAGTTCCTCAAACACCGACTGCCTCCGACTCCCACGCATCGAGAAATGCGCGGTAATTATCTGTTACTTCGGCATGTCGATACACACCCGAGCACACAGCCACACCAGTTACCCCGCGCTCACGAAGTTCCGGTAAATCCTCAACGCAAATCCCACCGATGGCATACGACGGAATCGGCCCAAGTGTGCGTAAAATTTCCTGCCACTCCCCGCCTGAAAGAATCGGAGCGAGATTCTTCTTCGTCTCAGTAAAACGATACGGCCCCACGCCAACATAATCCAGCAAGCCCGGCTCACTCGCGCGCAGTGCATCTGCGACTGAGTTTACGGTGCCCCCTATAATAAAATCCTGCCCTGCAAGCGCACGCGCCTCGTGCCATGGCATATCTAATTTGCCCAAATGCACACCATCCGCACCGACCGACAGTGCGACATGTATGCGGTCATCCACAATCAGACGCACACCACGTGCACGGCACACAGGCAGGCACGCGTCAGCCACCATTGCGACTGCATCATCAGTCGCCTCCTTAAAGCGCAACTGTATCCACTGAGCACCAGCAGCACAAAGCGCCAACACCTGAGCTTCGTGAGACATCTCGATGCCATCCTGAGTTAAACACTGTATTGGTATTTCATTCATTTATACGGTCCTCTTAATTTCATTAAATTGTTTGATGGGCGCGTCATCTAACCATAACGCCCCGTGTAACACTGCCCCTGCGAATCCTAAATCGGCGCAGACCGCACAATTCCCAGCATCAACTCCTCCAAGCGCATACAGCGAAGCGCCGGCATACTGCAACAAGGCCTGCTGCAACTGATCCAACGTCCATGGCGCGGTATAACCGACCTTTGTAAGCGACGGAAATATGGGGCTCAAGAATCCATAGTTCCAGCCTGACATATCCGTATCCAAATCACTGATACGATGCAGCGAGCGGCTCATCGAAGGCGCATGCCACCGAGAGCGAAGCTCAACTGCATCAAGTCGATCCTTCATATGGCACCCTGCGAGCATATACTCTGCTACTAAGCTATAATGTTCATGGATTACGACTCGCCCACGGCACCATTGCGGCAACTGCTCCAGCAACGACTCACACTGCGCCAGTGTCCACCCGGGCTTACGCACGTGATACAGGCAGAGCCCCGCATCGAGGAGACGCTCAATCACGAACGCCTCCTCAGGGTAATCCGCTTCCGGAGAAACTGCGAGCCACTCAAACATCAGCCGCCTTGTGTTGCTTGAATGAGTAGAATGGAGTCACCGTCACTCAAGTCGCAACCCTCCCATTGGCCTACAGGCACAATGGAATGATTGACTGCCACAGCGATCCCTGCCTTCGCGGCAAAGCCACAGTCAGTTAAAAAAGCATGCAAGTTGCAGCCGTCTGCCACTGTGCGCGGTTCATCATTGAGTTGAATCTTCATGCTTTAGAACCAGCGAGATAGACCTCGCCGCCTTTGTTTTTAAATTCAGCCGACTTTTCAGCCATGCCCTTTTCGAGTGCTTCCTGCTCTGAGACGCCAAGCTGCGCTGCATATGCGCGGACATCTTCGGTAATCTTCATCGAGCAAAAGTTCGGTCCACACATCGAACAGAAATGCGCCGTCTTCGCGGAGTCCTGTGGTAAAGTTTCGTCGTGAAAGGACTTCGCCTTCTCGGGATCCAGCGAAAGATTAAACTGATCCTCCCAACGGAATTCGAAGCGCGCCTTCGACAGCGCATTATCACGATACTGCGCGGCAGGATGCCCCTTCCCGAGGTCAGCCGCATGCGCCGCGATTTTGTATGTAATCACGCCTTCACGCACGTCGTCCCTATTCGGCAAACCGAGGTGCTCCTTCGGCGTCACATAGCAAAGCATCGCACAACCATACCACCCGATCATCGCCGCACCGATACCACTGGTAATGTGGTCGTAGCCCGGCGCGATGTCGGTCGTGAGTGGCCCAAGCGTGTAGAAAGGCGCCTCATGGCACCACTCAATTTGCTTCGTCATGTTCTCCTCAATCATATGCATCGGCACGTGCCCAGGGCCTTCATTCATGACCTGCACCCCAAACTCCCAAGCGCGCGTCGTCAGCTCACCCTGCGTTTTCAATTCAGCAAATTGCGCTTCATCATTCGCATCCGCAATCGAGCCCGGACGCAGACCGTCTCCAATCGAAAACGAGACGTCATAGGCCGCCATGATTTCGCAAATGTCATCCCAGTGCGTGTAGAGAAAATTCTCCTTGTGGTGCGAGAGGCACCATTTCGCCATGATCGAACCACCACGGCTCACGATACCCGTCATACGCTTGGCAGTCATCGGCACGAAGGGCAGCAGCACCGCCGCGTGGATTGTAAAGTAATCCACACCTTGTTCGGCTTGTTCGATCAAGGTATCACGGAAGATTTCCCAAGTCAGGTCTTCAGCCTTTCCATTCACCTTTTCCAAGGCTTGGTAAATCGGAACCGTCCCGACAGGCACAGGGCAATTACGCATAATCCATTCACGCGTCTGGTGAATATTTTTACCCGTCGAAAGATCCATCAAAGTATCACCACCCCACTTCACCGACCAACGCATTTTCTCAACCTCTTCTTCGATCGAAGACGCCACTGCAGAGTTACCGATATTGGTATTGATCTTCACCAAAAAGTTGCGGCCGATAATCATCGGCTCCAGCTCAGGGTGATTGATATTCGAAGGAATGATGGCACGACCACGCGCCACCTCCGAGCGCACGAATTCCGGCGTGATTTCATCTGGAATCGACGCACCAAAACTTTGCCCTGGGTGCTGAATATTTAGCGTATTCTGATCCGCATTCGGCGAAATGTCGGCTCCCTGCTTCGCCGCTTGCAGCTTCATATTCTCACGGATCGCGATGAACTCCATCTCCGGCGTAATGATGCCAGCGCGCGCATAGTGCAGCTGCGTTACACACTTACCGGCCTTTGCGCGCAAAGGACGATATGGTTTATTCTCAAATTCGATCAGCTTACGATCATTCTCTTTCAACCGGGCGCCCGCTTTATGCACCTCGGACAAATAGCCATCATCCTGAGGTTTGACTGCACGGCCCTCGTATTCCTCGACATCCCCACGCTCACGAATCCATGCCTCACGCATGCGCGGTAAGCCCCGAGTCACATCACCGTGATAGTCCGCATCACCCCATGCACCTGCCGTATCATAGACGCGAACTGGATCATTCGGCGACTCACCCGCACCATTTGGCAAGATCGTCGGCGAAAGCTGAATCTCACGCATCGGCACCTTCAGGTCTGGCCGTGATCCAGTAATATAAACCCGCTCGGAGTTTGGAAATAATGTATGGTTCGAAATCGTTTCGTTGGTGGAATTTTCTGACATAATCTAAGTGAGTAACGACCCGCCTCACACTGCCCCGAAAAAATCCCGCCCAATAGTCCAACTGCCCCATTCGACTCGATAATCCCTACGGCGGTGTTAACACGCATCAGGTTCAAAGGATCTACGGGTGGAGCGCACCCAAATCTCAGCTCCACGCCTGGAGCTCTCCTATATCTAAGCACCGATAGATAGAACGCCCCAAACTGAATGCAAATTAAAAAAAGAGACAGAGAGCAATTTTCACCGCGCTGACACAATCCCAAGCACCGCGCTTTTCTGCTCGCCCTAGCTGCGATCCACGCTGTGCTTTGCTGCCACGAGCCATGACCAAATTGACCGACAACATTGCCGACTTTCAACAAGCCCTCGCCGACTGGTATGCCACCGCGCAGCGTCCGCTGCCGTGGCGCACGGCCCCCTCGCTCTACAAAACCGTGGTCTCCGAGCTGATGGCGCAGCAGACGCAGATCAAGACGATGCTGCCCTACTTTGATCGTTGGCTCAAACGCTTCCCCGACTTCCAAGCACTCGCCGACGCACCCAGCGACGATGTGCTTAAGCACTGGGAAGGCCTCGGCTACTACAGCCGCGCCCGCAATCTACACAAACTCGCGCAGGAATATGTCGCCCTCGATCCGAAGCCGACCACCGCCAAAGAGTGGCAAGCCCTGCCCGGCATCGGCCCCTATACTTCAGCCGCCATCAGCTCGATCGCGCAAAACTTCCCAGCCGCCGTCGTCGATGGCAATGTCGTGCGTATTCTCGCACGCCTGACCAACGACGACCGCGCCTTCAAAAACAACGGCGATGCCGTCAAGAGCTTCACGCCAACCGCCGACACCGTGCTCAACCACAGCACCCCGGGTGATCACAACCAAGCAATGATGGAGCTCGGGGCCACGATTTGCCAGAAAGCGAATCCGCTCTGCACCGTCTGCCCTGTCGTGCAATTTTGCGCCGCCGCTGCAGCCGGCACCCAGGAAGGCATTCCCAACATTCAGCGCAAAGCGATCCAGCAAGTGCAGATCGACCGCGTCTGGATCGTCCAAGACAAAAAACTCCTCCTCCACCGCATCCCCGACAACGCCAAACAACTGGCAGGTCAATACGAACTGCCCGCCACCACACACTTCGAAGCCAAACCAAAGCTAGGCAAAGCCCTAGCCACCAAAACCCGCGGCATCACCAACAAGCGCATCAAAGAGACGATCTACCCACTCAAATCTCAAACCTCAAGTCTCCCCCCTCAAGTCTCAGGTCTCAAATCTCCCCCCTCTCAGCTCTCTGCCCTCCCCCCTCAGGTCTCTTCCCTCTCCTGGGTCGCCCTTGACCAGCTAGACAGCATCACCCTCTCCGGCCCCCACCGCCGCTGGACTAAAGAGCTGTTAAAACAACGATTATAAAAATCAGCACTTTACTTTAAGTGAAAATTCGTTCACCATAAATCTATGGACGATTCCTCTGCCAATGACGAAGAAGACGACATCATTGAACGCGTTTTACGCATTGCTCAATTACGCGCCGAAGTCGAACAAGTAGCAGGCACGCCGATCGTCGGAGAAGGTGGCGCAGGTGCCACACTTGAAATGCAGGAGAGCTTTTGGTCGCACATCCACGCCTTCGAAACTGCGCCCTATATGTCTCTCAAGGCAGCACTGCTAGAGCGGCACGGTTTCTGTGCTGTGCCCCCCGATCAACTCACGACTGACGACGACCTGCACGCAGCCCTCTGGAAACTCCTCAGAGCCTTGGCGACCATGCGTGTGTTCTTCTATTGTAGCGACCATCTCTCCGACCGAGTTTTCTACGACTTACTCTTCAACGAGGTGCTACCGGAAGAAACGCAGATCATGCCTGATGGATCTGGATGGAATAGTCGCTACGACATGACCGAATTCCCAACCGAAGATACGCCTGAAATGAACGGAATTCACCTCAAATACTACGCCGACGACACGGAACGCGATGACTGGAAACATGAATTCCCCGAGGATGTAATGCCGCGCAAAGCCGAACGACCTTACGACCGTGACCGCCTCTTGCCGATCCCTCCCGAAGAGCAGCAGAATACAGGCAGCTAGCACTGCGCCCCGCGCCACTCGTCTGTAAAGAGAATGCACATAAAAGGGCTGGTCTGTTTTATTCTGTCCTCAAGAAGCCACAATAGCTAACCTGACTTTAATAAACGAATCCAGAAGACAATGAGTCCGCAAAACATCGACATCATCCAAAGCAAGGAAGGTCTGGCGACCGACGTGCGCCGCATGATCGAGCAAACCCGTGAAGGTGTGGCTCAAACGGTCAATGCCGGCATGACTTTGCTCTACTGGCGTATCGGTAAGCGCATCCAGACAGAAATCCTCAACAACGAGCGTGCCGAATATGGTAAAGAGATTGTGCAATCACTGAGTGCACAATTGACAGAAGAATTCGGTCGCGGCTTCAGCCGACGCAACCTCTTCAACATGATCCGCTTTGCCGAGGTTTTCCCCGAGGCGGCAATTGTGCAGACACTGTCTGCACAATTGGGCTGGTCACATTTTTCTGCCCTAATCCCGCTCAACCAGCCACTCCAACGTGAGTTCTACGCAGAGATGTGCCGCGTCGAACGTTGGAGCGTGCGCACGCTACGCGCCAAGATTCAAGGCATGCTCTTCGAGCGCACCGCCATTTCCAAGAAACCCGAGGAAGTCGCTGAAGCTGAAATCACTGCACTCCGCACCGAAGACCAATCTCTCCCGACCTCGTCTTTCGCGATCCCTATGTCCTCGACTTTCTAGGCCTCTGAGACCGCTACCTCGAAAAAGATCTCGAAGACGCGATCCTGCGTGAACTCGAAACCTTCCTGCTAGAGCTCGGCAGCGGCTTCGCCTTCCTCGGACGTCAAAAACGCATCCAGATCGACTCCGACGATTTCTACATCGACCTCCTATTCTATCACCGAGGCCTCAAGCGCCTGATCGCGATCGACCTCAAACTCGGCGATTTCCAAGCCAAAGATAAAGGACAAATGGAATTGTATCTCCGCTGGCTCGCCAAACATGAGCAACAACCTGGCGAAGACGCCCCACTCGGCATCATTCTCTGCGCAGGTAAGAAGCAGGAACAAATCGAACTGCTAGAGCTCGATCAATCTGGCATCCACGTCGCCGAATACTTGACAGCTCTACCCTCGCCCGCACTCCTACAGCAGAAACTGCAAGCCGCCATCGAAACCGCACGCGCACGTTTCGACAGCTAGCACGTATCACGAATACTTCCGATATTTGTATGGAAAATGGACTCCGTATTCAACAGAGTCTCGTAGCGGGCAACGCCCCTGCCGCGCAGGTCGACGATGACGGCTTTTTCACTCTCACCTTCCCTAGCGTAGCGGAAGAAATGGCAGAAGAAATCCTCCAGCTCCAGCTCGCGACTCCGGAGATTGCCACCGTCGATCTAGCCGTAGCACTCAGCTCCAGCTCCCGCACAATTCAACGCAAACTCCGATCCCTACAAGACTCAGGGCACATTCAGCGTATCGGCTCCCCGCAAAAGGGCTCTGATCCCTGAAATCCTCCAAAAACTAGGCTCCCAGCACCTGGCACCCCGAAGACTACGGACTCGCCGTAAACGAATCAAAAGTCGCCAAAGAAACAGACACACTTGCCCCATTGCTAAAATGGATGGCTTCAGAAGGCCTCCCAGCAGCACCGCAGCCGTAACGGAAACAGCCAACGAGGACGTTGCGGCTCCCTGCCGTCCTGAGCTCAAAACGAACAATGTTCCCAAAATGGGAACCTTTAGCTTGCCTAAAAGCTGCTCCCCCTCATCCTTACCCTCTAAACCATGCGAATCATCAGCCGAGGCACCTTACGCGATTTCTGGCAAATACATGCCGATGCTGAACAAGCTCTACGTGCATGGTTCCATGAAGCTTCGGAAGCAAAGTGGTCCACCCAGAAAGCAATCAAGCAAGCCTATCCATCTGCTGATATCCTTCCAGGCAATCGCATCGTCTTCAACATCAAGGGCAATCACTACAGACTCATTGTAAAAGTCCACTACAACACAGGAATCCTCTTTATTCGTTTTATCGGAACGCACGCCGAATATGACAAGATCGACGCCATCATTATCTAAACACTCCTCACTCCTCACTGCTCACTCCTCACTCCTCACTGCTCACTCCTCACTCCTCACTCCTCACTCCTCACTCCTCACAGCTGCGAAGCAGCCAGCCATGCAACCCAAAATCCTACAGACAAAAGCCGACCACTCCGCAGCGCTCAATCGTGTGGAAGCCCTGATGGATGCCACGCCCGGCAGCTCAGAAGAAGCGGAATTAGAGCTATGGACGCTGCTCATCGAAAACTACGAATCCAAGCACCAGCCCGTGCCACCGCCCGATCCCATCGAAGCCATCAAATTCCGGATGGAGCAACTCGGGCTCAAAGCCACCGACCTCACCAAATACATTCCCAGTAAGAGCAAGGTATCCGAAGTTCTTAACCACAAACGCCCCCTGAGCCTCAACATGATCCGCGCCCTTCATACCGGCCTAGGCATCTCAGCCGAAACGCTCGTGCAGGAACCACAGTCCGACTACGGAACACAGAATAAATAGAAAATCCGCTCTTCCTCAAAACCCTAAACCGACTTGCTGCACACTGCCCTTTACAAACCTGCCTGATCACCACACCGTCGCCTCCTCGACCAACACCTGATGTTCATCCTTTACACAACCGAAGACGGCAAAAGCCAAATTCAGCTCCGTGCCGAAGACGAAACCGTCTGGCTCACGCAACTGGAAATAGCGGAGTTTTTTCAGACGACAAAGAATAACGTTTCCATACATGAGAAACATATTTTCGAAGATGGAGAATTGATCTCCGAGGCAACTGTTAAGGAATCCTTAACAGTTCAAACATAACTTCTTCCCACAATCCAATGAGCACCAATCTATCTGATAGCGACGCCAACGAGTTCTTTTCTGAAGTCAAAGAAATATTGCAGCGTGCCCGAGGCCAAGCCGTCAAGACCATCAACTCCGTAATGGTGGAAGCCTACTGGAGTATCGGCGAACGCATCGTCAAGGAAGAACAAGGCGGAGCTGCCAAGGCGACTTATGGCAAACGAGTCATCGAAGCACTCTCCAAAAGCCTGACGAGTGAATTTGGCAAAGGATTCTCACTCGCGAACCTAAGAAATATGAGGCAGTTCTACCTAAGTTGCCCAGAAAAAGGAATTCGCTACACACTGTCTAGCGAATTGAGCTGGAGCCATAATTGTCTCGTCATGCGAGAAGAGGATGAAGCAGCTCGACACTACTACCTCGTCGAATCCAAGAAGCAAAACTGGAGTGTCCGAGAACTAGAGCGTCAAATTAAAACTCAGTCGTATTATCAGCACCGAAACCAATCACTTCTATCTCGACCTAGTTTTCTACAACTACTTGCTCAAGTGCTTCGTGATATTGGATCTAAAAACAACCAAGCTCACCCACCAGGACATCGGCCAAATGGACATGTATGTGCGCATGTTTGACGACCTAAAGCGCGGTGAAGATGACAACCCCACCATCGGCATCATCCTCTGCGCGGACAAAGATGAAACGATGGTGCAATACTCCGTCCTCAAAGAAAACGAACAACTGTTCGCCTCCAAATACCGCACGATTCTCCCAAGCGAAGAAACACTCAAAGCTGAAATCGAACGCGAACGAAAACGTCTCGATTAAATTTTCAACCTTCCCAGCATGCCAAAACTCATACCAAAGCGCCTCAACGTCGATAGCGACCGCTCGCACGCCACACTCTACAAACCTGAAATCCTTGCGCCTGCAGGCGACTGGGAATGCGCCCGCGCGGCTGTCGAGAATGGTGCCGATGCGATTTTCTTTGGTCTGGATCGTTTCAATGCGCGCATGCGCGGCAAGAATTTCACCGAAGCCGACCTGCCAGATTTGATGGCTTACCTACATGAGCGCGGTGTGCGCGGCTATGTGACTTTCAATACGCTGGTCTTTTCCAATGAGCTCGAAGATGCCGAAAGCTTCCTACGCTCCATCATCAGCGCCGGAGTCGATGCGGCCATCGTGCAAGACGTCGGTATCTGCCGTCTGATCCGCAAGCTGTCTCCAGACTTCCCCATCCATGCGTCCACTCAGATGAGTGTGACCAGCGAAGCCGGCGTTCATTTCGCTGAAGAACTCGGTTCCAGCGTCGTGGTATTGGCACGTGAGTGTTCGCTCAAGGAGATCAACGCGATCAAAGAAAAGACCCTCAAGAACGGCCTTGATATGCCGTTGGAAATCTTCGTCCACGGCGCGCTCTGTGTGGCGTATTCGGGGCAGTGCTTGACCAGCGAATCGCTCGGCGGACGTTCCGCCAATCGCGGCGAATGCGCGCAAGCCTGTCGCCTGCCCTACGACCTGTTTAGCGACGGCGAACAAGTAGAGCTCGGCGCGCAACGCTACTTACTCAGCCCACAAGACCTTGCAGGACTCGATGCAATGGACGGCATCATCGATGCTGGCGTTGCGAGTTTAAAAATCGAAGGCCGCCTGAAAGCACCTGAATACGTAGCCGCCGTAACCAGCGTCTATCGCAAAGCACTCGATGCCGCGTGGAATAAGCGCTATCCCGAACAAGCGACAAAACTCGCCCCCTTCAGCGCCGACGAAGGCCGCTACGCCTTGGAAATGACCTTCTCTCGTGGCCTCACCACTGGCTGGCTCGGCGGTATCGACAATCAAAAACTCGTGCATGCGCGCTTCGGCAAAAAGCGTGGCGTTCGTCTCGGCGTCGTCGAGCGCATCGAGCGCGACGGCATCTGGCTCGCACTGGATCATGAGGTCAAAGCGGGCGACGGCGTCGTGCTCGACCGCGGACATCCCGACGAACGCGAAGAAGGCGGACGTATCACATCCGTGGATACTGAGAGCAACCGTAGCTTCATCCGTTTCCTAAGAGACTCCATCAACTGGCACCGCGTCAGCGCCGGCGACACCGTTTATAAAACATCAGACCCTGCGTTGGATAAGGCACTGCGCCAAAGTTTCGAAGTGGAGCAGCCAAATTACAAACGCCCAATTACTGCAACCGTCACTGGATGCATTGGCCAACCACTCGTGCTCTCACTTCAAGATGAAGAAGGCCGCGTCGTGCAAACCGAATCGGAGCAATCCCTCGAAGCCGCACAAAAGAAAGCCGCTGACACCGAAACACTCACAAAGAAGATCGGGCGACTTGGCAGCACAGGGTTTCATCTCGCATCTTTGGACAATCAACTCGGCGACGGCTGCATGGTGCCCGCGTCGATGCTCAACCAATTACGTCGCGACGCAGTGGACCAACTGATCGCGCTACGCGCCCAACCACTACGCTGGCAACTAGCACTTCCAGGCCCGATTCTCACTTCCCACCCCTCACAGACCTCCACTTCTCACTCGGCGCAGCCGTATTTGATTCCGTATGTTAGGAATTGGGAACAGTTCGACGTGGCGCTCACACTGCCCTACTCCGAAATCTACATTGAGCTCGAAGATCCACGCAAATATGCCGAAGCCGTGCAACGCGCCCGCGACGCCGAACAACAAGACGGACGCAAGCGCGACATCTGGGTCGCACCACCGCGCATGTTCAAATCCGGTGAGGATTTCATCACGAAGCAGTTGCTCAAATGCGGCGCAGACGGATTCCTCGCCCGCAACCATGAACACCTCAACGCGCTATCAGAGCATCGCATGCGCGGGGACTTCTCGCTCAACGTTGCGAATCATTTGACCGCCGAATATTTGATTGATCGTTGGAAACTCGAACGCCTCACCGCCTCGTATGACCTGAACACCACGCAACTTGATGCACTACTCAGCAATTCAAAGCCCGGCTGGTTTGAAATTACGCTGCACCAACACATGCCCATGTTTCATATGGAGCACTGCGTGTTCTGCGCCTTTCTATCGGAGGGCAAAGACTTCCGCGACTGCGGACGCCCGTGCGACACGCATCAAGTGCAGTTGAAAGACCGCGTCGGTGCACTGCATCCATTAAAAGCCGATGCTGGTTGCCGCAATACACTGTTCAATTCCAAAGCCCAGACCGGCGCTGAGTTCGCACATGACATGGCGAAGCATGGCGCAGCCGCGTTCCGCATCGAATTCCTCAACGAAACCGGCGACGAAGTGCGCCGCACGATGGAACACTACGAAGCATTGCTTCGCGGCGAAATGAGCCCCGACACACTGTGGCAGGAATTGAGACTGATCAATCAGCTCGGAGTGACGCGCGGAACGTTGGAGCGGTAGGAATTGAAACGCAGTCGAACGTAGGGTCTGTCGCTTGCGCAGACCGCTGCAGAACCTCGGTGCTTAACCACTGCCAATTGCACCCCTCGGCAACGCGCAAGCGACGAGCCCTACACGAATCTACTCGATCGCCAGGATCTCGCCGAACTTACCTCTGGGCAGGGCAAACGTCTCGCCGACTTTTAATCCGCGTAGCTTTCCGGCTAAAGGAGACTGAGAGGTGATCACAGTGACCTCCATGTTCTCCATTTTAATGACCTGACCACCGGCCACACCTGCAAAGAAATACACCTCTTCGGTGCCACCGAAGTCACACTTAAACAACGCTCCGAGTGACACGGTTGCATTTGGCTTCAATAAATCTTCACGCTCGGACTGTAATTCTTCCACCGCATCGGCCCACTGCTGCGCTTGACCGGCTTGGCCAGCTGCGAGGTATGAGGCTTCAAGCCCTTGCGTGTCCCATTGTGATTCGGCACGCGATTCTTCACTCGTGGCATACTCTGCTGCGTCTTGGGACGCTTTGATAGCATGCATGGCCTCCTCGCGGAGCGTATCGAGTAAAGTATTAAAAAAGAGGGTCTTGTTCATGAGGTAAGCGCGCAGTGTCGCCCCTTGATAGAGAGATTTCAAATCAAATTATACCGATCATAAGCACAGACCAGGCCAGACTTGATTTCACTAGTCGAAAACGACACATACAGTGACGCATGTCCTGCGCCGAACTCTAAAAACAGAATCAAACTTCCGCTTGATCCTACCACCGAACGAGACACAGTCTGCCCTCCTCGACTACCATGACCACTCTTACATCCAAACGCACTGACACGTATCAACCGTGGCTCTTCGCTTTCTGCGTCTTCGCACTTTGCTGGATCACACCGCTACTCTTCGCTGGTGGGTTTACCACCAGTATCCGTGCGGGTATGGCCTTTCTCGATTGGCCCCTCTCCAATGGCTCACTCAACCCGACTGACTGGACCGTGCAATCCGACATGCGCGCGGAACACAGCCACCGCCTACTCGGCATGATCGTGGGCTTTCTCTCGCTCGGACTCTTACTCTTCACCTGGCTGCGTGAAGAGCGCTCATGGATGCGTGTTTGGGCACGCGTGCTGGTGCTGGTCGTCGTTTTGCAGGGAGTGCTCGGCGGCGCGCGCGTGCGATTTGATGCGCTCAATACAATGGCCGATCACAATCTGGTGGCGCAAAGTTTCGCGGTGGCGCACGCCTGTGGCGCAATGATCGTGTTGGGAATCCTCGTGGCACTGACAATCGGCAGTTCACGCAAATGGATCGAGCACAACGGGGGGCTCACTCGAGCGGTGCCAAGCTCAATCAAGCACTGGGGGATTGCCTGCACCGTGACGATTTTCCTACAAATTCTGGTCGGCGCGATCATGCGACATGCCGAGGCGGGACTTGCGATCGCACAATTTCCAATGGCACAACCAGGCAGTTTGCTACCAGCCTATTGGAATTTTGACGTCGCCATTCACTTTGCACACCGTGTCGGAGCGGTCATAGTAACAGGAGTGCTACTGATATTTCTCAGTCAACTTTGGGCCAACAATACGACACGTAAGGCCTTTAAGATTGGGATATTAGCAATTCTTGGGCTGCTCATCCTTCAAGTTTACTTGGGCGCACTCACGATCTGGACAGTAAGAAATCCTTATGTCGCAACAATTCACCACCTAATTGGCGCTTTTCTACTTGCAAGCACGTGGGGCATTACTTTTCTAGCGCATCGTCCAGGAAAAGCATAACGCATACTACCTATCAGTTAAGCTTATCTTGAGCGAGCGTGCCATACTCACTCTCTACTAACCATTGAGTCACTCATCTACACAGTCTTCTAGTATTACCGGTTCTTCGGAGTCGGCGGTTTCATGGCGCGATCGTGCTGAAGATTTTTATGAGTTAACAAAACCACGGCTGAGTTTTCTCTCAGTTGTCACTGCGGTGGCGGGCTACCTTTCCGCCGATCCGGAACGTGACCTTGGGGTGCTGTTCAGCTTGCTGATCGGCACCTCTTTGGCCGCTGGCGGCGCAGCGGTGCTGAACCAATGGCTGGAGCGTGAAGCCGATGCCAAAATGGTGCGCACCAAAGACCGAGCAATCCCTGCCGGTCGTATCGCTCCGATGCATGCATTGATTTACGGCCTCGGGCTGAGCATCCTCGGCTGCTTCCTCTTATATAAAGGGGCGAATCTTTTGGCAGGCACATTGACCGCCGCCACGATCGCCTCCTACGTGCTGCTATATACACCGCTGAAACGGCTGACGACTTGGAACACTTTAATCGGAGCGATCCCAGGCGCATTGCCACCACTCATCGGTTGGGCCGCTGCCGAAGGCCAAATCACGACGCTAGGCTGGATTCTTTTTGCAATTCTCTTCCTTTGGCAGATGCCGCACTTCTTCGCGATCGCATGGACGCACCGCAAAGACTACGCGCAAGGCGGCTTCGTGATGCTCTCCAATGCAGACAGCACAGGCCACAAAGTTGCCGTGCAGTCCTTTGCCTTTTGCCTCGCATTGATCGTCAGCACCTTACTACCCGTGCTCTTGGGCTATGCGACATGGATCTACGGAACCATCGCCATCGCCGCTGGCATCTACATGCTACGCCCTGCGATTGCATTTCTCAAAGCCGAAGAACGCGACGCAGCTGCGCGTAAACTGTTCTTCGCCTCGATTTTCTACCTGCCCGCGCTGCTCTTTCCGCTCGTGCTGGATCTCTGGTTGCTCTAAGCACTCTAAGCGGGGCTTAGAGAATAGCTAATTGTTAATGAATGATGGCTAATCTGAATGTAAATGAGCTATCACTAAATACCGATTAGCCATTACCAATTAGCCATTACCTATTACCCATTTGCATTAATGTCTTTCACCGAAGCACTTCCCACGGTTAACGCACTGCTCAATGGCACTGCGACGGTGCTCCTGACGGCAGGATTCATCTGCATCAAAACCGGCCGCGAACAAGCACATCGCAAGTGCATGCTGAGCGCCTTCTCGGTATCGATCATCTTCCTGATCTTCTACGTGCTGCACAAATACCTAGTGCAAGGCGTGCACACACCGTTCGCCGGCGAAGGCGCATGGCGCACCTTCTACTACATTATGCTTGCGACGCATATCGTGCTAGCCATGGCAATCGTGCCGCTGGTGCTCACGACTCTGACGCTGGCGATCAAGGGTAAACGCGAGCGACATCGCGCTTGGGCGCGCTGGACCTTTCCGATCTGGTATTATGTCTCAGTGACCGGCGTGCTGGTTTACTGCTTCTTATATCAGTGGTTCTGAAACCAGAACTGAATCAAAACGACTGCCTTGTCGTTTTTATCAGATCCGCTAATTTCAGCTATCAGCAAAGATTATCTTGTCAGCTTGTATTAGCACGCGTAACACCTACCCTTTGATTCTCGAATCATACCGCCTTTCTATCTAACTACCTACCAACTACTACTAGTGAAGAACGCATCCAGCGGACTCCGCCGTTTCATCGCACTCGCATCCTCGTTGATCGCAGTCACCCTACTGGGTGGTTGTGATTTCAACACCCGCATGTCGACCTTCGACACCAAGGGACCGATCGCAGAGACTCAATACGACCTTTTCATGGTGACCGTATGGGTGACTGGCTTCATCTTCGTGATTGTTGGAGCCGTCTTCCTCTACGCGACGATCAAATTCCGCGAACGCAAGGACGATGACCGCCCACTACCCGCACAAGGCCACGGCAATCCACTGGTCGAGATCGGCCTGATTGGCGCATCGATCCTGCTACTCGTCATTGTGGCAGTGCCAACACTGAAAGCGATTTGGTATACCCATGACTTCCCCATCACGGAAGAAAGCAAGCTCGGCGCATGGTATGAAGGCGACGACCTCGCCGCTGCCGAAGAGGACAATGTTTTGACCATCCGCGTCGATGGCTACCAGTGGTGGTGGGCATTTGACTACCCGCAACTCGGTATCACCTCTGCCAATGAGATGATCATCCCAGCTGGCAAAGCGATCCGCCTAGAGCTCCGCTCCAAGGATGTGATCCACTCCTTCTGGTTGCCACGTATCGCAGGTAAGGTTGATTTGATCCCAGGTCGCGCCAATGGCATGTGGATTCAAGCCGGCGACTCAATCGAAGACTGGCAGGCAAAGACTGGAGCGGAAGGCACGGACGAAGAACTCCGCGCAGCCTACGCACTTTACCTACAAGAAGAGATCAACGATTACTACTACGGCCAATGTGCTGAGTATTGCGGTGATTCCCACGCGCGCATGTTGTTTCGCGCAACAGTCGTAACCGACAGCGAATTTGCTACATGGGTCTCTGAAATCAAGACCGGCCACAAAGCACCAGGTGGCATGGATTGGGACAAGTGGTATGAGACCAACTCCGAAAACCCAGAACTATTGACTGGCGATGAAAACGAAGGCCTCCAGCTCTTCATGGGACGCGGAAAATGTGCGACTTGCCACACTGTCAATGGCAACCCGCGCGCAATCGGCATGGCTGGCCCGAGCCTCACAAAGGTCGCCGCACGCCACTCCATCGCAGCTGGCTGGCTCAACCACCGCGCCGAAGACGGTTCAGTTGACCTAGAGCAACAATACGAGAACTTCTACAAATGGATCAAAGAGCCCGACGTCGTAAAACCCGGCAACCTGATGTGGAAAGCCAATGGCGGCGGCATCGGTGAACTCACAGATCCAGAAGATCCTGAGAAACTCAAACTACTGACAGACGACGAAGTCCGTAAAATCTCACTTTACCTGCAAACCCTCAAGTAGATCTCTACCATGAGCAGCACACTTACAGAACCTACCGCACCCGCGACCACGCACGACGATCACGCGCTCAAGCCCGAGAAAAGTAATCTCGGACTCAAGCGCCCCGACCATAGCAAGAGCGTCATCATCGACTGGCTCACCACGGTGGACCACAAGAAGATCGGCATCATGTATGGTGCGATCGCACTCTTCTTTCTGCTTGTCGGCGGTGTTGAAGCGCTGATCATTCGCGCACAGCTCATCGTGCCAGAAAATGACCTCGTCTCTGCAGAACGCTACAATCAACTGTTCACCATGCACGGCACCACGATGATTTTCCTCGCGGTCATGCCATTGAATGCCGCGTTCTTCAATTTCCTCGTGCCCCTTCAGATCGGTGCGCGTGACGTGGCATTCCCACGCATCAATAGCTTCAGCCTGTGGACCTTCGTCGCAGGTGCGCTCGTCCTCAACTTCAGTTGGTTGATGCAAGCATTTGGCGAACTCGGCTGGTTCACCGCCTCTGGCCCCACAGCCGGCATGACGGACTTCGTCCCTGGCATGGGTTGGTTCGGCTATGCGCCATTGACCGAGCGCCAATTCACTGGCGTCGGCACCGACTTCTGGATCATGGGTCTGCAAATCCTCGGGATCGCCTCGTTGAGCGCGTCGATGAATTTCATCGCCACGATTATCAACATGCGCGCACCGGGCATGAAGATGATGCGCCTACCAGTCTTCACTTGGATGACCTTGATCGTCTCCCTACTGATCGTGTTCGCATTCCCTGCGATCACCATCGCGCTGGGGCAGCTCATGTTCGACCGCGTCTTTGACACCAGCTTCTTCCAGATCTCCGAAGGTGGGCAGCCGATCCTCTGGCAGCACTTGTTCTGGATTTTCGGTCACCCCGAAGTGTATATCCTCGTGCTCCCTGCCATGGGTATCGTCTCTGAAGTCCTACCAACCTTCTCAAAGAAGCCACTGTTCGGCTATTCCATCGTGGTATTCTCCGGCGCAGTGATCGGCTTCCTTGGATTCGCAGTTTGGTCGCACCACATGTTCACGACTGGCTTGGGCAAGGTCGCAACGGCCGCTTTCTCGCTGTTGACGATGGCCATTGCGGTGCCAACGGGAGTTAAGATTTTCAACTGGATCGGCACGCTCTGGGGTGGTCGCGTCCGTTTCGATGCGCCGATGATTTTCAGTGTCGGTTTCATCTGGATGTTCATGATGGGCGGTTTCTCTGGCATCATGCACTCTGCGGCTCCTGCGGATGCGCAGCAGCAAGACAGTTACTTCGTGATCGCCCACTTCCACTATGTGGCGATTGGCGGCATTTTGTTGGCATCGATCAGCGGTCTATATTTCTGGCTACCGAAGATGCTCGGCAAAATGTGGGCAGGTAAGCTCAGCACATGGGTCGCTATTTTTGCAACGATCGGCTTGAATGTAACCTTCTTCCCGATGCACTTCCTCGGATTGATCGGCATGCCGCGCCGCACACACACGTATCTTTCCGGATTCGGATGGGATGGCTACAACATGATCTGCACCATCGGCGCATTCATCTTGGGCTTCTCCATTCTGCTCTTCGTAATCGACATCATATTACTCATGACAAAGGGCAAGCCAGCCGGCAATGACCCCTGGAATGCACGCACGCTGGAGTGGGCAACCACCTCGCCCCCTCGCTGCTACAACTTTGCCAATACGCCCATCATCCCTGCACGCGATGCACTTTGGGAGCACAAGCACGGCGCGGAGAACCGCAAGATCACATTCCTCGACGAAGCGAAGCACGGCATCCATATGCCAAGCCAGTCATGGATGCCAATGGTCGCCTCATTCGGCTTCATTCCGCTCGGCCTCGGACTCTGCTTAATGCAAGCCGGGGTGCCATACATGGGCTACGTCACGATTAGCGGACTCGTAATCATCACGCTCGGCGCCATCCTATGGGCGATCGAAGGCCCTGGCGGCTATCACCTCCACCCGAAAGAAGACGAGATCTAAGCCACTGATTTTAGTATTTCAGCATCTCAATATTTCAGCATTTCAGCATTTCTTACACAATGAGTGACGCCAAACCCGCCCACAACGACAGCCATCACAAACTGATGGTCGACAACAAGAAACTCTTCATGTGGTTGTTTCTTGGTTCCGACTGCATGTTTTTCGGCACCATGATCTCCACGCACCTGATATATCGTAAGTTATATCCAGAGTCGTTTGATCCGACCTCCCTCTTCAGCCTCGAGCTCACCTCCTTCTCGACTTTCATCCTGTTGATGAGTTCGGCGCTCATGGCATTCGCAGTATCCGCGATGCATAAGGGCAACATGAAGAGCTTCCGCCGCAACACACTCGGCGTGATTTTCTTCGGCCTGATCTTCCTAGCCTGCCAAGTCTATGAGTTCACCGAATTCACCCACGCGGGACTAACACTCAAGAGTGGCACCTTCGGCTCGACCTTCTACATGCTGACTGGCACGCACGGAGTGCACGTTGCAATTGGTGTCTTCTGGCTGATCTGCATGTATTTCTACTCACACACAGGAAAAATGGATCCGCACGAAAGTGCCGTCGATGTTGAAGTCGCGGGGCTTTACTGGCACTTTGTTGATATCGTCTGGATTATCATCTTCACCGTGATCTATCTGATTGAATTCATTCAATAATACGCACCATGTCTGATACACATTCTACAACACACGCCGACCACAGCGGCGAAGCACAAAAGCATCACACCTTTATCAATCTCGCACTCGTGCTAGCCGCGATCACTGGGATCGAGTTGGTGCTCGTTTACTTGCCCATCCACGAAGCCGTCGTCTTCAGCTCGCTGATTGCCCTGTCGCTGTTCAAATTTTTCAGCGTCATCGCATGGTTCATGCACCTGATTTACGATAAGATGTTACTGACACTCGCCTTCGGCACTGGCCTAGCGATCGCCTCCGGCACCGTCGTCGCCTTGATGTTCATCATGGATCGCAGCTTCGTCGACTTTGAAGCAATCTCTGCGTTCTAGCATAAAATCAGAGTTGAGATTTCTAAGGACGACAGGAAACTGTCGTCCTTTCTTTTTGCGACTATCAGCAATTCGCCATTATTCATTAATCACAATGCAACTACACTGGCATACCGAGCCCCTGCTACTGATCACACTCTTGATGGTCGGCTGGCTCTACGCGCTCGGCGTCGGCCCCTTGCGTGAGCGAATTGCCCCCGGCACCCTATTTCCGCGTGGCAAAGTCATCTTATTCTACCTAGGCCTGATCATCGTGTATCTCGCCGTGGGCTCGCCCCTGGATCAAATCGGCGAGCAATTCCTTTTCTGTGCCCATATGACGCAGCACATGCTGCTGATCTACGTGTGCCCCGTGCTCTTCATCTTCGGCACGCCCGCATGGTTCATCGACTGGCTGCTCAAGCCTGAACCGCTGCGCAAACTCATGCATGTGCTCACCCACCCTGCCTGTGGTGGCCTGCTGTTCACCTTCGTCTACACAGCGTGGCACATTCCTGTGCTCTACGAAGCGGCACTTCACGATAAACGTATCCACGTGCTAGAGCACTGGACGATGTTTTCGCTCGGAATACTGATGCTCTGGCCCTACTTGACCAACTCGACACGCGTGCCACGCCGCAGCTACGGCGTTCGCATGCTGGCAATATTCCTGCTCATGGTCGGCCAACTCCCCGTCTTTGCCTTCCTCACTTTCGCAGGTGAAGCCATTTACCCAACCTATGCGTGGGCACCTCGAATCATTGACCTCGACCCACTCAACGACCAGATCCTTGGCGGCATCATAATGAAAGTCGTAAACATGGGTTTTTCCCTTACAATTTTAGCAATATCCTTTTACCTTTGGGCTCGAAGTGAAGAACAGGACGACCTTCCAGCGACTAGCCCAGTCGCGCACTCCTAAGTTCGATCTTCCTTTTTTTCTTTTTACTCAATGACTTGGGAAATTTATTTCGTTTTTGCACTGCTAATCTTCGCGATCGTAAGCTTCATTTGGGAGCGTATCTCGGCGGACCTCACTGCAATCACTGTCTTCGGTGTGCTGATTTTCGTCAGCATGATCAGCAAGAGCGAAGAGCTACCGAACCTAGAATCAATGCTCGGCGTGTTCGGCAACTCAGCACCACTGACCATTGCCGCAATGTTTATTGTCAGCGGCGCCCTCGAGCGCACTGGCGCAATTGACCTGATCACTAGCTACCTGCGTCGCATGGTCAAACTCCCCTACCGGAGCTTCATCTTTATCATGGTGATTGGTGTGGCCGGTGTTTCCGCGTTTATCAATAACACACCCGTCGTGATCGTATTGATGCCCGTCGTGCTCACGCTTTCACGAGAAATGGGAATCGCCTCCTCCAAACTACTGATCCCACTCTCCTACGCCTCGATCTTTGGCGGCACTTGCACCCTACTAGGCACCAGCACCAACCTACTCGCCAGTGGCATCCTCGTGGACTCTGGCCACGAGCCGATTGGTATGTTCGAGCTCGCAGCAGTTGGCCTGCCCATCCTCGCATTCGGCTCCCTCTACCTCGTGCTCTTCGGCAACAAGCTGCTGCCGCACCGCGAAACCCTCACCTCCATCCTCAGCGATGAAGAGCGCAAAGAGTTTATGACCGAAGCCTTCGTCCGCCTCGGCTCCGAACTCAAAGGCCAAACCGCGCTCGAAAGCGGCATGCTCAAAGGCCGCGGCATTCGCCTACTCGAAATCGTGCGCCACGGTGTCGCCGTCAAGGGTGACCCCAAGCGCACTAAACTTGAAATCGGCGACCGACTCGTGCTCGCCTGCCGTCCGTCTGGTGTAGCCGAAGCCAACTCGATCAAAGGCATCGCCCTACATGGCGAGATCTCTGCAGGCCTGGAAACCATTGCGATGGACGAAGGTGCCATCGTCGAAGGCGTCGTCGGCCCGCACGCCACGATCCTGGGCAAGACGCTCGGCGAAATCAACTTCCGCCAACGTTTCCGCATGGTCGTCGTCGCCGTGCACCGCAAAGGGCACAATCAACGCGACCGCCTTGATAGCCTGCGCCTACAACCGGGCGACACTCTACTCATGATGGGCTCCACCAAGGCGATCAACTCCCTCTCGACCAGCGAAGAGATCATTTTACTCGACCGACCGCGCCTCCCCGCCCGCAGCGTCCGCGCAAAGATGCCCATCGCGATCGCGGTCACCACGACCATCGTCACCCTCGCCACACTCAACCTCGTGCCCATTGTCGCAGCCGTCACACTCGGCGTCGCTATTCTGATGCTCACCGGCTGCGTAAAACCGAAAGACGCGTATGCCTCGGTCGAATGGAGTATCTTGATGATCATCTTCGGCATGCTCGCACTCGGACAGGCCATGGACTCCACAGGAGCCAGCCTGATGATCGCCGAAAATATGATCGGGCTCGTGCAAAGCTTCGCACCCGAGCACTTACAAAACGTGCTAATGCTCGCATTCGTCTACATCATCACCTCGACCTTCACTGAATTTCTCTCAAACAATGCCGCTGTCGCACTGATGGTGCCCATTGCGCTCGGTATCGCAGCGACACTCGGGATCGACCCACGCCCGTTCGTCGTAGGGGCATGTATCGCGGCCTCCGCGAGTTTCGCGACACCGATCGGCTACCAAACCAACACCTACGTCTATGGCGTCGGCGGTTATCGCTTCTTCGACTTCACCAAAGTCGGCCTGCCACTAAATATCATTTGCTTTATAGTGACCGTCGCCGTCGTGCCACGATTCTGGAGCTTTTAAATAGGGCGCCGGGACACCCTCGTATCGGTCGGAATCACATAGTAGAACGTAATTCGATGAAAAAACTTCTCCTGCTACTACTCATCTGGATAACATCCGTTTTCAGCGGTCATGCGGAAGAAATCACCTTGAAGTGGACAACACCTCAACTCCTTCAGATTCGAAACCAAACGAAACAACCGATCTACTATTTCGGGCACAAAAGCCTCCCATTCCATAAAATAGAATACCGAGATGACAACAATTGGTCAGAAGGCGCGCCCCTATTTTGGTGCGGAACAGGCACAGGCAAGTTCGAAATAAAACCAAACGAAACTTTGGAATTTAGCCCCAGGAAATCAGGCTACTCACTCAAACGATATCGTATTTGCCTAGAAGTGAGCTCTTCTCTCCAGAAAAAACACACTCTATATGCAGAATTGAAGATTCCAGAGGATGCACATAAAATCCGGCAGAGACTCGAATTTGAAGAGAATCAAGCAGCAAGACTGGAAGAAGTCACCAAAATCAAGAACTTCAAAGAGCAAGAGAAAGCGCTCGTCAGCTACATCAAAATGAAGCCCAACCAATACTTTATAGATAAAGCGAATTCAGAGCTGAAACTCACTAGAAATTACATACTCATGGGATTTACAGGCAGAGATGAAAATGGAAAGTTAATCAAAAAGAGCACAGAAGCCGCTACAGGCGAATAAATGCACAAGTGTCCATCCGAGGGAACCTCATTAAATCTTAACCTTACTCTTTATCCGCACAAAAGCGCGCAGGAGATTAGGATTAAGAGTATCACCACTCCTCACTCTCACCCGCCACAGGCGTCACTCTCAGCGAAGCTGAGCCCTCACTACATCTAATTCAGCTAAGCTGAATTAGATGTAATACATATCATTGGAGTCCTCCACGACAAAGGCCTCCAGCGTGTAGCTACTGATTTTTTTCTGAAATTCGACGCCGATCTCGCCCCAGATACCTGCGACGCGCTCGCCCGAGTGCCCTGCTTCGTCAAAATTGCGCTCCAATAGCTCGCCATCGACCGCAGCGACAATCTCATCTAAACGAATGCGTTCCGGCGCACGTGAGAGCGCATAGCCGCCCTGCTTGCCGCGCTTACTGATAATCAGCCCCGCATTGCGCAATTCATTCAGAATCTGCACGAGGTAATTCGCCGGGATTTTTTCGGCATCAGCTAATTCATCGATATGAGCCAAAGTCTCCTGCCCATGGGAACGGGCAAGTTGGGCCAAAACGCGGCAGGCATATTCAAGCTTATGAGAGAGTTTCACAGCGCTTAAGTTAGGCTCTTGACTCAAGAAGTAAACTTAAAACTAAGCCCCCAGAATAAGCCACCGACAAAAAGCACATAAGCCACTCTTTATCATAGCGATAGCGCACACTAAAAAAAACTATATAAATGTCACTTTTTAGTGGTCAGAGGCTTGATTCACGAACATAAATACGCGCTTATGTCAGAACAAGAAAAGCCTGAAGATTTACAGCCTCAAAAGCCTCGAAAAGATGTCGCCGACGACGCCCCTAAGGACGTCTATGACTCTTCCAAGATTCAGAAGCTTGAGGGACTAGAAGGTGTCCGTAAACGCCCCGATATGTATATCGGCGACACCAACGAACGCGGACTCCACCACTGTGTGTTTGAGATCGTTGACAACTCGATCGACGAAGCCCTCGCCGGCTACTGCTCGCAGATTACCGTCAGCATCCACAACGACGGCTCCTGCTCCGTTGAGGACAACGGTCGCGGCATCCCGGTCGACATCCACCCGAAGTATAACATCCCCGCCCTTGAGCTGGTGATGACCAACCTGCACGCAGGTGGTAAATTCGGCAAAGGCGCCTACCAAGTCTCTGGTGGCCTCCACGGCGTCGGCGCGAAGTGCGTGAATGCGGTCTCCGATTGGTTCGAGGTCGAAGTTCGTCGCGATGGTAAAGTCCACAAGATGGAGTTCTCGCGCGGCAAGACGACTTCCAAGATGAAGATCATTGGCGAGACCAAGCGCAACGGCACACGTATCGCATTCTCCCCTGACCCTGAGATCTTCGAGACAACCCGCGAATTCAAATCCGAACTCCTAGGCAAGCGCCTACGTGAGCTCGCATTCCTGAATCCTGGCATCCACATCACTTTCGTCGATGAACGCAGCAACAAGAGCACCAACTTTATCTTCAAGGATGGTATCTCTGAATACGTCAGCTTCCTGAACGAAAACAAGAACGTCGTGCACGAGGATCCAATCAGCTTCCACGGTGAAGCACCGACTCCGAATCCCGACCTCGACGCCAACATCGTCGTCGACATCGCGCTGCAATACAACGACAGCTATAACGATCAAATTTACGCTTACGCCAACTCGATTCACAATATCGAAGGTGGCACGCACCTTTCTGGTTTCCGCACCGCACTGACCCGCGTGGTCAATGCTTACGCAAAGCAGAATAACATGATCAAGGAGAAAGACCCTAACCTCAGTGGCGATGACACGCGCGAAGGTTTGACTGCGGTTATTTCCGTTAAAGTCCCAGAACCACGTTTCGAAGGACAGACCAAGACCAAACTCTCCAATGGTGAGGTTGACGGCATCGTTCAAAAGATCACTGGCGAGCAACTCAAATACTATTTTGAGACGAATCCGCAAACCGCCAAACGTCTCATCGAAAAGTGCCTTCACGCCGCTCGCGCTCGTGAAGCCGCACGTAAGGCTCGCGAAACCGTCCGCAAGGGCGCGCTCTCCGGAGGCGGCCTCCCTGGCAAGCTAGCTGACTGTTCTTCTAAAGATCCAGCGATTTCCGAGATCTATATTGTGGAAGGTGACTCTGCGGGTGGTTCCGCTAAGCAAGGTCGTGACCGTGCGACACAAGCGATTCTCCCAATCCGTGGTAAACTGCTCAACGTTGAGAAAGCGCGCTTGGACAAGGTGCTGAACAACAACGAAATCCGCAGCCTGATCACCGCAATGGGCACCGGTATTGGTGACCACGAAGGCGATGGAGCATTCGATGCATCCAAAGCGCGTTACCACAAAATCATCTTGATGACCGATGCGGACGTCGACGGCGCCCACATTCTAACGCTACTCCTCACCTTCATCTTCCGCCAAATGCGCGGACTGATCGAATCAGGATACGTTTACATCGCGCAACCGCCGCTGTATAAGATCAAGCGTAAGCGTCGCGAGCAATACATCGACAATGATGCACAGCTCAATCGCATCCTACTCGAGCTTGGCACTGAGGACGTGAATTTCGTCCGCCTTCGCGACAACAAGGATCTCGACAGCGAAACCATCGAAAAGATCGTCCAGATCCTCTCTCGCATGGAAGTCGTCGGCCGCGGCGTCTCACGCTACGGTTGCGAATTTGCGACTTATCTCGATCAGCATCATAACGAGACACACGAACTACCGCGCTACATCGCTCGTATCCGCACAGGTAACGTCGAAGAGTTCCGCTATCTACGTAACGACGACGAACGTGCAGCCTTCCACGAAGAATTCGGCCTAGCCGATGCCGACGCAAGCGACACGCTCAACCGCGAAGTCGTCAACGACGCAGGCGTCACCGTGCAGCAACGTGTATCACTTCACGAAATCTACGAATCCACGGAGATGACGAAGCTACTACGCGACCTCGCTGAGACTGGTATGGATATCACCACATTCACAAAGACTGAGGAAGCGCGCTATCAGTTGATCGAAAATAAAGGCGATCCAAAGAAGGAGAACATCATTGAGCTCGGATCCATCATCGAACTCATCGAAAACATCCGCGCGATTGGTCGCCGCGGCCTAAGCATCCAACGATACAAAGGTCTCGGGGAAATGAATCCGAAGCAGCTCTTCGAAACCACCATGGATCCGAAGACACGTAACCTGCTCAAAGTCAGCATCGCCGACGCCGCAGTCGCCGACGGCATCTTCTCCATGCTCATGGGTGAAGACGTTCCTTCCCGCCGCGCCTTCATTGAAGATAACGCGCTGAATGTTTCATATCTCGATGTTTAAACATAGAGATAGCAAACATTCAGAAATTACGAATTAAGAATTACGAATTAAAAGTTAGCATTACAAATCGCTAATTTGAATTATCAATTAAAAGAGAGAGAGTTAAAAAAATAGAAATCTAAAGAATACAGAGAGCAGCTTTACCGCATTCCTAATTCTTAATTCCTAATTTTTAATTCTTTTTAAAACTCCGTTTTAAAAAAAGCTCATGTCCGAAGAACTCCCACCAGAATTCCCACCAGAAATTCCAAACGATGCAGATCGCGCGGAAGTCACATCGATCATCGATATTATGCAGACCGCATACATCGACTATTCGATGTCCGTTATCGTCAGCCGTGCATTGCCCGACGTTCGTGACGGTTTCAAACCCGTGCAGCGCCGTATTCTCTACGCAATGCTCCGTGAAGGCCTCCTCCACAACCGCAACTTCGATAAGTGCGCCGGTGTGGTCGGGGAAGTTCTAAAGAACTACCACCCACACGGTGACTCCTCAGTTTACGACACGCTCGTGCGTCTCGCTCAAAACTGGGTCATGCGCTACCCGCTGATCAAACCGCAAGGTAACTTTGGTTCGATCGACGGCGATCCCCCTGCTGCCTATCGTTATACCGAGTGTAAACTTGAAGCGATTGCAGAGGACATGCTCAAGAACATCGACGAAGATACCGTCGACTTCGTGCCCAACTATAAGGAGAGCACCACCGAGCCTTCCGTCCTCCCTGCCGCGTTGCCCAATCTTTTGATGAATGGCTCGACTGGTATTGCAGTCGGCATGACCACCAATATCCCGCCACACAATCTGAGCGAGATTATCGACGGCGCTTGCGCGATCATCGACAATCCAAACATCAGCTTGGATGAACTCATCGAGATCATCCCCGGCCCCGACTTCCCTGGTGGCGGCTTCGTGCACGGCACCGCCGGCATCCAAAGCTATCTCCGCACTGGTCGTGGCATCGTCCGCACCCGTGGTATCGCTGAAGTCGTCGAGACCAAGGGCAAGGAAGAGATCATCATCTCCGCCATCCCTTACAACGTGAACCGCGCCTCACTCGTGATGCGCATCGCGGAGCTCATCACCGATAAGTCCATTGACGGCATTGCTGACCTGCGCGACGAGTCCACCGAGACCACACGTATCGTCATCGAGCTGAAACGCGGTGCGATCCCTCGCGTCATCATCAATCAACTCTACAAGAGCACCGCACTGGAAAGCTCGTTCGGCGTCATCTTACTCGCACTCGACAACCGTCGCCCGAAGCAGATGAACATCAAGGAAATGATCGCTTGCTACATCGATCACCGCCGCGAAGTCATCTACCGCCGCACACAGTTCAAGCTGCGTAAGGCAGAAGCGCGCGCGCACATCCTCGAAGGCTTCCGCATCGCACTCGATAATCTCGACGATTTCGTTAAGATCATCCGCGCATCGAAGAACCGCGACGAAGCGAAGACAAACTTGATGGCGAAATATCCCATCTCCGAGTTGCAGACCAATGCGATTCTCGAACTCCGCCTCTACCAGCTCACTGGTCTCGAACGCGGCAAGATCGAAGAAGAGTATGCTGCACTCATGGAGCTCATTGCTTACCTACGCGACATTCTCGACAACGAGCACCGCCTCTTGGAAGTGATCAAGGAAGAGCTGCAAGAAATGAAGGAGAAATACGGCAACGCACGCCGCTCCGAAATCCTCGCAGTCGATGGCGATCTCAGCATGGAAGACATCATTCCAAACGAAGGCTGCATGATCACCATCACACACAAGGGCTTCATGAAGCGCACCTCCCTCGACGAATACCGTTCACAGAAACGTGGCGGCAAGGGCGTCATCGGTTCCGGCCAGTATGACGACGACTTCGTCGAGCACCTCTTCACTGCATCTACCCACGACAATATCATGTTCTTCATGAACAATGGCCGTGTGTATGTTGAAAAGGTCTACAACCTGCCAGAAGGTTCACGTATTGCTAAGGGTCGCGCACTCGCCAACATCCTGGAGCTTCAAAAGGGCGAACAGATTGCAGCAATGATTTGCGTCGACGGCTTCGAAGAGTCCGAGCAACGCATCGTCCTCGCCACCGAAAAGGGTGTCACCAAGAAGACCATGCTCTCCGACTATAAGAACCACCGTAAAGGCGGCCTGATCGGCATCAACATTGACGAAGGCGACAAGCTCATCGGCGCACGCCTTACCACAGGCGGCGACGACATCATGCTCGTTACTAGCAACGCGCAATCCATCCGCTTCCCTGAAACCGATCTCCGCGATCAAGGACGTGCCACACGCGGCGTCCGCGGCATCAAGCTCAAGGGCGAGAAGGATAAAGTCGTTGCCATCGAAATCGTCGACGACGAAGCCAAGCTCCTCATCGCAGGTGCCAACGGCCTCGGTAAGCGCACCGACTTCTCCGACTACCGCGTCCAATCACGTGGTGGCTCTGGTATCATCGCAATCAAGTCCGACAAGGTCGCAGGCGCACTCAGCGTCACCGATGCCGACGAGATCATGATGTTCACCAAGAAGGGTCAAGCCGTCCGCAGCCCAATCGGCGATGTTCGCATCACCGGCCGTGCCGCAAGCGGTGTCAAACTCGTCAACCTGGCAGCCAGAGACTCCCTCATCGGCATCTCCAAGGTCATCGCCTCTGACGAAGAGGAAGCTGGCGATGAAGCAGTCGAAGTGATCGAAGGCGAATCACCTGCAGCAGATGCAGCAACGGAAGCTCCAGCAGCTGAAGCCACTCCAGAAGCACCCGCAACTGACGAGCTAGACCTCTTCTCCGAATCGGACGAGGATGAGAAAGCATAAGTAACACGCCTCCAAGCATTCCAAACAAAGGCCGTTCCGCAAGGAACGGCCTTTTTTGTGATGAATTCGCAGGGTCACAATTCACCACGACTGCTCATGGCACCCGCGTTCCACAGGAGAGATGAACCTAAATACGGCAGTAGGCTTAAGTTCAATTTTAGAAACCACGAATTGACACGACGTAGGTCTGCGGCACGACTGAGCTCGCCGAAGTCCGGAGATGGCGAAGCAATCTGACAGGTCGCCAAAATGGCGAAGAGCTTCTTACCCTTAGCTCACATCCATGAGCTATATAAGTATTTGTGAGCATGCGCTTTCTGGGATTTATTCGCGTGGATCTGCGTAGATTGCTACGCCATCTACGGCAGACCTCCGTCGTAGTTTTAACTCACCTTTTTAGGTTTATTTAGGATGAACTGAACTCCCCCTCCCGCCGATAAAGGCGAGTAAGCCCAAGCCTACCCTCCATTACACAGAAAAGCCCCCAGTCGATTAGGACTGAGGGCTTAAAAAATGGAGCGAGCGAAGAGGTTCGAACTCTCGACATCCACCTTGGCAAGGTGGTGCTCTACCAATTGAGCTACGCTCGCTTCTTTGGAAGAAGTCGCAAAGAATTCTAAATTCGCGGCTCCTGTCAATGCGTTTTCAAAAAAAAATTATTTTGTCAGATCTAAATCAATTGTCAGCTTACGGCGCACCGTATCTGGCAACGCAAATAAGTTGTTCTCACGCAACGCATCAGCGATCTCATCACTCATTAAGACACGGTGTAATTCTTGGACCCGTGCTTCGTCGCGAGCGTTATAAATAATATAGAATGCCAAGCGGATCGGATAGTCACCATAGTGGACATTGTCATCTGTAGGCCCAAAAGCGGGACCGTCAGCCTCGCTAGAGATCATCAGCGCTTTGACCTTCTTGTTCTTTGGCAAACGTGGCATAATTGCGATCGATGCCGCATCGGAAACCAATAACTCTTCCACCTCGGCATCTTTCACCTCGGCGACTGTCGTTTTCATATGCCCTCCGCTAAGAACCGAAAACTTAAACAATTCGAGCGATATACTCTCTTCGGTCTGTGCGGCAAGTGGCTTAATCGAGCGATTCCCCCAACCGGAAAGCCCCATATCTCCCCAAGATGTGTAGTTAAACTCTTCGTCGGAACCGAAAATACCACCAAGACGCGCCATGCTCATTTCATCAATCGGATTACTCTCATTGACCGCAACGACAGCGACATCATAGGCAAAAGGGAATACCTTAAACTCGTCGCGCGGCACCACTGCATTTTCCGGCACCGCGATAATAGCCACATCAATTTCGTCAGAACGCAACTGATCTAGCGCAGGCAAACTTCCGATACTATCGATCTCAAACTTGATCGTGTGCTCTGCTCCGTAAACTTGTAAGGGCTCAGTAATAAAATCAGCCAACAGATCGGAGGCCGCGATACGGATTTCTTCGGCACCAACGGGTGCCACCACAGCAGCGGCTAGAAAAAAGAAGGAAAGACGTGATAGCATAATTAAAGTCAACGAAACAGAGGGGACTAATAAAAAACGAGGTATTCACATTTCTGACGGACACTGAAACAGAGTCAAACTCTAAGCTAAATCACTGAGAACGCGCCAGAGCCGCTATTTATCGACGTCCAATTCAGGCCACTGCGTGAGCTTACGATGCAAGGTGCGTCGACTGATCCCCATCAACTCAGCAGCACGCGTGCGGTTGCCGCTGGCTTTGATGAGCGCGTTGCGCAACAGCCGTTTCTCGTTATCCTCTTTGCTTAAGGTGACACTGGAGGTGACAATCTCAGAAACCATTGATTCACCCTCTTGGACTTGATACTTCGGGTCTAGATCATACTCGGTCACTTCACTGCCGCGCTTGAGCACCACGATATTCTCACAAAAATTACGCAGCTCGCGGATATTACCTGGCCAACGATACGCGCGCAGCACGTCGAGCGCCCCCTCAGTCAAACGAACTGGCTCCACACCATTTTCTTCGCTAAACTCCTGAATATAGTGGTTCAGCAAAATAATGAGATCCTCCTCACGGTGCCGCAGTGCAGGTAGATGAATCGTCACCACATTGAGTCGATACAGTAAATCCTCACGAAACTCGCCGGTTTTCGACATCGCCGTGAGATCACGGTTCGTCGCACACACCAGACGCACATCGATATCCACCGTTTTAGAGCTGCCAAGGCGCTCAAAACTACGTGTCTCTAAGAAACGCAGCAACTTAACCTGCGTGGAGGCATCAATCTCCCCGATTTCATCAAGAAACAAGGTGCCGCCATCCGCAGCCTCGAAGCGGCCGATCCGTCGCTCAGTCGCACCAGTAAACGCGCCCTTCTCATGACCAAAGAGTTCACTCTCCAGAAGATTCGCTGCCAGCGCGGCACAATGCACCGGCACAAAAGGCTTACGCGCACGCGTGCTGTTTTGGTGAATTGCCTGTGCGACCAACTCCTTACCTGTGCCCGTTTCACCTTCGAGCAATACAGTTGCCCGCGACGGTGCCACAAGTTTCACCTTATCTAAGACATCGGTGAGCCCCGGCGAATTGCCCACAATCCCACCAAAACTGTATTTCTTATCTAGGCGCTCATGCAGCACCATATTTTCGGCCTCGATCGTCCGTGATTGCAGCGCGCGCTTTATAATAATCTCCAGCTTTTCCAAACTCACCGGCTTGGTCAAAAAATCAAAGGCCCCACGGCGCATCGCCTCAACCGCAGTTTCGACGTTGCCATAGGCCGTCATCATAATACAGATCGGCCGATTCGGCAGCGCAATAGCATAGTCAATCACCTTCAAACCTGACTTTCCGGCCATCCGTAGGTCAGTCAAAACAACATCAAACGTCTCAGCCTCCATTAAGTTAAACGCCTCTTCGGCACCAGAGGCCAAATACACCTCATAGTCCTCCTCGAGCGCGAGGCTCAGCCCCTCACGGGTGTTCTTTTCGTCATCGACTATCAATATCGTTGCAGGCATATGAGACAATAAGGCACAGTTCATTTCAAAATGCAATTTCTCATTATTTTCTAGGAAACCTCTTGCACGATACCCTGTCATTGATCTCCTACCGCTACGCGTTTTTTCCGTTAATTACCATTATGAGTTCAGAATCTTCACCCACTCCTCCAACCAACGAAGCTTTAGAAACCGCCATCGCGTGGATACCGACCCTACGCCAAGAAATCAGCCGCGTCATCGTCGGGCAGCGCTACTTGGTGGACCGGCTGCTCGTCGGTCTACTCGCGAATGGCCACGTGCTCCTCGAAGGCGTCCCTGGCCTCGCGAAGACCTTGAGCATTCGCACACTCGCCACAGCAACAGACGCCGATTTCAAGCGTATCCAATTTACCCCCGACCTGCTACCAGCTGACGTCATCGGAACGCTCATCTACAGCCCGAAGGACAGCACCTTCCACACGCGCAAGGGGCCTATTTTCGCCAACCTCGTGCTGGCCGACGAAATTAACCGTGCTCCCGCAAAGGTGCAGAGCGCGCTACTCGAGGCCATGCAAGAGCACCAAGTGACCATCGGTGATACGACTTACCCGCTGCCAGAGCCGTTCCTCGTGCTCGCCACCGAAAATCCGATCGACCAAGAAGGCACCTATCCACTGCCTGAAGCGCAGGTCGACCGCTTCATGTTGAAGCTCAAGGTCGGCTACCCGAGCAAGGAAGAAGAGCGAGAGATCCTCGACCGCATGTCCTCGACGGATCCAAATCTGACCGTCGATGCCGTCACCACTCTCGAGGCAATCAGCCAAGCGCGCAAACATGTGAACGAGGTCTATGTCGATCCGAAGATCCGCGACTACATTGTGAATCTGATCCTCGCTACACGTAACCCAGAAGATTTCAATTTAAAGCTCGGCCAATACATTCAATTCGGCGCCAGTCCGCGTGCCACGATTAGCCTCACCCTCGCCTCCAAAGCTTGGGCATTAATGCAAGGCCGCTCTTACGTGATCCCGCAAGACATTAAAGAGATTGGCATGGACGTATTACGCCACCGCGTGATCCCGAGCTACGAAGCCGAAGCCGAAGAAATCACCAGCGAAGACCTCGTGTCATCGATCTTCGATGCCGTGCCAGTGCCTTAGAGAATTAGGAATTATCAATTAAGAATTAGGAGTTTCCACATTCCCAGTTTTCAGCCTTTCAGCGTTTCAAAATTTCAGCGTTTCAAAAAGTGACTCCAGCAGACATCATCAAAAAAGTCCGTCGCCTTGAGATCCGAGCCCGTCACCTAGTGACGGAAGCGGTCACAGGTGCTTACTACAGCTCATTCAAGGGCCGTGGCATGGACTTTGAGGAGGTGCGCGAATATGCAATCGGCGACGACGTGCGCACGATCGACTGGAATGTCAGCGCCAAGATGGATCGTCCTTTCGTAAAAGTCTTCCGCGAAGAACGTGAGATGACCTTGATGCTGCTGATCGATTTAAGCGCTTCAGGCGTCTTCGGCTCCGTCGAACAAAGCAAACGCGAACGCGCTGCAGAAATCGCCAGTGTGCTCGCGTTTTCTGCCACGCAAAACAACGACAAAGTCGGCGTGCTCCTTTATACCGACGAGGTCGAACATTACATCCCACCGAAAAAAGGCCGCCGCCACATCCTTCGCGTCATTCGCGACATCTTGTTCTTCGAGCCCAAAGGTCGCCGCACTTCACACAAGGCGGCACTCGACTATCTCAATCGTGTGCAACGTCGTAAAACCGTCGTCTTCATGATCTCCGACTTCCTCGACGAGCCCACCGAACTCTTCGATACACTGGCACTCACCAATCAGCGCCATGATCTGATCAGCATTGCACTCAGTGACCCACGCGAAATCGAGCTCCCCGAAGTCGGCCTGATCACACTCGAAGATGCCGAGACCGGAGAAATGGTCGAGATCGACACTGGCAACAAAAACACGCGCCACCGCTACGCCACACTCGCCCGCAAGCGCCAACAAGACTTCAACTCCCACATGCGCAAGAAGGGACTCGACTGGATACAGGCCAGCTCCGACCAGCCCTACCTACCCGAATTACGTAAGCTTTTCGCACGTCGCGCCAGCAGACACTAGGAGAATTACGAATTAAGAATTAAGAATTAAGAAAAAAAACCAAGGACGGGCTGCTTTAGCTGCCCCACTCTCCACTCTCCACTCTCCACTCTCCCATGCCAGCACAAACACCACAGCTTCCCGATCTGCCGCCTGGCCCGTCGCTGGATCATGTGCGCGGTCCGATTGAGATCCCGCCCTTTGAGCCTTGGCAGCTCGGCGTCATGATCGCGCTCGGCCTCATCGCCTTGGGACTGCTAATTTGGGGCATCGTCCGATTCGTCCGTGCTCGCAAAAACCGAGCCGAACAACTGCAGCCACATACCACCGCATTCGCCGAGCTCAAGACTGCCGCCAAATGCACCGCTGGCGACGACGAGCGCTTCGCCGTCCTTTCATCGCTTGCGCTGCGTCGTTACTTTGAAACTGGCAAAGGCATCCCCACCCTCGGCCGCACGACACTCGAATTTTTAAAAGCACTCGATGGCCATGCACTGCTCAACACCGAAGCCCGTGCCTCGCTCGCGACCTTTTTAGAACACTGCGACCGCGTCAAGTTTGCCCAAGCCGCACTCACCGAAGACGAGCGCAACGCACTCACCGAGTCAGCCATCACACTCATTCGTCAATCCGAGCAAAGCGCTGACGCTCCTATACCGGAGGTCGCACAGCCATGAGCTTCTTTCAATTCCAGAACCCCGAGTGCTTTTTGCTACTCATCCTGCTACCAATCATCGCATGGTGGGCAGGGCGCATGGGACCAGAGGCAGCGATGCGCTTCTCCAGCACCTCACTAGTTAAAGCAGTCAGTCGTTCCCGTCGCAGTCTTCCAGGGCGCTTTTTATTCGGCCTACGTATTCTTGCCTTGGCCGCACTCATCACCGCACTGGCTCGCCCACAAATGGGCAAGATGAATGATACGACCGACGCCGACGGCATCGATATCGTCGTCACTCTCGACCTTTCTGGCTCCATGCGAGCGCTCGATCTTTCCACGCGTGAAAACGTCGTCACCCGCCTAGATGCAGCCAAGAAAGTGGTGCGCGACTTCATTGAGAAACGCCCCTACGATCGAATCGCACTCGTTGCCTTTGCTGAAGATGCCTACGTCGTCAGCCCGCTCACACTCAATCATGACTGGCTTAAGAAGAATCTCGACCGCCTCGAACTCGGCGAAATCGACGGCGGCGGCACCGCGATCGGCACCGCACTCGGAGCCAGCGTCAATCGCCTGCGCGATCACGAAGCCCGCAGTCATATCGTCATTCTCCTGACTGACGGCGAAAACAACTCTGGCACCATTTCACCCATCGGCGCGGCCGAAGCCGCTAAAAGTTACGGCGTCAAAGTTTACACCATTGCAACTGGACAAAAAGGCCGCGTGCCCATCCCGGAAATGACGCGCGACAACCGTGTGATGCGTGACAAAAAAGGCAGCCCGATCTATCGCGGACGAGCTGAAAATTCAAACTACGACGAAGCCGAACTACGCGAAATCGCAGAAATGACGGGCGGGCTCTTCTTCAAAGCGACCCAAGATGGCGACCTCGAACGTATTTATGATGAGATTAGCGAGCTCGAAACCACTACCATCGAGTTGCGCTCCTACGCCACCTTCACCGAGTATTTCATTTGGCCAGCAGCCCTCGGGCTCGCACTTCTGGCCTTAGAACAACTTTTGCGCAACACGCGCTACCGCCGCCTACCATGACCTTTGAGAATCATATTTGGCTCACCGTCACTCCGCTCATCGTCTTATTATTTGGGGGACTGTTCGTATTTGGCCTGCGCCGGCGCGAGGCACTACTCAGTCGTTTCGCCGCAGCGCGGCTACTCGATCAACTCACCGAAAAAGCCAGCCAGCAACGCACACTCCTTAAAGCAGGACTGATCCTCCTCGCCTTTGCGCTGATCGGCGTCTCCCTCGCTCGTCCACAATACGGTGTCGATTGGATCGAGCGCAAAGCGCGAGGCCTCGACATCGTCTTCGTCCTCGACAGTTCAAAAAGTATGCTGGCCACCGACCTGCGCCCGACCCGCTTAGATCGGGCGAAGCTGGCCATCATCGATCTAGTCAAACGCTTAGAGAGTGACCGCATCGGACTCGTCGTCTTTGCGGGCAATGCTTTTCTACAAACTCCCCCAACACTCGACTACTCGGCATTCCGTGAAAATCTAGATGCGATCGGGCATACCAGCCTCTCACGTGGCGGCAGTGACATCGGCCGAGCGATCCGCGAAGCCGCCAAGGCTTTCCCGAAGGACAACAACTTTAAGGTCGTCATCCTCCTCACCGACGGCGAAGACCAACAGCAGCAAGCCATCGAAACCGCCCGCGAAGTCGCCAAAGACGGCATCAAAGTCTATACCATCGGCATCGGCACACCCGAGGGGGAGTATCTGAAAATTCGCAACGCACAAGGCACCGAAGAATTCATCCGCGATTCCAGCGGTCAACCCGTGCGCAGTCAACTCGACGAAGGCACACTTCAAGAAATCGCACAACTCACCGGCGGTAGCTACAGCCGCTTGAGCGATCAATCCCTCAACACACTCTACAATTCGGTGCTCGCCACACTGCCTCGCGAAGAGCGCGAGTCTGAACTGCAGGAAGCACGCATCGAACGCTATCAATGGACGCTCGCGGTCGCCTGTGTGTTTCTTGTATTGGAAATCTTCATACGCCGACGCGGCAAAGCATCCATTCAACTCGCTCTAGCAATCGCCGCAGGCACCTGCTTGCTCCCCTCGCCCAGTAAAGCTCAAGACATCCCTGAAATACCCGAGTCCACTGAGCCACTCGAGTTACCACTTCCCGATGGCGAGGAAGCACCCGAGGCAATCATTCACGACCGCCCCACCGATCCACGCATCCTCTATAATCAAGCACACGAGCAGCTCACCGCAGGCAACTACGCCGATGCCACACGCCTCTACGAAGAAGCGATTGAGCTTAGCGAAGATGTCGAACTCGAACGCGATGCACTGTATAACATGGCACATTCCACCAATCAAATCGGAGACGCCGCCTTTCAAGCGCAAGACTTCGAAGCCGCCATCGAAACGTGGAAACAAGCCGAGGCACTCTTTAAATCCGCCAACGAGATCGACACCTCCGACAGCCGCAGCATCGAAGATGCCTCCTCCGTAGAAGCACGCCGCAAAGCGCTCGAAGAATTCCTGAAGCAACAAGAGCCACAGGATCAGGAAAACCAAGACCAACAAAACCAAGAAGAGAACGACGAGGAACAGGAGCAAGAAGAGTCTGAAGACCAATCTGAAGACGGCGACCAAAGCCAAGACTCCGAAGAACAAGGCGAAGACGAGCAGTCAGAAGAAAACGACGAGCAATCCGGCGACGAACAGTCTGGCGAGCAAGGCGAAGACTCTGATCAAGGAGAGGACGGCGAACAGCAATCCGATCAAGAAGGCTCCGAAGGCGAAGAAGCTGGCGAAGAAGAAAGCCAAGAATCTACTGGCAACCCTGCAGAAGACATGGAGGAACAAGCCCAGGAAGACGAGCAAGCCGGCAGCGAAGGCGAAGAATCTGCTGAGCTAGGCGAAGAAGACGGCCAAGCCCCGCAACCCATCGAAGGCCGAGAAGGTGAACAAGGCGAAGCGGCTGAAATGATGCTCGAAGGCATGAGCATCTCCGAAGCGCAAGACCTTCTCGACAGCCTCCGTAGCTCCGAACGACTACTCCCATTTTCCGAACCTTCCGAGGAAGCACGCCAATCAAACCGCCAAGGAGAGATCCGCGACTGGTAACGTCCACTTTTAGAGTCACATGCACCTACGTAACCTATTCTTAATATTCGCCATCTGCGCAAGCTCCGCGCTCAACGCAGAGATTCAAGTCAACGCACGCTTCGAACCGGCACGCATTGCAGCCGGCGGCACGTCCAGATACATCGTTGAAATCGTGGAATCCGACACCAGAGTGATGCCACAGACTGAACGTGTCACCTCGTTGCCAATCCCCCAAATTAACAACCTCACGATGCGCAATGGGCAAATCATGGCAGGGGCAAAAAATACACTAATTACCAACGGTGCGCGCGAGTATAGCAATTCACAGCAACTCATCATCGACACCACCTCGAAGATACCAGGCAGCTATACGATACCTGCATATATTTTCGAATACAAAGGCGGACGCCTGCAAGCCCCTGCTGCCACACTCACCGTCGTCGAGCGCTCAGCGAATGCCGCCCCCACCGTCGATGAGCTGATCTTTCTAAAAGCCGATGCACCACGGCAACTCTACGTTGGCCAAACCACACCGATCACGCTGAAACTCTACATTTCAAGCAACGTGCAGCTACGCGGGCTCAATGCCTTTGAACGCGATGCCGATGGATTCACCGTCAGCGACCTACCCGATGAATCATCGGAAAGTATCGAGATGCACAATGGCAGTCGCTACCGCGTCTATAGCTGGCCGCTCACGATCACGCCAATCAGTGCAGGCCCACAGGATCTTAATTTTCAATTCACACTATCCGCTCAAATGCCGGATCAGCGACAGTCACGCAACTCACCGTTTGGGGGTGGAATGTTTGACAGCTTCTTCGGACGCTCCGAGCGCTTCAACATCTACACCGAGCCGACTCAAATCGACGTGCGCACACTCCCAACGGAGGGCAAACCGAAAAGCTTCTCAGGCGCCATTGGCAACTTCAGCATGGTCGTCAGTGCTGATACCGATGCCACACGTGTCGACGAGCCGATCATGCTCTCTCTCAAACTCAGCGGCACTGGCAACTTCGATCGCATCAAAGGACCCGAGATGCCAAAGACTCGGGGCTGGCGTAACTATAAGCCCGAGGCCGATTTCGAAGCCAGCAACTCGCAACGGCTCAAAGGCCTGAAGCGTTTCGACTATGTCTTCATCCCGGAAAAGGAAGGCTCACTCAAACTGCCTGAGGTGCGCTTCTCATTCTTTGACCCAGAAGTCGAAAAATACGTGGAGCTCAGTAGCCCAGCGATCAGCGTCGAAGTCGCGCCCTCGCTCCGCCCAGCGCTGCCGACACCACCAACCACGACAAACGAGCAGGATATCAACGCACCCGAAGTCACACTCACCAAGCCACTCAACCCCGAAGAGCTACTACTCACACTCGACTACCGTCCAAGCACAGGACGCAATATTCAGAAGCACCTCTGCTCAAGCCCACTCTGCTACGGCCTCAACGCTGCTGGCCTACTCATACTCACCGGAGCAGGCATTTGGATCTACCGCAGAAAACGCCTACATCAAAACGCTGACTACGCACTCGCGTATGCAGCCAAACAAGCGCTCAAAGCGACACTCAAAGCATCTCAAAGTAGCGAAGGCGCAGAGTTCTACCGTAATGCGCAAGAAGCCGTTCGACTCGCCGCAACCGCTCGTATGAAACGCAACTTACGATCCGCCGACCTCGCCGAACTCGAAGCAGTCTTCCAGCAAATCAATCTATCAGACGACGTGATCGCACAGACACGCGCACTGTTCGAAGCCGCCGATGGTCACCGTTTCTCAGGCCAAAGCCAGAGCACAGACCTGCAAGGCGCCCGCACACAGCTCAACACTATTTTGAAAGCACTATGAGTTCCCTTCTTCGCATCGCACTCCTCTACATCGCCACCGCAGTCGTCGCGTTTGCAGCGACCAGTGACGCAACCGATCCCTTTCAATCCGGCATCGAAGCGTATCAAAATGGCCAATACAAAGTAGCCAAGACACAGTTCACCGCCGCGCTTGAAGTAAACGAAACCGCAGCGGCGCGCCACAACCTAGGACTCGCCTATTTCCAACTCGGCTCACCCGCCGAAGCGGTCTGGCAACTCGAACGCGCCCAACTCCTCGCCCCGTTCAACGCCGATTACCGATTCAAACTCGGCGCCGTTCGCCAAGAACTAGGCCTCTTCGCAGGCGCACCGAGTTGGACAATCCTCGCCAGCCAAGCACTGCCCACTCAGAGCTGGATCATCATTGCTTCCGTTTGCTTCTGGCTACTATTGGCAGCATGCATTTTACCGCGTTTAAGCGGCATGAAGCCGGGGCTCTGGACGAAGTCGCTCCGCGTCCTTACCATCCTCACACTCATGCTCTCACTGCCAGCGATCTGGTTGAATCTTCGCCTCCTGCAGTCAGGGACAATCATCACCGACGAAGCCGTCGGCCTGCACGCAGCCCCCGCCAGCGCCGCACCCGAAAGCGGATCCGCACGTCCCGGCGAACGCGCACGCATCCTCGATGAATACAACAATTTTTACGAAATCGAAACCGAAGGCCTAGCAACTGGTTGGATCTCGAAAGATGAATTCCGCCCATTGGCGGATTAACAGGCGAAAGGTTAAGATTAAATACTTAAACAGGGATCGGCATCAAGATACCGCCCCCTGCAGCTGAAACGATACTACAGTTTCAGCTTTCCGTTTTTCAGCATTTCAGCTTTCCAAACTACCCCAACCGCAGCGCTGGCTCGATGCTAATTGCATCATGACTCGTGCCTTCGGGATCAGCGAATGCGGCGAACGCAATCATCGCGGCGTTGTCGCCCGTGTGCTGAGGCTCGGCAATAAAGCATGGCATCCGGTAGCGCTTGGCGAGCCGTTGCATCGCGGCACGCAGCGCCTTGTTGTTCGAGACTCCGCCAGAAAGCCCGAGGCTCTTGTATGTGTCCGTTTCTAGAATATGCTTCGTCTTACCAAAGAGTTGGTCGATCACTGCGCTTTGATACGATGCGCAAATGTCAGGCATCGCGGCTTCAAGCTCGGCATCGTCCATTTTCTCGATGCGATAGCGCAGGCTGGTCTTGAGTCCGGAAAAGCTAAACCGACGCTCATTGCGCGGTGCGATCGATTTTGGAAAATCAAATGCCTTAGCGTTCCCGGTCGCAGCGATCTTTTCAACATGTGGCCCTCCGGGATAAGGTAGCCCAAGAAGCTTGGCGCCCTTGTCGAGCGCTTCGCCAGCAGCGTCGTCAACCGTCTCCGCGAGCACGGTAAGCTGCTTCGCCTTGTTAATTTCAAATAGGATCGTGTTGCCTCCGGAAACCACCAGACCGAGATGCGGTAGCAGGTCATCCAACGCATCGGCAAACCCAGAGGGGTCGGATTGATGCAGTGCAACGAAAGGCGAATACGCGTGACCGCGCAGGTGATTCACGCCGCAGAGCGGCAACTTCCACGCGAGCGCGAGGCTCTTAGCAAATGCGATTCCAAGCGCAAGGCAACCAGCGAGTCCTGGCCCCTGAGTGACGGCGATGCTGGTAATCTCTGACTGGCGCTCAACGATGTTAGTCGCTTCCAGCAGCGGGAAGAAATTCTTCAAATGCTCACGACTCGCGAGATCCGGCACGACGCCGCCATATTCTTTATGTAGGCTGATCTGACTGTGCACCCACTCGCCTTCGACTCCCTTTTCAGGATCGAACAGTGCGAGTGCGGACTCATCGCAAGAACTTTCAATGGCTAGAATCATGTTTGAAAAACTTCGAACATCGAACGCTCAACGTCGAACATCGAATTATATTAGAATACAGAAAATGTGATTAAGACATACTCAACGTTCGATGTTCGAAGTTGGATGTTCAACGTTCAAGGAGATCAGCGCATCGAGCATTTGCTGGGCGACGAGCCGTTGCGTATCTTCCACTGGCGCGAAACCGAATGCTTTGGTAAATGCCTCTGCACTCATATGACGCAGATGATGCGCCTGTAGTGTGAGCAAAATCGCTTCTTCCGCAGTTCGCTCGACGGTGACATTTGGATAGACACCGGTGCCGTTGATCGCTTCGCCATTCGGCAGCAAGTAGCGGGCACTCGTGAGCTTCAGTCCATCGCCATCGGGAAACGAATAGACGCTTTGCACGGAGCCTTTGCCGTAAGACTTTTCACCCACCAACAGCGCCCGCTCATGATCTCTCAAAGCACCGGATAGGATTTCGGAGGCGCTCGCGCTTTGACCATCGATCAAGACGATCAGCGGCTTTTGAAACTGATCAACCGAGGCCTTCGCATAAAAGACCTCTTCCTCTCCACGACGCGATTGCACGATCAGCACTTTTTGCCCTTCCTGCAAAAAAATCTCAGCCATCTTCACCGCAATATCAAGACGCCCTCCCGGATTGCCACGTAGGTCGAGAATCAACCCCTGCATGCCTTGCGCGTTGAGCGCGTGAATCGCGGAGGCCAATTCCAAATCGGTCTCGTCGATGAATTGCCGCACACGCATATAGCCTACAGTGTCGGTGGCCATCTCGATATCGACGACAGAATCCAGCGCGATCTCGCGTCGCTCCAATTCAAACGAATGCGCCTGCGCAGTGATTGCCCGCTCAATCGCTAGCGTTACCAGCGAGCCAGGCTCTCCACGAATACGGTCAATCACTTCACTTAAAGATTCCTCACGCGTATCGACCCCATCGACGCCGACAATGAAATCACCCGCCAAAATACCACCGGCAGCAGCACTGCCTTGCTCAAATACCTGCGAGATAATGATGCGGCTCGAAAATTGACCGATCTCGATACCGACGCCGACGTATTCTTGATTGGCCGCCATATTGAAATCCTCGTAATCGTCTGGCGTCATGTAGCGCGAATAGGAGTCGAGCGAACTGACTGCCGACCGCAGTGCAATATCCGTCAATTCTGGAAAATCGACCTCATCGGCATGCACAAACTCAGACTCCACGATCCGCAGCACTAAGCCATAGCGAGCGAGACTCTGCCAATAATCCAGTGACAACATCGCCCGCCAATCCGCCCGCGCCGCGAATTGCGAAGCGAGCACCGCCAATAAGGCAACGGGGATCACCCAGCGCAGCGTATATTTGTCCATGTAGCGCACTGTGGGCACCTCTCAGCCGCTTGTAAATATCTTCTCTCCCCCTCTGGCTTCAAAATCTTACTCTTACTCTGAGCCCTGATTAGGATTAAGAGTAAGATGATGATTAAGAATCGATGAAAGGCCTTCGGCACTTATTTCGCATTTAAACTCGACTCGCTGCCGCATGCTTCGTTGATCAAATACTATGAACGGGGCCGACAAAGAACTATGGAATCAACTCCAAACGAGCTGTGCCAACGGCGCGATCAGCTATCGCGACTATATTGACCTCGTCCTCTATGCGGATGACTGTGGCTACTATACGCGAGATCGTGGGCGTGTCGGCCGCAGCCCAGACCGCGATTTCTATACAGCTGAGAGTCTCGGCAAAATTTTTGCCCGACTCGTCACCACCGCCGCACACGACCTACTCGGCGCCGAGACAGCCGCGCGCTCGACTTTTATCGAGATCGCAGCCGAACCGGGCACAGAATTGCTGAGCCATGTGCCAGCGCATCCGTTCGCCGATAGTCGCGTGATTCGCCAAGGCGACCCGATCTACGCGGATGGCCCCGTCGTGATCTTTGCCAATGAGTGGCTGGATGCCCTGCCCTTTCACCGGCTGATCTTTAGCGAAGGACAATGGCGCGAACGCGGCGTGCGTCTCAATGGCGGGCACTTAGAAGAAGTATTCTTGGACGTGCTCACTCCAGAAGTCGCGGCGATCCGCGAGCGACTGCCAGAACAAGCGCTTGAAGGCTACGAGATAGATCTGCCGCTCGCAGCCGAGGCTGCAGTCGCCGACCTACTCGCCCAAGACTGGACGGGTATGTTGCTCTTCTTCGATTACGGCAAGACTTGGCAGGCTTTGTCCACGGACTGCCCCATGGGCACCGCACGCACCTTCCAGCAACACACCCAAGCGAACGATTTACTCGATCAGCCAGGAAAAAAAGACATCACCTGCGACGTCTGCTGGGATCCGCTCGCCGACTTATTGACCGAAAAAGGACTTAATTCCGTCACTCTTGAGACACAAGAATCCTTCCTAGTGCAACGCGCCCAACGCGCTGCAGAGGCGATCATCAGCGATACCGCGGGCGCTTTTAGCCCTGATCGTCAAACACTTATGGAGCTAATCCACCCCGCACACATGGGTCGCCGCTTTCAAGTGCTATGGGGACGACGAGCCAATTAACTTTTTTACAGAAAAAGGCTTGCTAGGTCGCCACAGACCCCTACTTTCCTGCCCTTCATAACTTTAATCGAGGAACACATCATGTCACGAATTTGCGCAATCACAGGTAAACGCCCCCATAAAGGTGGTATCATCATCCGTAAGGGTCTCACCAAGAAGAGTGGTGGTATCGGAACAAGTCTTGTTAAGAACACACGACGTCGCTTCTGCCCAAATGTTCAACGCATCCGCGTTAAGCTCCCTAGCGGTGAAGTAAAGCGCATGTGGGTCTCCGTTAAGGCGATCAAGGCAGGCCTCGTTACAAAGGCATAGTCCGAAGCAAAACGCTTACATTTTTTTTAAAAGCCTCGGTTAATCACCGAGGCTTTTTTGTGTCCAGATCGCCACAACGCCGCTAAATAGCTTGATTCCGCGCATATCTGACTGCTCACTTTCTTCAACTTATGGCATCTTCCATCATACGGCGACATTACCCCATTACGGACCTCACCTTCCGGGACTTTTGGGATATCTGTAGTCGGTTCCAGACGGTCAATCCCGAATACAAATATGTCTATTTTACGGTGGATGGCTTCGACTCGTTCCTAGTGCTCGATGAGCCCGACGTGTCAAAAGTCCTTAAAAAGCTGAAAGGCAAAGAGCGCCGCGTCCGTAAATACTCCGCGCGTTTCTACACCAGCCGCACACAACACGCCGAAGGCTACGGTGTCTCCGAGCTGCAATATCGCCCACACACCTACGAGCGCTACCTCCAAGGACTCAACTTTTACAGCGATTCGGTCAACAAGGTCGACTACTACCAGTTCGAAGAAGAGATCACCATCAACTATCCCTTCAACGAGAACACCGAACCCGAAGTCGAATTTGGCAAGCCCTGCGAAGTGCTTGCGCTCATCATCGACATTCGCGGCTTCAGCCTTTTCTGCGAAGCGCCCAGCATTGAATCGACCTACACCTGTGGCCTCATGTCTGCCTTTTACCACATGGTGAATCGCTCGCTGCAACGCTTCCCACCCGATATGACCAAATTCCTCGGCGACGGTGTGCTTGCCATCTGGGAAACCACTCCAGCTGACCGAGAAATTGCCGTCAACGTTGCCCTCGAAGCAGCACTGAGCCTACGCAACCAATGGAAAAAGCTGCAAGACAGCCCACACTTTAGTCACGGTGCTCCTAAAGCACTCGGCGCAGGCATCTGTTTCGGCCTAGCAGGGCATCTCGAAGTCGGCGACGACTACATCGGCCGCCCCATTAACATCGCCAGCCGCCTCTGCAGCGTCTGCCCGGGCGATCGCGTCTATGTCGACCGCTCCGTGCCCAACATCCCACTTCACCTTAAGAAGGAAGAACTCGTCGCGCATATTAAACCCTATGGACGCCACAACATCTGGGCCTTCATCAATAAAGACGCCTGAGGAACTTCGAACGTTCAACGTCGAACTTCGAACGTTGAATAAGTCTAGCACAGTGCACCTGACTCATTCGTTTACTATTCGAAATTAGACACTGAGCGTCCGCCGTCCCAAGTTCGACCTTCACCTTTAATCTTAAACATTCAACGTTCGAAGTTCGTCGTTCAACGTTCGACGTTCACTTCAGTTCAATGCCCACCCTCCTAAAGCCGACCTACACCGAAGACCTCCCGATCCATGCACGACGCGAGGAGATCATTCGCGCCATCAAGGAGAACCAGATCGTCGTCATCGCCGGTGAAACAGGCTCGGGTAAAACCACCCAAATCCCGAAATTCCTGATCGATGCCGGCCTCGGGCAACGCGGCCTAATCGGCTGCACCCAACCGCGCCGCGTCGCCGCCCTCTCCGTTGCGCAACGCATTGCCGAAGAGCTCGGCGTGCAATACGGGCACGAAGTCGGCGCCAAGATCCGCTTTACCGACCAGACCCGCAAAGATACGGCGATCAAGGTCATGACCGACGGCATCCTGCTCAATGAGATTCAGGACGACCCGATGCTGCGCGCCTACGACGCCATCATCATCGACGAAGCCCATGAGCGCAGCCTCAACATCGACTTCATCCTCGGCTGCCTACGCCAACTCGCCGATCAGCGCAAAGACCTCAAAATCGTCATTACCTCGGCCACCATCGATACCGAGAGCTTCTCCAAAGCCTTCGACGGCGCGCCCATCATCGAAGTCTCCGGCCGCATGTTTCCGGTCGACACGCACTACCGCCCCTTTGATGAGAACGAAGGCGACCTCACCTTCATCGAAGCCGCCTCCGAAACGATCAACGAGATCCTCTACGACAATCGCCAAGGCGACATCCTCGTCTTCCTCCCTGGTGAGCGCGATATCCACGAACTCCGCCGCGAACTCGAAGACAGCCCCGCCCGCACCTGCGACATTCTCTCACTCTACGGCCGCATGGCCAATGCCGACCAGCAGCGCATCTTCCACCCGCAAGGCCGACGCCGCGTCATTCTTTCGACCAATATTGCCGAGACCTCGCTCACCGTGCCTGGCATCCGCTACGTCGTCGACACTGGCCTCGCACGTATCAGCCGCTACAGCGCCACCTCCCGCACACAACGCCTACCAATCGAGCCCATCGCTCAATCCAGCGCTGATCAACGCAAAGGCCGCTGCGGCCGTGTCAGTAACGGTGTCTGCTACCGCCTCTACTCCGAGCAAGACTTCCTCGGACGCCCGCGTTTCACCACGCCGGAGATCCACCGCTCGAATCTCGCCTCCGTCATTCTCCGAATGCTGGCCTTCCGCCTAGGTGATATTCGTAGTTTCCCCTTCATTGATCCGCCGTCCGACACAGCCATCCGCGGCGGCTACCGACTCCTCGAAGAACTGGACGCCGTTTACAGCGACCACCGTAGCGACAACGAAGACGACTATCGCCTCACCAAGCTCGGTCTTCGACTCGCCAAGATCCCAGTCGACCCCACCGTCGCCCGCATGCTCCTTCAGGCGCACCAAGAAAATGTGCTCGAGGACGTGCTCGTCATCGCCTCCGGCCTCTCGATTCAAGACCCCCGCGAGCGCCCCGCCGAGCTAAAGAAAGAAGCCGACGAAATGCAAAAGCGCTTCGTTCACAAAGAGTCCGACTTCCTCACCATCCTCAACATTTGGAACGCCTACCACGACGAGATGGATCGCCTCACGCAGGCAAAGCTTCGCAAATTCTGCAAGCAGCACTTCGTCTCCTACCAACGCATGCGCGAATGGCGCGACGTGCACCATCAGCTAGAGAGGATTCTGAAGAACCTGAAGCTGCTTCCCTCTGGGAAGGGGGATGAACGTCGAACATCGAACGTCGAACGCTCAACTTCGAATAAGAAAGCGAAGCAGCCTCAGAACAAAAGCACTCAAAGTTCAAAGTTGGACGTTCGACGTTCGAAGTCCCCCCACTCTCCACTCCCAACTCCTCACTCCTCACTTGGCAGTGAAGCTGCCACCTACGCCGCAATCCACCGCTCCATTCTCTCCGGCTTACTCAGTAACATCGCGGTCAAAGAAGAGGAGCACAACTACCGCGGCCCGCGTAATCGCAAGGCACTCCTCTTTCCTGGCTCCGGACTCTTCGATCACGAAACCGCCAAGAAGCAACGTAAGGCCAGCTACGCCAAGAAAGCGAAGCCAAAGCCCGCCAAAACCACTGCCCCCGCATGGATCGTCTGCGGCGAATGGATGGAAACCAGCCGCCTCTTCGCCCGGACTGCCGCCAAGGTGCAAGTGCAATGGATCGAAGACATGGCCGGCGATCTGCTCAAACTCAAGCACTCCGAACCGTTCTGGAGCACCAAATCCGCTGCCGCGCTTTGCAAGCAACGCAAGGTGCTGTTCGGCCTAGAGATCGGCCGCAGTAATGTCAGCCTCAGTCGTATCGACCCCGAGCAATCGACCGACATCTTTGTCCGCAACGGCCTAATCGAGCTCGGCATTCGCGAGCGCCCGAAATTCATTGAGCACAACACCGAAGTCGCCGCGCGCGCCGAGTCCGAACTCGCCCGCCGCCGCCTAGGCTCTGGCTTCGCAGTCGAAGACCGGCTCTACGATTTCTATCGCCAACGCCTCGACGCCGTCGGCTCCTATGCCGAACTGCGCAGCTTCGCGAAACGTAAACACAAAGGCAGCCTCGATTTCCTCAACGCCTCCATCGACGACCTACTCCCAGAAGAGGAGCAACACGACACCACCGAAGCATTTCCGAAATCGCTCGCCATCGGCGGCAGCGAATTGCCGCTGCGCTATCGTCACGAACCCGGCGGTGAGGACGACGGCGTGACCCTGCACGTGCCACTCACACAGATCGGCGCGATTCAGCAAGGCACCCTCGACTGGGCAGTGCCTGGCCATTTAGAAGAAAAGATCGAGAGCCTACTACGCGGCCTGCCCAAGCAAATCCGCATACAGCTCCACCCGCTCAAAGAACGCGCCGCGCAACTCCGCCAACAGCTCAAGCCGTCCGCCCGTTCACTGCGCGATCAACTCGCCGACACCCTCCGCGAGCAATACCAGATCAACACTTATAAGGACGACTGGTCGAAGACCGAAATCCCCAGCTATCTGCAACCACGTATTCAAATTGAGAATACAAAAGGTGACATCCTCGCCGACGGCCGTGACCTCGACACACTGCGCGCCAGCCTCGAGAGCACAGCAAAGGAAGTCTCCACCGGCAGCGGCCTCGACGCCATCCCCGCGTGGCAAAAAGCCACAGCCCAATACGAACGCGAAAATTTAAATAGTTGGAGCTTCGGCGACCTACCACTGGAAATCGATCTCAGCGGCGACTCCGGCCTTCCGCTCAAAGCGTATCCAGCGCTCGTTAAAGAAGGCGAACGCGTGCACCTGCGCCTCTTGCCTGATGCCGCCGCCGCACTCGAAGCCACCCGTCACGGATGGCCCGCACTTGCCACCATCGTCATGGGCCGCGACATCGCATGGCTGCGCAACGATCTCAAAGATCTCAAGCAACTCGGTGCCCTACTGCTACCACTCGGCAACTTTGACAGCATCAAAGCCAGCGCATGGGGACACCTACAACGCCACCTATTCCGCTGCGGCGAATATTTGCCACTCAAAGAATCACGCTTCAAAAAAGGCCTCGCCCGCGCAGACGAAGAGCGTCGCGGCATCGTCACCCAACTCTGCGATCAATTACGCGCGCACCTAGACGCCCGCCAGGAAATCAACCTGCTACTAGAGAAAAAGAAGACCGCCAAAGCCTTAGTCTATCCAGGCATGCGCGCGCAGATGGAAAGCATCTCACCCGCAGATGTCTTGGAGCGCTACAGCTTCGCCGAGCTTCCTCACCTCACCCGCTTTTTAAAAGCCATGCGCCTACGCGCCGAGCGCGCCAAAGACAGCATCCAGCGCGACATCGAAAAGTCCAAACGCATCGCACCCTACGAAACCCGCAGCGCAGCACTCAGCAAACTAGCCAAGACCCCAGCCCAGCAAAACGAGTTCAAAGCGTATCGTATACTATTGGAAGAATTCAAGGTCTCGGTGTATGCCCAAGAACTAGGCACTGCCCAAAAGGCCTCCGAAAAGCGCCTAGACAAACTAGCCGACGACCTCGAACGGAAATTGAAGTAAGAAGTGATACAGGCATTGCTTCGCCATCTCCGGCAGACCTACGTCCTGCCAGTCTTCTTTTTTCCGCGAAGCCAGATGCCACAATAAGATAAGCAACTCATCCAAAGACCTGCCGTCGCAGTCCTTGAATCACAGCGAGATCGCCCCAACCCGAACCACGCACTTGATTGACTTTAGGAGGGTGCCGACGCTCACGCTCCATTTGCCAAGCAGCCGTAAAGCCACGCACAAACTCAGCAGAGCCCAAGATCGCCCCATCGGTAAAATACCGCACACGGCACCGCAGCATTACAGCTTTCGGCAACTGCCCGTCCGCCTCCAACACTTTTAAGGCCTGCTCACGCGTCAGCTCTGACAAGCCTGCCTCTGACGCGCGCTTACCAAAGATCAACGAACGATGGGCCCTCAGGGCTGAATCAATCCGTTTTGCACCAGAATTCGACCAAATCGCGACCAAGCCCTGCTTTGCCGCGCCCCCACCAGAAACTGCTTCTGCGTAGCCACAAAACCGGTAATCCTTAGGGTCTTCGACCAATCCAGCCCGCACAGGGTTCAAATCAATATAAGCCGCCATCGTTTGCAGCGGATTCCCATGTCCCTCGACAAGCACCGACTTAAAGCGATCCGCCCACAGTGTGCCATAGCGACCATGGTTGCGGTTATACCAAACCGAGAAGCGCTGTTTCACGGTTTTCATATACTCAGAAACATCTCCCATCCGAGCTCGGAGCTTATTCCGAATATCATCCGCCTCTTCACCGCTCGCTTCAAGTTGAGCCTCAAGCACCTTCGTCGAGGCAGATTGAAACTTAGTCGGCTTAGGATACATCACCTTATAGCGCCGCATCAGCTCAGTATCTGACAAATCCCCCTGCACCGGAATACGCAGTAACACATGAAAGTGGTTCGACAAAATACAATAGGTTAAAACCTCAGCACCGCAGAACTCAGCCACTTGCCAAAGCATCTTACGCAGCACCTCCTTCGAGCGATCATCAAACAAAAACTCACCATTTACCGTGCGAGTCATGCAGTGATACACCGCAGATGTCCCACTCACCTTTGTCCGCCGCAATCTCATACAAGACAACAAAACCAACAAACACAAAAAGTCCAATCGATCTATCAACTATAGCCTGACACTTAATTTCTTATGACACTTAATTTCTTAATTTCATTCTATGGGAAGACAATGAAGTCTATAACGAGGGTGTGGCAGGCAACCACAACCGCACATTGGCAGGCGGCATTGTCGGGCAATATACTGGCTCAGCTCATATTAGCAGCACAACGATCGCGTCGCTATATGATATCGGTTATGCTGTTAGGTTTTATGCACTCGGTCCATGAGAAGGGGGAACCTAATCAATGACTAAAAACAATTATTCGATCGCCCTAACAGTATTGAAATGAACCCTGGTAAAAGCACCATCGCGATCCATCACAGTCAGATTGGTGGGAACATTGAGCTTACCAATCCTTCTATAGTCAGAATAACGATAATGACTATAGCTACCATCAATAAAGCGATCCTCACGTCTAATGAGCGCTAGATCTGAACGACGAATTTTTAACTGTGTCTCTATCCCAGAATCAGTTGAGCGAAGAGCTACCACCATGACCTCAACCCCCAGATCTAGTCCAGGCGAACAATGGATGAACTCTGTTGAGGAGCCAACATGACACGCAAGTAGTTTATCTTCCATCGCTCGAACAAACTCACGAACTCGAGAAATCTCCATCATAACATCATCCCCACCGTGCTCTAGCTCTCCTCCTTTAAACACAAATCGACCAGAATCATTGGCCTCCAAAAGGCCAAACGTAGCATTACTACAAAAATCAGCAACGCCCGAAAAGACATACACACCAAACTCATCCGAGTAGACTCCCTCCAACTCTAACTGGGTCGACAGGAGAAGCTCCGCCCCCCCATTCTCCCTTATATATCCAGTTAAAAACTCATCCCTCACTTTAGCGGAATCTTCCCCCCGATCAACAGTATCAGCTTCGCCCACACTAGCTTCCGAATCCACATAAAATCCAATCGCCACACAGATACCGAAAACACAAATCCCCAAAAAAACTACAACCGGCATCACGAAATACCAAAAAGCACCAAAACGCCGACGCAACACACTTTCAGACTGATCCTGACCATAATGAAACTCACGAAGCGGACACTGTCGAGCACTCGAATCTACCTTCACTCTATTTTGAATTTTACCTTTCATAAAAAAAGCGATCCAAGATCAGCATTACGAACTAGGATGAGCAATGAGACTAAGGTGACACGACACCTTAGTCACTCGCGACATACACTAATTAACAATACTATTGTTAATTATTAGCAGAACCATTCCAAGCGCTAAAAAGCGTTAATTTCCCAAAAGATTAGTCAACATATCTTTAAAAGGTCACACCGTGAACTTAATCGATTGGCCAGCAAAAACAATAAGAGTAAACGCAACAAATACAATGATCAGATTTATGCCACTGGAGCTAGAATCGTTGCAAAGTGGAATTAGCTCGCCTCTAAATTCTAGAGGCGGGAATCATATTTCACGCAGTTTACTTGCACACCGCTATAAAAGCCGGCTTCGGAAGGGGGACACCTTCAAAAGCGCCGAGAATACTGTCGCCACTTTGAATAAATGCCCTGTGGCGAGCCATTATACTTATTCGGGCGATCAAGTTGCTGTTCACCTCTTGCAATCAACAACGCAAAGAGTCTCGGTAAGACATTACCACTAAAAAATAGGACTTAGGAGGGAGTAGTTAGAAGTCAGCGGCTGACAATCAGTGTTTTATCGAACAGGCGAATTAAAGCATACACGCTATTGGATAAAGCAGTAGAACCGATGGCGCGGAAGTAATTATGGCGCACTTACTCAAGTCTCCAAAGCCACAGCAACGAGAGATCTACAAACACTCGCCAAAAGATGAGTTGAACGCGTTGGGCGCCGAAGCTCTTCGCTACAAAGTCATCCCGCCTACGGCAGATACCAATAGCCAAAGAGGTCTTCCTCGTTGCGAGGGCCGCGTTGCTTGAGCGATTCACTAGGCATCCAGCCGTCTTCCATTAACATGCCGAGCACAAAGATCGTTGAACTATTCGTCTCGTGAATCGTGAATTCGTTTTGTGCGACGTTCAGTGACGGATGCGCAGACCAACGACGGAATACTGGATAATCATCGGGCATTTGGTAGAAAGTCGCAAAGTCTGCTGCATCGTTGCTATTGAAGAGCGGCTTACCATCACCGTCTTTACCAATAGGGTAGCTCCACACACGACTCCTTAGCTCGGGGTAAACATGCGATGACGTATTGCCATAAATCGTGATCCCAGGATACGGATCTAGAATACCATCATCCATACTACTTTCATGCTGAATCGCACACGGATAGGCCAGCCCGATACCAGTCGTCCAGCTCATTCCCATGGGGTTGGCGCCGAACATGTAAGCGAGGTTTAATTCGGCAGACCGGACAAGGTCATCATTCGGTGCGATCTGATTACCGATCATGATGACCTTCGCCCGATTGGTCATATCGCTGGCGCCCCAGCTCATCCAATAATCCTGCTGACGCGGCCAAGACATCTGATACGGCATACTATCATTTAAGACGGCATAATTAGTAGCCGCACCCACCAGGCCCGAGGCGACTTGTGTCTGCGTGGCAATGGACACGTAGCTGGTTTGCTGAGTCACCTGCGGATTGTAAGCGAGATCGAAATAGAGCCATGGCGAAAAATCACGCTCCGTGTAAGGCCAAACATAAGGCGCTGGAGAATTGGCATACAGCGCATCCACACCATCTAGATAATTGAGATCTTCAGTTAACAAGTAGAGTTGCACACGTGCCATCAGCTCGAACTTATCATTATAATCTGCGGCCTCGGTAAAAGTTAAAGTATAGGCATTGCCCGCGCCCCGATTAGCGGCGGCGTCAATAGTCAGATCGAACAGACTGTTCTGCGGATCGACTCCAAAGGCATAAGCCGAGAGCGAGGAAGTCGCGTAAGTTTGCGCAAGAGCGGCATCAAAGGGCTCCAAGGCTCGCGACAGCTCCGCCGCAGCCGCGGCGTAGATCAAGCTGGACCAGCGCGTGCGTTGCGCAAAACTCCACTGATACGTATCATCATCGATGGTCGGATGTGTCGAGGTTTCCACCATCCCAGAAACTCCGCCATCTGCATGTTGACTATGCTTCCAAATCCGCAGGCCATACTCCACTTCATCGAGTAGGTCGGGTATGCCATTGCCCGACTCTGGAATATTCAATTGACCGTCCGTGTATTTCTGCGGTGCGAATTCGTAGAGTTTTAAAAGATCGAAGATCAAATTATAGTGATACAGGTTTCGATCATAGTCAGCCGCATCATACCAACCGCCATCCACGACAGTCGTGCTGACATCCGTCACCGTTGTCGCGCCAATGATATCGAAACGAGGCCAGACGACTAGCTCCTGAGTGCTATCTTGAAGCACCTTTGTCGCGTCTGCCCAGTAAGGGAGCATTTGCGATTCATAGATAGGCTCAGTGTGATGACGAGGACGCGTCCAAGCCGTATATTGCTTTTCGAGTGCAAAGGATGCCCGCTGATGATATAGCCCACGCATTGCGGTATAAAATGCCTCACCATAAATATCTTCATTCACTCGAAAAGGCCACGAGCGCCCCACTCCAGGAACGCGAATGTAGTAGGTTCCAGCGGTATTGAGCCCAGTCAGATCGAGTTGGTAAAGCGTCTCTCCATTCATCCAAGGACGAACCGAGACATCGTTGGCATCCTTTGGATCCATCCGCGATGCATCTTCACGCAGTGTGATTTTACCATCCGCCACACTCCCCTGATAAACGACAGCACCTGAATTGGCATCGACGACATCGAAACTTACAAGTTGATCGAGTGGTAGAGCACCAAACTCCTGCAAGTAGGCACCCACATAAGCAAAACTAGAAGACCTTCCGGGCTGATAACCGATTTGGTTGATCTTGATACTGCGTGCAACAGTCGCATCGTCATCGTATAGGAAGCTGACGTATTTACCATCATCCAGTGTAATCGTATAGGACTTCCCATCCTGCATCGCTACCGGCATTTCAATATAAGCATAGATACCATAGCGCACGGCATCGTAGCCTGGAGCCACACCATGGTCGTTCGAAATAAGTGCGGTAGTCACACGGATCGGCTCCAAGGTGGGCGCGTAATCTGGATCGTCCACACTCGACACCGTATAGAAATCGGGATTTCGCATCAGCGGCTCACTCGTATTTTGCCGAGCGGCCACCAAATGATCCCAGCGCATCTGCTCTAGCTTCGCACGATGCACCCAAGCATCGGTTTCATGGTTTCGCTCAATCGCATCTTCCACATCCGCAATCGATTCGGAGTATTCCCCACTGGTCAACAGATCCATCTGACTAACAAAATCATCGAACGGATCAACCACTACAATGACCCACTGATTCGAGAGCACCAGCAACTGCTCCACTCCACTGCATAAAGGACGCTCAATCGGGGCATTTCCCTCTAACTCTTCCAGCCACGCCTCAGAGGTATACGGAATCAGCGGTTCACCCTCATTGCCACCAGAATCAACAGGAGGCACCCAGCTCTCCTTAAACACCCTCACATCGGCGACATCGATCGTATGATTGGCAAGGTCTGAGCCAAAATACAAATATTCAAGTGACTCAAGCGAACAGCCATTCGCCATCAGATCAGCTATGGGCACCACTGCCTCTCGCCACTCGGTATCAAGCACCCCTCCCTCGATGTAATTGGCAATCGGAAGCGAAGCACTGCCTCCCATATGCCAACCATAGACTGAAAAGTGATGTGTAGTTCCGACGACCGAGGCACGCACTTTGAAACGAATCTCATCCGCCCCTAAAAGGTCCGCGCGCCAAGCATCCCCTTGCAGTTCAATACCAGGCGCATGCCATGGGTCAGGGGACCCCTCAAAATACCAGCCGCTCTCCTGAGTCGTATCGGCGACAGGGACACCGTATTTAAAATTAGTCGGATCATTTTCACCGACTCGCGACCCGCTCCACAAGATTTCACCAATCAGAGCATTCGAATCGTCAGACGGTTGAGACTCCACAGTCACAGCCCAAACTTCATCAATATCGAAAATATGCTCAGACGGAGCAGAACCAAAATACAAGGTTTCAACTGCTTCCAGCGAACAGCCATTGGCCATCAAATCCGCGACAGGTATCACAGCTTCGCGCCACTGCGCATCTAATATCCCTCCCTCTACATAATTGGCGATCGAAAGCGAAGCACTGCCTCCCATATGCCAACCATAGACTGAAAAATCATGCGAAGCGTTCGTAACCGAACTGCGCACCAGGAAATGAATTTCATCAAACCCCGAAAGGTCCGCCCGCCACACATCGCCCTGCAGCTTGATCCCAGGGCTATGCCAGGGGTCAGGAGTGCCCTGAAAATACCAACCGACCTCCGGCGCTTCAGCCGAAACTGCTGCACCATAAACCAAGTTTGCGGAATCGCTCTCACCTGAGCGTTCCCCATTCCACAAAAGAAGTTCGTCCGCGCTCACGTAAGAAGAGAAAAAGCCCCCCAGCGCAGTCAATAACAAGACAGCGTAAAGGAGTCGAACAATCGGTATGTATGTCTTCATCATTCACCTCGGGGGAAGTTAATTATAACTATAGTCCATAATCTGCAATTACGATCTCAATATAGATAAACCTAAAAAGATGAGTTGAACCACGAAGAGACACAAATCAGAATTCATAAACACCTCATATACTGCGCATTAGATCTCAAACCTATCAAAAAAAACAAGGCGAGCGCAATGGCTGGTAGGTGCAAGGCTTCATCGAAGGAGTCGATGGCGCAGAGGGCTGGCAATACATCAATCTACATGAGATGTCAGATGCTCCAAGTATGGGTGAAGATCGCCCTGAAATCTTAACTTATTTAGAACGTGTCGGTGATGGCAGCGAATTTCGCAACAACACAGAGATGCTCGAACTCTGGTTCAATGAAGACGGCACAGTCAATGAGGCAAAAGTCCTCGCAGCGGAAAACGCGCACGTGCTCATCACGCCGAGTCGGGCGCGCGCCCTCAAGCTGAACAAGGCCTACCGTGCCATTGTGTTGGAGCAAGATTACATCTACGGTCGCGATGCAACCTGGACACCACCTCAAAACATACACCCTGAAATCAATAACGAGGCAGCACAAACACTCCCCGAGCAATTCACCTATCCTTACGACATTCGCTTGAACTGGCAGCAGTGAGTGCCCCAGCCCCTGCTGCCCGTAATTTCAATGTGCTGTAGATGAATTGATTGGCTGGAGTCGGGACTCCCAATGTTTTGCCTAGACGGACGACTGTCCCATGCATGGCATCCAGTTCCAAGGGGCGACCGCGTTCTAAGTCCTGTAGCATTGAGGCCTTTGCTACGGCGGGATATGAGTCAATCTTAGCCATTAACTGAGCCTGCGTATCGGCAGGCAACGTGATACCAGAATCCTTGGCCAGCACTGCGACTTCGCCCATGCACTCAAAATACAGGGCACGCGTGTCGGGATCCTCACGCGTCTCGCCAAAGCCTTGCCCCGCTACGGATTGCACGCCCATCGTGCCGATCGTCAGTATAAACTTCATCCACAAAGCGACGCGTATATCGGTATGATGCTCAACAGCAATGCCTGCCGCATGCAGCACGGCATAGGCCGTAGCCGCCGCGTCTGTATCGTTCGCATTGAGCGCTCCCAGCAGGATCGGCTTTTCCTCCCCTTGCTGGCGCACGACTCCGGGCGCACTCACAGTCGCGGGTAAATAGGTTAAACCGCCGAGTATCCCCTTCGCCTCTGTTAAGGCACTCAAGCGCTCAGCACTATCAATGCCATTTTGCAGAGGCAGCACAATCGTCTCGGGGCCTTTGAGCGCACGCAAAGTCGAGCCAAGCGAGTCGAGATGATAACTCTTGGTGGCGACAATCACTAGATCCACGACACCGACCGTGGACGCATCGTCGGTCGCATGTATCTCCGTCACAGATAGCGTTGAATCATCGCGCTGCACCGTGAGTCCACGTTCCTGGATCGCCTCCAGTGTCGCTCCACGGGCAATCAAATGCACGGTATTTCCAGCCAATGCCAACTTCGCACCGTAATAGCCGCCGAGTGCCCCCACTCCGATGATTCCAATTTTCATAATGACTAAATCGAAGCACGCTATTTTACAAATCAGATGTGCCTGCTATCGTTTTTAATAATCTCTCAGTGATTGTTGTCAATTCGCACAAGGCAATCAGCACTTGTATTACCGCCGTTGGCGTTTCGAGATCACCTTCGCGAGACTTAGCGAGAAAATTCATTTCCCATCCAGAGATCTAGATCGTAATAACAAAGAAAGCCACTTGCAGGTGCGCGGTCTTCGCGAAGCAAAGCCCCTACAAGAAATCGCTTGTCGCTGGCAGAGTCAGTGTAAACGAAACCATACCATCCTGATAATCAGCCAATGCGAGATCCCCGCCATGAGCTCGGGCGATTTCGCGAGCGAGGCTCAAACCCAATCCAGAGCCTGCCCTCGTGCGCGATTTATCAACGCGGTGAAAGCGATTGAAGAGCAAGGCGGCATCGTCTTCAGGTATGACTGGCGATGTGTTACTGAGCGTAAAAGCAATCATCTCGCCACGCGGTTCTAACCTGAAACGCACATGCCCATCGTCCGATGAATACTTCGCGGCATTCGATGTCATATTGCGAACCGCTTGATTGAGTAAGGCGACATCAACAGACGCATCTATCCCATCTGGAACACACATTTCAACCCCCAACCCCGGACCCATTATTTCGAAATCTTCACCTGCCGAACGAATCAATTCACTCAGGTCAACGGTCTGCTTATTGAGCTTAAGCCGCCCTTCATCGGCATGCGCTAAGATGAGTAATTTCTGAGCAACTGATTTCAGGTTACTAAGCTCCCCCAAGAGCATGCTATAGCGCTGCTGCTCTTCAGACTCGTCTTCAGATGCTTGTATCGCGTTATCAAGCTCCCCCTGCAAAATCGTCAATGGCGTCTGTAGTTCATGCGCGGCATTTGCACTAAAGTTAATCGCCTGCTGGTAGCTTTTCTCCAACCGTTCAAGCATACCGTTGAATACAACAACAAGCCGCTCGATCTCGGCATCCTTCGCAACGACAGGAATTCTCTGGCTCAACCCCTTCGCGGTGATTCCCTCCGCCGTATCGGCAATCATCGAAACTGGCCGCATAGCGCGTGCCGCAAGATACCATCCAGACAAGGCCAATACGATCAATCCCATTGGCATAGCGATCATAAACGTGCTTTGAAACTGATGGATGTCCTGATAAAACACCTCCATGTCCATCGCCATCAGCACGGTCATCCCAGGCACACGAAAAGTGCCAACACGCCAATCCCCACTCGCCGTTTCCAATATCTGAAATTCGAGCTCTTCGATCTCCACAGGCATCACATGCCTTGGCGGTGGGCGCCCGCCCCGACCACGTCCAGGGTTATAGAGTTCGTCATCTCCGCGCGTATCAGACCGATCACGAAAGAGATCTCGTTCGAAAGGATCATTCCTCTCCACTGGTATGACCTCAATTTTAGATAGCAGCGCTACGAGCTCAGGTGGTGCATTTTCAGAACTGAAAGAGACACCTTGATTCGGATCAGACACCGCTACTGTAATACGAGAGGATGCCTGCTCGCCGTAAATAAAGTTCAGGGACTTATCGAAATTCTCCCAATAATCTGGAGGCGTCCCCCCACGCAATGACGATTCAGCAAGTGTGCGAACCTCGGAATCCATACGATCAAGGCCTGCATTATATGCGTATGCAAAAAACAGTAAGCCAAAAGCCGACAACAATGTGCCGGTAATAAGCAGCGAAATAAGTGCAATTTTAGATTTAAATGATAGTTTCACGGTATCTGTTTTAGACGATAGCCGACCCCACGCACGGCCTCAATCAATGAGCCACCCTCGCCTCCGTCGATTTTCCCTCGAACCCGGCGAATATACACATCGACGACGTTGGTCTGAGGGTCAAAATCATATCCCCAGACATGCTCCAAGAGTTGCGTCCGCGAATACACTCGACCTGGCGATCGCATCAATAGCTCGAGCAAGTTAAACTCTCGGCTCGTCAACTCTAGGATCTGTTCTCCGCGCAGCACTTCCCTAGTAATCAAGTTCAACGTTAGATCTCCGTGTTTCACCATGCTTAGCTGCTCACCACTGGCGCGGCGACTGACAGCGATAATACGCGCAATCAATTCCTCCATAAAAAACGGTTTGGCTAGATAGTCATCCGCCCCAAGGTTTAAACCCTCAACACGTTCATCGAGCCCACTCCGTGCAGTAAGCAAAATGACTGGCACCGTATTCTTCTGCTCACGTAGTCCCCGTAAGATACTCAACCCGTCGCGCCCTGGTAGCATAATATCGAGCAGCACGACATCGTAGCTTTCAGTCGAAGCGAGATCGTAGCCCGCATCCCCCTCATTGCAGACATCGACCACGTAACCGCTCTCCTTCAGTCCTTTCTTAATAAAGGAGGCAATTTTACGATCATCTTCTACTACCAGTATTTTCATGCTCTATAGTTACCAGATCCACCCCACGAGCTGCGATTTATTAATTATTACAATTCAGTCATTTTCCAACGACGTTTCCTGTCATTTTCACCTGTTGTAATGGTTCTCGTCTAAAGGAAAACCAATCAACGATAACCCCAAAAAAAGGACACACTCATGAAACTAAAAATCACCACACTACTCTTTCTCAGCGCAATCACAGCATTCGCTGCAACAGATAATGACGAGCGAGGCAGAGGCGACCGTAAACCACCTAGCCCAGAAGAATTCATCGAACGACTGGACGCTGATGGTGACGGCAAAGTCTCACAAGACGAATTTGACGGACCCGATGAGCACTTCACTAAATGCGACTCGGATGGAGACGGTTATATCACCGAAGACGAAGCTCCTTCGGGACCGCCACCACGTGGCAAAAAAGACAGATAGATAGGCAGAGAAGCAAGCCCGCCCATGGATGAGAATTTAGAGGTATTTACTCACCGTGGGCGGGCTCTTTTTATGAGGGAGGAGATCATTATGGGAATTGAACGAATCGACGGATGTATCGGCTGCGGCTCCTGCGCATTGGCGTGCCCGACCGACGTAATCCGTATCAATGAAACTACGCACTTCGTTGATGCGCAAAGAATCACGCGGCAGCCACTACCGCGAGGACTACCCCGACCGCAATGACAAGGATTGGCTCTGTTGGATTAAGATCAAACAAGCCCCCTCAGGCAGCATGGAACTCATCAAACACCCGATTCCTACAACCGCCTAGGGCTGTGCCAATTTGGAGGCCGCTGTTTCATTCTTAAAAGAGTAGTTAGACGGAGGTCTTCCGTAGATGGCGAAGCAAGTCAGGAGGGAGGAGTTAGAAGCTGAGCATCAGTGTTTTATGGCGTCTTAGACGCTCGCTAAATGGCTTCGCCCTTCCACCTTCGCTTGACAAGCTACGGCGGACAAGTCGGTTGCACCCAAGGGCATAATAAAGTGTCGCTGCGCTCGGCAAGCGGCTATAGGAGAATCTACAAAGGACTCATAATCAAAGACTAACTCCTGACTCCTAACTTCTAACTCCTGAATCTAGGTTCATCTAAGAAACATTTCATTTTCCATGCACCTCCTTATCGCATTTCGGCGCATATTGTGCTTATATAATGAGTTCTAGAATCAATCTTCGACTCATCGACACTATGCGCAAAGCACTGAAAATTTCCGGCATCCTCTTCATCCTCTATGTTCTCACTGGATTTCTAATTCTGCCGTTTGCGATCAAGTTCTTCGGTCAACGCGCCTTACAAAAGCAATTTGGTGAATCAGCAGCGATCCAGAAGGTGACAGCCAACCCTTTCACTTGGAAACTCGCCATCGAAGGGCTCACCTTGAATGACCCTGCCGAGCAATGGTCACTGCAACTCGCAAGTGCTAGCGTCGATGTCAGCGCCGCTACGGTTTATAAATTCCACCCAGTCTTTGATGCGATTGTCATCGACACTCCAGACATCGGATATGTGCGCACTCAATCGGAGCCAGAAGAAACTCCGACCATCGAAGAAGAGCCCGCAGGTGATTGGCGCGAGGCGCTGGCCGACATCAATACCCTTGAGCTCCCTAAGATCCAAATTGACCTCTTTCAAATCCAGCATGGCAGCATCGACTTTCGCGATGAGTCCAACGCCGAAGTCTACTCACAGGTGATCACACCGATCAACTTAACGCTCCACGAGTTCACCACCGCAGTTGAAAATGAGGACGTCATCCGCTTCTCAGCAGAAACAGAGCAAGGCACCGCACTGCAATTTGAAGCCACCTTGACCGAAAACCCCATGACCTTAAGCGGCTTGATCGAACTGTCAGGATTCGACATCAGCCGCCTCTCCCCTTACTACAAGCAATACACACAGTTCGAACTAGCCAGTGCCGTCTTCGGCATGCGCTTCGATTACCGAATCGACCTCTCTGACCTCGATCATTTGCTCGTCCTCTCTGCTGGCCGACTCGAACTCACCGACATCCTCTGTCGTCCACTCACCGGTGAAGATCGAGTGATCTCACTGAACACCGCTCGGCTCGACGGCATACAGTTCAAATTCCCGCAACTCGACCTACAAGTCGACAAAGTCACCCTACAAGACGGCGAAACACGTATCGCTCGCAGCGCCGATGGATCAATCAACCTACTCCGTCTCGTTGGCAGCGCCGAAGCACCAGTCGCAGACGAAGCACCAGCTCCGACGACGAGCGAGCCTACAGACGAAGCAACCGCACTGACCTACCACTTCGACAGCATCGAAATCCTCGACTACCAAATCGCATGGGCCGACGCGCTCACCTCTGGCGAAGCCAACGTCACCATCGACATTCCACGCGCCGAGATCAAAGGCGCGTCCTCTGACCTATCTTCCCCCTTCACCGTGTCAGCCGATTATGGATTTGGTGAAACGGGAAGCGCTCATATCGAAGGATCCGTCATCCCCGAAGGCGCTCAAATCGACCTCGATCTAGAAGTTTCCACCTTCCCGCTCACCCTGCTCGCCAACTACGCACAGGAATTTGGGCAACTCACACTCAAGAGCGGCACAGTCGACTTTGACGGTAAATTACAAAGCCAACCTGACGACCGACTACAAGTCACAGGTGCCGTTAACGTCACCGACTTTGACATGGCGACAGAAACGCCCAACGACCTCCAAGCGGGTTGGCAAGCACTCGACATCACAGGCATCGACGTGATGACGAATCCCATCGCCGTAAAAATCGAGCAGATCACTCTAAATGCGCCGAAGAGTCAGCTACGCCTACCAGCGACATCCTCTGGTGCCGAACCGCAAAGCACAGAATCAACCGAAAGCGCATCGACCTCAGAGTCGGCTCCTCTGGATCTACTGATTAACAATATCAACATCCAGTCTGGCTCATTCACCTTGATCGACGAAAGCGTGCAACCCGCAGGTGAATTCAAGATCGAGCAAACCGAACTGAAATTAGGCCACCTCAGCTTCAATTCCCCGCAACCCACAGCACTCGACTTAACAGCTTTGGTAAACCAGAGCCATCTCACTGTAAAAGGGCAGCTCTACCCCGCTAATCCGAAACAGGACTCCACTCTAAAAATTAATATGACCGGGCTGACATTGCCTACATTCTCATCCTATTCGGGCAAATCCGTCGGCCGAAAAATCGACAACGGCGTCTTCGCTCTCGATGCCCACTGGACCATCAAAGACAGCAAACTCAAAGCCAGTAACAAAATCCTGATCGATCAAATGAGCTTTGGCGACAAAGTCGACAGCGACACCGCGGTAACCTTACCACTCGATCTGGCGATCACCCTGCTGAAAGGCGTCAATGGCGAGATGGATCTCTCACTTCCACTATCGGGTGACCTTAGCGACCCCAAGGCCAGCGTGTGGCAAATCGTGCGCACCGCAGTGGTGGGTCTCGTTACCAACGTCGCCGCGGCACCCTTCAAACTACTCTCCAACTTAGTCGGCTCTGAAGCTGATCTCTCGCAAGTCCTCTTTGAACCCAACAGTAGTCAACTCAACGCCGACTCCATCGAGCGCCTCAATGCAATCGCCAAGGCACTCAAAGCACGTCCCCAAATTTCGCTCAGTCTAACGCCCACGCTCTCAAACGAAGACGACACTGAACTGGCCAAAGAAGCGTTACGCGCTAAGCTACTCGCCGACTCTAAGGACACGGACGACGCGACTTATCAGAAGCACGTCGCAAAAGCTTACAAAGCAAAACAAAAAGCCAGCGGGACTACATCAGCCCACGAGACTGCTGAACCCAGCCTCACACAAATGGAAATTAGCCTACTAGCCGACACCGAAGTCCCGTCCAGCGCCCGCAAACAACTCGCGCAAGCCCGCGTCGCTGCGGTAGAAAGCTACCTAAGCACCACCAGCGAGATTGAAGATGAGCGTTTATCTAGCCAAACCTTTGATCCTGAAAATCAATCCGCCAGCGTGCAGTTTGAGTTAAAATAAGTGGGCCACATCGTGATTCGTCAAAAGTGCATTCCATATATTTAGCGCCTCGACCGTAGGGGCTTTGTTTGTCCCAGACCATGAGCTTGTCGAATTGGCGAAGACCGCGCAAAGGCCACACGCGCACGAGGTTCCGCAACGCCCCAACCGCTCGCGAGTGCCGCAAGCAGCACCCCTACAAAAATTAGAGCCCGTCAAGGCGCACGATTCTCAATTCGCAGCAGCCGTGGACCTCAGTCGAAATACAATTGCTCGCGTGTGATCACCGTTTCGACCTGCGTGACGTCCGTGCTCTTATTGCCACGTAGCACTTGCACGGTCACCTCCGTGCCGGGCTCACCTCTGATATACTCCACCACGTCTTCCAAACTGCGCCCAAAGGTATCAATCGGCTCTCCACCGTTTTCAATCACACCAACAATCCGATCCCCTCGCCTCAGGCCATTACTAGAGCGAACGACATTCGCGACTTCAGGGAACCCATCCCGACTAGTAATGGAGACACCGATACCACGCGGCGTCATCTCATAAATCACATCGTGTGCCAAAGCCTGCTCTTCAGGAGTCGCCAACGAATCCGCCCACTCTAAAGCCACCTCCGTATTCATGACACGCCGAGCGGCAAGTGCCTCAATTGCCCCCGCACGAAGCTTCGGGTCTTGGATGTCTGAAAGGGCTTGCTCTAGACCCCTGGCATCTGAGCGTGAATATTGAGTGAACAACTCACGAATGGCACCCGCGCCAAAAGACTCCGGGTTCGCCATCCCCCACTCAACGGCAGCATTCAAATCACTCTGCGCCATCGTCGTCAGTAACGTATCGCTATATTGCGCCCGCTCCCAAGGCGTCCACCCCGCAGTTGCTAACAATAAATCATCAGGCGAATGCTCAGCGAGCTCTGCCGCGGCCAGCTCCGAAAAGATCGCTGCCCGCATCGGGCTATCCGTGTTCGACGCTTTCCATGCGTTGCGAATCTCTGGATTAGACAGTTGCCCGATCACCTGACTCAGCGACACCTCCTGTGGGATGCTCCCCCCTTGCAAAGCACTGATCTGAACTACGTTAAACAACTGCTCCTTTTCAGAATCCGACAAACTCGAATCATCCTCAATCCATGCCAAAACCATGTTTTGCAGCTCCTCGGTAAAGCGGCCCCGCTGCTGGATCTGTTGACAATTAAAAATCGCTTCTGAAGGTTTCATCAGTTGAGCCCCTGAGGCCGCCTCGATTTCCAATGTCGCGGGCTCGACGATTTCAAGCTCCACTTCTTCGAGCTCCACCAGAGGCTCAATCACATCAACAGACATAGCTGCCTGCTCTCTGGCCCCTGGCACACGCACCACGGTCTCAGCTGGTGAACTAAAGAAACCACGCAGTCCAAAACCAAGCATGAAGCACACGAAACCAACGATCGCGAATGGGAAAAACTTCAACATCCCAACAAAGAAGCATATCACTCCATACGATACAAACACTAGTGCCTTAACTCTCGCGCCATGTCGTATTTATCTGTTTCTCGAAAGACTTCGAATAGCTGAAGTATTTTGGATTTTGGTCGGCATGAACGTCGAACATCGAACGTGAAACGTCCAATTTTGAATAGAAATCCGCGTTTCATTCCAATGTGCATAGGACGTTCGATGTTAAAATTTCAAAGTTCGATGTTAGTAGCCAAACCATAGGATTTGCGAAGTCTTGAATGTTACAGGCTACTATACTGGCGCTCATCATTATTTGTGATTTTGAATGCGAAACAAAACCGTTGATGGGATATGCCAAAATACAAGCGTATTGGAGACGCAGGTTTAACTTATAATCCTAGATTCGGCAGCTGGCATGAGCTCTGATTCTTAAACCGTTAATGGACATTTATTAACGTCAATCCGACCCACTGTAAAAATGGCGAATGGGCGATGCCTAGTTAGAGACGTCACGCAAGTATTTAAACAGTATGTATTTAAGGTCTCAGATTAACATGCATTCACGTTTATTAACGGTTCAACTCATCTTTTTAGGATAATATAGCGATCATACCCGACAACTGCACCAGAGCCGCTGCGCGGGTCCGCTTAACGACGCTTAACAATCACACTGAGTTCAAAAAACAGAAAATTAGTCTGGTTAAGGACACATCAGAGTGGTTAAGCGTCGTTAAGCGGACTAAATGGCAGAGCATCAGTCAGTGTCATTTTCACTAATTATGATGCGCGTGAGTATAGTCGTCACTCCTGGATTGCACAGAAACAGCACAGTCACGATCGACGCTGAAACTTTAAAGAAACGGACACGATAGGAGCAACAGGCCACTGATGGTCTATAATTCAAACGTTTCCCCATGACCACTTACTTTTCTTATTTCGTTGCTCTGTTTTCCCTGCTGGCACTGACCTGCCTTAATAGTCAGGCGCAACCAAGTAACAACGTCTACCGCGGCACATTACCGGATTTGAATGCAGTCTTGCCCGACGGTTCCCCCATCAAGCTTCGAGAACTCACTCAAGGGAAATACACGGTTCTTTCAGCAGGCTGCCTCACCTGCCCCGAATTCCACAAAGCCTACCGTGAAGTGGAAGCAGCAGCGGCCGATTACACCCCCAAAGGCGTGCAATTTTTCTTTGTCTATAAATCACTACGCCACCCCGAGCATAGCGGATACTTACAACCTCAAAATATGCCAGAGCGACTCTTGCAGATGGAAGCTGCCAAGCAAAAGCTCGAAACCACAGTGCCTTGGATCGTCGACACAATGGACAATGAGATGCGCGAAGCACTTGGTATCGGAGCCAATTCGGTCTACCTCATTTCACCCGACGGCGAAGTCGTCTATGCCTCCAGTCGATTAAAAGCGGAGAGCCTACGTAGCGCACTCGTCAAACATGTCGGAGCGATCAAACAGGTCACATCCGCAGACGACCTAAACTTGCCACGTATCTCGCGCCCCAGTCGAATCGTGAATGAAGATAACGACCTACAGGTGAAACGCCCTGATGGCTTAACGATCCTTAAGATCACCCCAGAAAAACCAGAAGAGACCTACTACGTAAAGCTACGGGTCGAAGCGGAGAAAGAGTTACTAGAGACGGGCACTGGCCGTCTATTTCTAGGCTTCTACCCAGACCCCATCCACGAGGCACACTGGAATAATCTGACTGAGCCGATGCAATACACACTGACGCTACCCAACGGGGTCGAAGCAACGCCTGCCAAGGATCAAGCCGTCAAAGGCCCTGGCGACACGGATACACAGCCGCGCCAATTTTGGGTATCAGTGAAAGCCGACAAGCCCATCGACAGCATTCAACTGAAGTTAGATTACTTCGCCTGCACCGATTCGCTCTGTCTTGCGTTAACGCAATCCTATACGATTCATTTCGAGCCGATCAACGATGGCTCACGCACCTTCGGCATGAATCGTGGGTCAAAGAGGAAAAAGTGAGAGCGTGAACGGATTGAGGAGCAGAGCGAAGCCATTCAATTGTAGGGGTGTTGCGATTCGACGGTCTCAAAAATACAGGATTAAGATTATGAGTAAGATTACGATTATGACGTCGAAATCCTTTTATCTCTATTTGTGAGACTGTCTCCGATGCGACGCGTCAGCCCGACTCACAAGACGAAAGAAGGATTCACCACGAAGGTCACGAAGACACGGAGGTGAAAAACTGCGAACAAGAGCAGAGCAAACGCTCAGAGCTATAAAAGTGATACAGACATTGCTGCGCCATCTACGGCAGAGCTTCGTCCTGTCCGTCCACAGCACCCAAGTCACTACCCCCAAGTGTAGCGGCCCCCGAACCTGTCAGGGCGCAGCTTTTTCGGAGCAAGATATCAACCCATCCGAGTTCTTCACTTCATAAATCGACATTGTCCCTCTTGACGTTTCTCCTAAATGCCTGCAAGTTCATTACATATTCATTATAATATGCAATGAAAACACTACAAGTAAGAATTTCTGATGATTTACGTTCGAATGCCGATGCCGTTCTCAATGAGATTGGCTTGGATATGCCAACGGCAATTCGTCTTTACTTGAACAAGATCGTTCAGACGAGAAGCATCCCTTTTTCCCTCGAGGCGCCGAATGACGTTGCTGTTGAAGCAATCAGCGTGGACGCGAGCACGCAAAAGAAGATGGATTCAGTCGCGAGCGGCTGGCGCAAGGCCAAGGTCTAATGTCACTCATCATTGGAGATTCCATTCGTCAGAGGGAATTCGGCACGGAGATTCCAGAGCCAGATCGCGAAGTGATCATTCGGTCTGCGAGAGTCGATCTGACGAGGGCGATTTGTTTCTACTTTTTTATCGAAATAAGAAGGATGCAGTCGGGGCAAATATGACGATTCAGAGCAAAGCATTCAAAACACAGCTTGATAAGCATCTAAATAGTCTAAGAGATGACCTCGACTCTGGTAACTTCGAAGTGGTTGATCTCTGAACGCTCCGTATTCACTTTTCCACATTTTCAGCGCCTGGATCATATCAATCGCAAACATAACGACATGACCACATTTCCATCCTTTGACCACATTTCCATCCTCTACAGGCGTGGGCTTGAGGTGCCATACTTAGCCTCAAAGTCCAAGAAATACCGAACCCACTTCACATAATGCGGCCGCTCTGGACTCGAAACACCCAAGACAGTCAAACGAGCCTGATACAAATTAAAGGTCTCCAGCGGGAACTTAATCATAGTATAGAGAATGACATATTACCCCATCTAGAACAATATCTCTGTATTAATTTCATTTTCTTTAGCTAAAATACGTTTGACATGCGCCTAACTGGAATAATATGTAGAATGACATAATAACTTGTTCGGCAAAAGAATGAAACTAATTTACATACTGGCTTTACTTTTACCATTCGTTCTATCGGCGGAACATCTATTTCGAGAAGTGAACGCTTCGTCTGAGACGTGGCAGGTTCAATTTCAAGCAGAGGGAATCAAATACAGAATCAAAGTAGACGGAGACTTCAGAGGGATTTCAGACTACCTCCAAATCCTATCGCTGAAGAAAACGGAAGAATTGAAGCTGACCGACAAACATCAGAGCATTTTAGCGAGATGGTCAGAGGAGAAAAATGGAATTGAGCTCACGGTAGCGCATAGAGCCCCTAACACTGGAGAGATGAAGATTTCGAAAATATTTGAGCCAATACACAAATCCAACCAGCCGAACCAATCGCAGTGAGCAATGTCGCTATCGCGCCATCGCTCATGCTCGACGTTAGGCGAATGAAATAGAAAAAATGCAACCTCTACTGAAATCCATAAAAGAGCACTGGACAACATGGTTGGCGGTAGGAGTGTGGACATTTATTGCCATCCCATCACTAAACTGGATGGTGGCGTTCCTCCAAAGTGAAAAAAGTATAGCAGAGACATGGGGACTATTGCTGACAATCTTGCTCTCCACTTGCCTGAGTGTGCTGTATGTCGCAAAGTTAATAAAAGAGAAGTCTTCATGTTTAGAGTTTAGGGAGAATTTATACTGGAGAAAAGGAGACTTAGATCCATTTTGTCCAATATGCAGAGACAAGGACGGCGCGAATAGAAGACTCTTAAATACATCGAGGGATACAGATAAATGGATCAAATATGAGTGTCATACTTGTAAGAAAAACTTTGAAAAATCTGATGGAGCAAATCGATACACAGTTCACAAAAACAACCACGCCTAACAAGGCAGGATAGGACAATTCCGTTCGTGCCTCACTCCATGCCTACCTTTGACGTTCGATAGATGGAAATTAAACGACACCTAAGCTGGCTGATTCTCCTAGCATCTCTGACTGTTTTCCCAGGGTGCGATAAGCAGAAAGAAATTGAAGAAGCACCACGTCCAACAATTTCAGGATCCTATGGACAAGGTGAATTTGTTGTTACGTCTTTATCGATAGGAGGCACCGGAATGAAACTATCCGATGCAGGCGGCGAGAAAATATATACAAGGATAATTGAGGTTCGTTTTGTTCAGCCAGAGACTCTATATAGGGTAGAAATTTCCATCAGATCTATAAAAACAAAAGACGAAGGATGGCACGATTTATTCTACTCAGACATTGGAAGTCGTTACGTTTTCTCGAAAGCACATTTCCGAATGGAGTCGTCGCACGGTGGCTCTATCATATACACCGAAGACTTTACTGACTTGCTAGCTAACTCTAACTAACCAATCATCTATCCAGTCGAGCGACTCAATAGATTTCGCTGGCGCTCATCTATTAGTCCTCTCACCGTTCTACAGATAAATGAAAGGAGACCACCTACTTCAGAAGCTGAACCCGTATGCTGTTGTATTTTGCCTATATGGACTGTCAGTCTTACTAAGTTATGTGATCACGATGGGACATCCTCACCATGAATACTATTCTGCAGCAACAGCTTATCTTTTTGGATTTTTCTATCTCCCGGGTTCATTCGCCTCTTGTTTTTCCGCACTAGGAATTAATAAAATAATAGGTCTATCCATGCTTATAGCCTACTGGCCAGCCAACATATTCCTAACCTATAAATATATCAAAAACAGAGAACTAAAATGGCTGCTCCCCTTAATACTAATAATCATACTACCAGCGATAAAAATAGGAGAATGCTTCATCAACACTATGAGTGTGTAATAACCAAAGGGTAGAACCAGGCGATCGTGGACAACTCCGTTCGCTCGTCCCTCACTCACTCCGTGCCACATCTTGACGATATGCAGAAAATGAATTACGAATTTACCCCGCACATTGGAGCAGGACCTATCAAGTTTGGCATGTCACCAAAAGAAGTGCACGCAGCACTGAACGAGAACCCCACACGCGCAAATGAACGAAACAGCGGGCTTCGAGAGGATTATTCCGAGCTAGGAATTAACTACGACGAAAACAGAAAGGTCGCTGAAATCTGCTTTTTTCCAGAAACGAAAGTAACCTTCAAAGAACAGGATTTGCTCTCTTCAGATCCCAACGTCATAATTAAAGAATACGACAATAAACAAATAGAAATACATGGTTTCCTCGTGTATCCGAATATCGGCGTCAACACATGCGGGTATCATGACGGAGACGATTCCCAGAGAGCATTCAACGTGTTTAGATCGGGTTACTGGGACAATGCACTAAAAGCATATCAAGACGGTGCTCACAACTCCGGGGGCTGCGCCCCCTCCGCGTGAGACCTCGACGTTGTCGGAGAATGAAAAATGAAAGAATCGATTAGAGATGCCTTCCGTTACTACGCTCCGGGGGCGATATCTTATGACCAGATATTTTCCTTTTTAGACTGGCAGAACAAAACTGCGCAGAAAGATGAAATCAGAGATATCTTAGATGTGTTACTGAAAGAAGAATTCATCTGTCGAGTTGGAGAAGGCTTTCAGATTTCTAGTGCTAACCGAGATTTCCTTGATAGAAATAAACAATAATGAAGCAGTCATTGACCACTGAACTAACAAGAAAAACACACGACAACCAGTCGAGTGACTCAATAGATTTCGCTGCGCTCATCTATTAGTCCTCTCCACGTTCGCTATGAAACCAGAAATGGGGTCATGTCATTACCTTTGCATTGCGCGATTTAAGTAAGTAGAAAACCAGAAATGGGGTCATGTCATTACCTTTGCATTGCGCGATTTAAGTAAGTAGAAAACGAGTCAACTGATCGCCTAAGATCAGAATCGAAAAGAAAAACGAAACGCAGAATGTATCGTTAAAACCAGAAATGGGGTCATGTCATTACCTTTGCATTGCGCGATTTAAGTAAGTAGAAAACGAGTCAACTGATCGCCTAAGATCAGAATCGAAAAGAAAAACGAAACGCAGAATGTATCGTTATAAGACCTCAAGTGCCCCCAGTCCGTCCACCGATCAGCACCGCACGAATGGCGACTGCCATGAGGCAGTCGCGGCCTAATTCAATTTCCCACTCAAACCACCGCTGTAGCCTGCGAGTTCCAGGTATGCGACGCCGATCCGTTCACCGGCCGCATTGAACACCTCACATGCCCCTTCCCAGTAGGCATTATCGGCATCGTTGCCGATGAACTCCTGCTTCGCCAGTAAGGGTCGGAGCTCATAGACGCATTCCGTGCCCGTCGCGGGATGCTTTGCTCGAATGCGAACGCGGGTCGGATAAACGACGCCCGTCTCGGGACTCCGCCAACGATCGAGCGCTTCCCAGGTAAAATCTTTGGCATAGACCGAAGTCACCTGGGCATCCGCATCGATCCAATACACCGCGGACCACGGGTCACTTTGTTCATTCGGGCCACGTAAGCGGTAGGCTTTCACTTCGGTGCCATCGTCGAGTTGAATGGCAGTCCAATCCCAACCCACCAGTTCGCTGCCGAGTTGACTGGACGAGATCTCGTGATCCATCCACGCCACACCTTCGAGTGCAATCGACTCCCCTGCTCGCTGCAAGGTGCCCGTCACTTCAATCCGTGTATAGGTCCAATACCAACTCACCGCAGCGGGATCGCTGCCTTTACGGGAAACACCCCGCTCGCCAAAACGCACTAGCGGTTTCGTTGGGCGTAGTATCAAATCGAGACGCACCCCATCCGCATAGCGCACGGACATTTGCATCCCGCTGCCGTCGTCAAGCGCCTGAGCCTCAATCGGCCCCACTCGTAGACCCAATTGATCGAGAGCAGCACTCGCTTGCCAGCCTTCACGATAGACACGTTCTAGATGATGATAGCGCTGCTGCTCCAAATCGCTCAACGCGGCATGGCTCATATAAAGCTGCTGATTACCAAAGCTCTCGGATGCCAATGGCTCGCCCTCGCCCGCCAGTCGAAACACCGTGGACTGAAAGCCAAAGCGCTCGCCCGTCTCGACCGCCTGCAAATGCCCCACCCAATACCACCACTCAATCCCGTAGTCAGGGTGTGCCCCATGCGCGCCCGGTAACTGCGGCACCACATCTGGCTGCGGCACCGGCTTGCCTGACTCGGTTTGCAAAGGCGGCTGTATCCACTCTCCCGATACCGAGGTAACCATCCACGCGAAAACAACTATGTATATCCAATGCTTCATTTCCTAGAATTCCGACGATTCCACATCATTCCGGCACACAGGCCGCACACGTAACCAGCAACGATTAGCAATGCTCCAAACAAGAGCAGCGATCCATAAGGAATACGCCACAACAAGGTCCAACCAAACGACTGCACATTGATCACCGCGATTAACAACCAGCCCAGCGCCAACCCCACCACAGTGCCACTGATCCAAGCGGCCAATGCAATCCCTGCGCCCTCTAAGCCAGCCGTCAGCAATAAACGCCGACGCCCGAAGCCCAAATGATTCAAGGTCTGCCAGGTGCGAGTCGATTCCTCAAAAATGGCGATCAGTCCAAGTAACAACCCGACCATCGCCACCACGATCCCGATGAGGTTCAAGGCCCCCGTCACACGAAAAGTTTGATCAAAGATCCCTAAAGCCAAGCGGCGCAACTCCTGTGCATTGTTGACCTTCAAACCAGGGTATTCGATGCGCAAGCGATCACGCACCGCATTCAAGTCTTCTCCTGCGTTCAAGTAGAGGCTGACATTCAACGGACGCTCTAAGCCGGTCCACTCACGCCACACTGGCACATCTACCACGGCCGAACCAAACTCATTTCCGTAATCAGCAAAGATCGCAATCGGCGACACCACAAGCGAGCCCATCGGCGTCTGCAACTCCACGACACCGCCTTGCATCACATCAAAGCGCCGCGCAAAGGCCTCGCTCACATATGCTGGCTCCGCTCCCGCGGGTGCCTGCCACTCTCCCGGCGCTTGAATCCATATTTGCTTCAAATCCTGCGTTACCCACACGTCAAAATCAACACCCGCCAAAACCGTCACCCCCACGGGCGCATCCACCTGCGTGGTATACAGCGCATCCAGATAGGCCAATTCGGGGAGCGCCTGGAGTGATTGCATCACCTCGACTCGTATTCCATTCGCGCGATGCCCACTACTGCCCTGCTCAGAGATATACAATCCTGCCTGAAAGCGCACATCAAACCACTCCTCGATCGTGCTTCGAAAACTGCCGACCATTTGAAAGATGCCTGTCACCATCGCGACGGCCACCACTAGCCCCGCAACCGCCAAACGATGGCGGCTCGATCCATCCGCCAAACGACTCAGTGCCAGGCGCCATACCGCACTCGGCGAGCAATTGCGTAGTGCCTTCGCCAATACCACCAAGGCCTGACCGGATAACAGCGCCGCTCCAAAAATCCAACAGCCTGCCGCTAGGAAGCCACCCAGCGCCATCTGCGCACCACCTGCCATCACCGGCGGAGGAATCAGCAGTGCCAACGCTCCGAGCAATAAAAAGCCGATGCCTAAGAGCGGACGACGTAACCAAACAAATCCGGGCGACCAATCTTCGCGCACCAAGACTTGAGCCGGGGGCGTCAACATTGCATCGCGCGCGGGCAGCCAGCCTGCCAACAAGCTAAATAGCGTCCCTAGAACCATACCGATCCACCAATCCGACGCAGTCAGCTGTATCTGCTCCGCTGAAGTCGCAAAATAAATCGCGTTCACCGTATCCGCCAACGAATGCACCGCGCCCAGCGCTAATAAATACCCCACTCCGACGCCTACAAATGAGCCCAGCACGCCGAGCAACAAGGCCTCGAATAAGCACATCGCAAACAGACTCTGCGCCGACACACCTAAGCTGCGAAGCGTCGCCAGTTCATTACGTCGCCGCACCACTGCCGCATCTAACGCCTGCAGTATCAAATACACGCCAACCAGAATAGCGATCAGCGACAAAATCATCAGATTCATACGAAACGCCTCGGTCATACTCGCACGCTCCGCCGCACGAGCTTCCGCTGGCGAAACCGTATACGCTGCTGGCAGCAGATTCTGTATCCGCGTTTGCAATACAGCCAAATACTTCGGATCGGCACGCCGCTCACGATCCGCGACGACCAACTCGATACGATCCAACTGATTCGGCCGCCCCAAGATGGCTTGTGCTGCAGGCAAGTCACACAGAATTAAATCGTCAGGCAGCCCCGACTGCGCGTCGCCAATCACATCCGCAATCTGCAAGGTTTTAGCCACCCCACCGGTCACGACTTCGATACGATCTCCGCGCTCCAGCCCAGCGGCCTCCGCCAATGTATACGAAATCCACACGGCATCCAACGGCCCCAACCAATCATACCACTCATCTTCTGAATCCCCGAGTGAGAAGCCCTGCTCCACAAACCGTGGCAAATTACCTAGGCTCACCAAATCTAAACCGACCATGTGCAACTGCCGCAGCTGAGCGCCCTGCAGATCTAACTGAGTCAGGCCGCCCTCAATCACAGGCACTACATGCCAATCAGGATCGGATGCCAATTCCCCGAGCGCACTTAGATCCGCATCCGACAACTGTCCTGGCTCACGTTCGAGCAAGAAATCACTACGCCCGGACACTGCCTCGTTGAACAAGCCAAAATTAGCCGACGCCGCACGGCTTGCTTGCCGTATGCCATTAAACGCACCGACGCCGACGGCGATGATCGCCAGCAGCACCAGATAATTGCCCCACGCCATACGCCAATGCCGCAGCGTTGACTTCAGTAAGAGCAGCCATGCAACACGTAACTCGCGAAACTGCATCATAGCTGAGGATCGATACAGCCATCACGCATGTGCAGCACACGATCACAAATACGCGTTGAATCGGCATCATGCGTGACCAACAGCAAGGCGATCCCATGCTCAATTGAAAGACTTTCCAATAAATCCAGCACCACACCCCCACTCACCGAGTCCAAACTACCAGTCGGCTCATCTGCTAAAATCAATTGCGGACGATGCATCACCGCACGCGCCAGGGCTACACGTTGACGCTCCCCGCCGCTCAGCGCATCCGGCAGATGCCCTCGACGATCCGCCAAGCCCACCGACCGCAACAACGCCAGCGCGCGCGCTTTGCGCAAATTCGCTGGCATATCGATTAACAAGCCCGGCAGTTCGACGTTTTCAAGCGCAGAGAGCGTCGGCAATAGGTGAAACGACTGAAAGACATAGCCGATCCACTCACGACGAATACGATCCATCTGCCCACGCTGCGAGTGATCATACACAAAGTCGCCTAACTGAATAGTGCCTTGATCCACCTGATCGATACCGCACAAACAATTTAGCAAGGTGGATTTACCGCAGCCACTCGGCCCCATCAGTGCAACACGCTCCCCTGCAGCAATATCAAAATCGACTCCGCGTAGCACCTCGACGGCACCATACGACTTACGAACAGCTGAAACCTTTAAAATTGTTGTCATGTGATAGAGAGAACGCGTAAGGAAGCATCAACTTACTAAAAAGACTCAAGACAGCACTTCAGCCAGTTGCAACAGATCCTCAACGACATGATCCGGCTGCTGTGCGAGCGGATAACCGATCGCCCCCGGACGCTTCACAAAGGCGGTCTGCAGGCCGACGTTCTTGGCACCCATTAGATCCCAAGCATGCGCGGCCACCATCAGCACTTCGTGCGGCTGCACCCCGAGATCAGAGAGCACCCCGTTATAAACATCCGGGTGTGGTTTGTATTTTCGAACGCTCTCGACGCTGTAGCTCTGCTCCAAGAGATCTATCAGACCTGCGTTGCGCAAGGCCGCGCTCGTTTCATCCGACGACGAATTGCTCAAAGTCACTAATCGACCCCCTTGCGCTGCCAGTGCTTTGAGCCCCGCCACCACATCTGCATGCGGCGGCAACGATTGAAGCGCTGGAACGATCGATGCCGTTGCGCCTTCGCCGCTCAACTCAATACCATGCTTCTCAGCCAGCATCCTTAGCGCGGCCGAACCGATCTCACCGAAGCCGTGATAGCTTCCGGACAAGGTCTCCACCAACGAGTAATGCAGCATGGTCGAAAACCACAGCGGCAACAGGTCTTCCCGACCGCCAAGCGCTTTGCCCACCGAAACTTTCAGTGGAGTTAAATCGAGCAGCGTCTCGTTCACATCGAATACGATTACTTTGGGTGTTGGCATGTTTTTGTTGGTTCTAGATTCGAATGAGTCATTTATAAGTCGGTGGCTTGCTTAAGCTGGCCTCCCGCCTAGAAAAAATGAGATCATTGGCCGTGTCGGTCGAGCATCTAAAGAAACTCGACTACGGAATAAAACTAAAGGTTCCCAACCACTCGATGTTCTGCTTTCATCGCACTATGCCTGTTTCCTATCGCTCGTTGTTTAAGTGCATACTCACCTGCTGTTTACTATTACATTGTGTTACCATTTCACTGACAGCAACAACACGCTCACTGGCAGTGACAGCCAAGGAGAGGTCAGACATGAGGCAACTTGCCTTTGCATTCGCCGAACAGACAGCGACACGACCACAGTCATATGATCCTGAACACTTCCAACAGATGGAGGATTTCTTGGCATTTATCGCCGCCGCAGGTGCGATGGATACAGACTTGGTTCTAGATTCCCTTGAAGTCGACTCTGATCAGCGCCCGAAGCCACCATTAGTATTTGCACGCATCACTCCAAACCATACGATCCAGGTCGATCCCACTATTTTCGAGTATCCGATCGGTATATCAGTTGCCATCTATCCAAACCTCGATCGACCAGCCTCCTTAACTCCGCTCTTCTGGACACGTGGCCTGCAGCAGTTCCGCTCATTTGATAAACCCTATTTGGGGCATGTCGCGTTCCTAGATGGTCATATCGAAACCTTCGGAGGAGAACCTGACGCTCATGATCCTGCTTTGTTACAGCTATTTCCAAACGATAATGGCTCCCCAACAGAAGCAGTCCGAACCTTAGAGTCCATCCCTCGCAATTCAACGGCACGGAATGCGCAACCACTGCCGACTCACTTACCAGAGTTAATCAAACAACGCCAAGAGGATTGGCAACGTCGGCGAATGATTCGAGGATGGATACTGTTTACACTGCCGGCACTGATCGGTGGATTCTTAGCAGGATACGTTAAGAAAGGACCACTCTCAGAGAAGTTATCCAGAGCCACGAGCGTAGCACTCACCATCGGGATATTAACGCTCATAGTCATCAGCATCTAGCGCTCTAGAAGCAACCAACTCGTGCCACATCCCTTCAAATTCATTTGAAATAAAACGCGCCCTCCAAGACTCCAATTGCACATGACAACATCATCAACCACGTCTTCGCCCCTTCACACTCCCGTCCAAATCGGTGCATGGGATTTGCCAAACCGTATGGTGATGGCACCGCTCACGCGTTGCCGTGCCAGTGAAGGCCGCGTGCCCAATGCACTGATGGCTGAATACTACGCGCAACGCGCGAGTGCAGGACTCATACTTTCCGAAGCGACTTCGGTCGACCCGATGGGCGTCGGCTATCCCGACACGCCTGGCATTTGGTCGGACGAGCAAGTTGCTGGTTGGAAACTAGTAACCGAAGCGGTGCATGCCAAAGGCGGCCGTATCCTTTTGCAGCTTTGGCACGTTGGGCGCATTTCTGATCCGATGTATCTCGACGGCAAACTGCCCGTGGCACCCAGCGCGATTGCACCTGCAGGCCACCCGAGCCTCGTGCGCCCGATCAAACCCTTTGTCACGCCACGCGCACTGGAGCTCGACGAAATACCCGCCATCATTGAAGCCTACCGTAAAGGCGCTGAAAATGCCAAAGCCGCCGGCTTTGACGGCGTGGAAATCCACGGCGCCAATGGCTATTTGCTCGATCAATTCCTGCAAGACTCCACCAACCAACGCAACGACAGCTACGGTGGCTCACTCGAAAACCGCGCACGTCTGACGCTCGAAGTGGTCGATGCTGCGATCTCTGTTTGGGGCGCTGACCATGTCGGTCTACACATTGCACCCGACTGTGATGCACACGATATGGGTGACTCCGCCCCTGAAGCCACTTTTGGTTATATATCGGAAGCGATGCGCGCACGCGGTATCGCCTTTATCTTTGCCCGCGGCCAGCAGACGGAAGGCATGGTCGGCACGAAACTGAAAGCGATCTTCCAAGGCCCTTTCATCGCCAATCAACAACTCAGCCCAGAAGCTGCCGCCGAGCTGATCAACAAGGGAATCGCCGACGCTTGTGCCTGGGGGCAGCAGTTTATAGCGAACCCCGATCTGGTTCGGAAATTCAAAGAAGGCCTTGCGCTCAATGAAATCGACAGTGACAGCTTCTATAGCGGCGGCGTCAAAGGTTACACAGATTACCCAGCAGCGGATTGATCTGATTGATGGCGGATGATAAAAATCATCAATATACTAAAAGCAGAGTTGCCGAGCAGAAAGAGTGGAAACTGTAAGGCAGCAGGCAGCGAATAGACGATTAACAGCATGATTGGCCAAAAGCTAAGAGAGGTCGCCCAGATCGGGAGCACTCGATCTCGAAGCACAGGCAAGCTCACGGATGCACAAAACCGCGAGGGACTGTAATTCGTTTCGCGAACTAGAAACCAAAGCGTAATAAAAGGCACACAGAGGAGTGGCGTAAATACAAGTTGATCCATCACCACCTTGATCACCAGCGTTGTGACGTCGTTGCCATGACCAAACACCATGCTCTGCAAGGTATAAAAGCGATCGACTAGCATGCCAACAATCGCCCACATCATGAACTGATGGACGAGTTCTCCGAAGCTAGGTGCTGGGCTGCCTTTGGGACGGAACTTCCGCTTCAACAGTTCAGGAAACACGCATCCACTAAAGGCGGTAGTCACAGCCGCAAAGGTGATCCCCAGCTCTACCTTGAGCTCAGCGATACGACCGAAGACTGCCTGTGTCGATGGAATCCAATAGTAGCTTAATACCAGGCAAAGAGAGATGCCTTGGATCAGTAGGATCGCTGGCCAATAGGCACGCAAAGCCTGCAAGGTCGGAGTGATGACCTTTACTAAGTAAGCGAGTGGAGTTCTATGTTCGTTAGACACGGCGACTTCGAATCAGAGTTCGGTGATATGAGCCGAATCATCTGCTAAGCGCTTGCGAGGCTCACTACGGAACAGATCCATAATATCCTCCAAAATCACATAGAAGCATGGCACCAAGATCAGCACCACGATGGTCGCAAACAAAATACCGAAGCCGAGCGAGATCGCCATAGGAATCATGAAGCGGGCTTGGCGTGACGTTTCTAAAATCATCGGAGCTAGGCCGCCGAAGGTGGTGAGCGTCGTCAAAATGATCGCACGAAAACGCGCCACCCCCGCCAACTGAACGGCCTCACTCGGCGACTTCCCTTCTTCGCGTTGGCGGCGATTTGCGAAATCGATGAGCACGAGCGAATCATTCACCACCACACCCGAAAGCGCAACGATACCAAACAAGCTCATCAGACTCAGGTTGTAGCCCATGATTATATGTCCAAACACTGCACCGACTAAGCCAAATGGTATACAACACATAATGACCAGCGGCTGGTAGTAATTGTTAAACGGAATGGCCAGCAGCGCGAAAATACAAAAGAGCGCCATTAGCAGCCCCATGATCAAGGAACTCATACTCTCGGCCATATCCGCCTGCCGCCCCTCGAACTTCCATGTAAGCCCAGGAAACTCCTGCATCAGTTGCGGCATCACTGTGGCGGATAAATCCGTCATAATCGGTCCAACATCGCCAGAGTCTTCCGTCTCTGCGGACACCTCAATCACACGTCTTCCATTGTTACGCTCGATTCCAGTAAACGCACGCCCGCGTTTCACTTCCACTGCATCGAGGATCGGAATCTCTCCACCCTGCGGAGTCATCAAAACTAGATTCTCAATATCATAGATCGATGCACGCTCCTCAACGGGCAGGCGCACCATCGTCTTCACTTCGTTACGGCCACGGAGCTGACGTAATGCCTCAGCACCATAAAAGCTATGTCGAATCTGCAGAGCAATGCTGCGTGCATCTAAACCAAGTGCTTGCGCTGCAGGCTTCACCGTAAAGTCAAATTGCTGCTTACCTGGCTGCACACCATCATCAATATCCTTAATCTGCGAAAACAGCCGCAAGCGATCCGCCAAGGCAAGGCTGGCGGCATCCAATGTATCCACATCTCGATGACTCAGCTGCAGCGTGAGTCCCTTTCGGCCTCCGCCAGGCCCACCACGGTCTGCTTGAAAATTGAGCGTATCCACACCTGCAACTGGCCCAAGTGCTTGACGCCATTTCGAAGTGAAACTCGCAGTATCAACGGGGCGAATTTCAGGTGCGGTCAAATAAACGCGCATATCGAAATTATGGCTACCACCATTCCCCATATTAACAAACACCCCTTCCGCCTGTTTTAGCCCACCATTTTCGGCGACGGTCTTTTGAGCGGCTTTAGCCATTCTTAGAGCGACCACTTCGGTATCAGCAATCGGTGAACCAATCGGCAAACGAGCAGAGGCATACGCATAGTCCGAATCCGGGCGCTCGATCTGAATCACACGAATGCGGCCACTTTGCACATAGCCGAGTGTGATCAGCAGCACTGCGATACCGACTGCAACCACCAAATAACGAGCATTCAGTAAGCGCCCAATAAACGGCCCATACTTATTGTTCACCATGCCCGTAAACCAACGACTAAAACGCTGTTGGAACGCGTGTAAACGACCGCCGATACCAGAAGGGTGAATGTCTTTCTGATGTGACAGGTGAGCCGGTAAGATATACAATGACTCAATCAATGAGATGGCGAACACCGAGATGACCACAATTGGGATCGCGACAAAGAACTTGCCCATCATGCCGGGCACAAACATTAGCGGCATGAAGGCCACAATATTAGTCAACACACTAAAGGTAACAGGCATCGCCACTTCCTTCGTGCCAGCAATCGCTGCTTCATGAAACGGTAATCCCTTCTGGTGCCAGCTGTAGATATTCTCGCCGACGACAATCGCATCATCCACCACAATCCCCAAGGTAATCAGGAATGCGAACATACTAATCATGTTAATGGACGCGCCGAAAAGCGGCATAATCCAGAACGCGCCGAGGAATGAGATCGGAATACCCAGCATCACCCAGAACGCCAAGCGCGCCTCTAGAAATAAGCCGAGCACACAAAGCACGAGCACTAAACCGTAACCGGCATTGCGCATCAGCAAATTCGCACGATCCTGAAACATGTCCGCCTTGTTGTTCATGATCTCGGCATGAATGGTTGCTGGCAGTGTCTCATTGAGCTCCTCAAGTGCTTCTTCGACAGCAGCGGAGACCTTCCCTGGCGTCTGGTCACCGACACGGAAAACATCGATTTTCAACGCGTTTTGAATGTCGATCGTCGTCTCTCCGCCCGCACCTTCTACAAAGCGACCATAACGTGCATAGCGATCCGACTCTTCAAAACCGTCGATCACTGTCGCGATGTCACCCAAATAGACACGTGATCCATCCGAGTTGGTAATGATTGGAATACTCTCAAACTCAGATGCCCAATCACGCTTCTCAGTCACACGCACGAGAATTTCACCGCCAGACGTCTTCACGCCACCACCGGGTAAATCCACTGCAGCGTTACGCACACGCGCGGCGACTTGGCTTAATGTTAATCCATATTGACGTAGCGTTTGCCGATCCACCTCAATGGTGACTTCATAGTCACGCACACCAACTAACTCGACCTGTGTAATCTCTTTGCTCTGCAAAATTCGGTCACGAATCACCTCTGCCGCATCGCGCAAAGTCCACTCATCGTGCGAACCGTAAATCACCAGATCCAGCACATCACGCTTATAACTAGCGATACGAACCTTCGGCTCTTCAGCCTCATCGGGAAAGGTGCGAATGCGGTCGATCTCATTCTTAATATCCGCGTAGAGTTGCTGTATATCTTCACCTGCGGCCACTTCGGCGCTGACACTACCGCTGCCCTCACGCGCATTAGAGACCACTTCTTCAATACCATCTAAAGTTTGGATCGCCTCTTCAATGGGCAAGACAATGCCCTCTTCCACCTCTTCGGGCGAAGCGCCTGGATAGCTAACAGATATACTAATTACATCTGGATCCGACGCAGGAAACATCTCCTTAGTCGTCTGCATTCCAATGATCAGGCCACCCACGACCAGCACCAACATCAATAGATTCGCAGTCACCGAGTGGCCTGCCATCCATGCGATCGAGCCCTTCTGTCTATGGAAGGAGCTCGTTGAAGATTTTTCAGTATTCATAGCAGTTGTTAGTTACTGGTTATTTCGCAGCGGAGGCAGGCCCCTTCTTCTTCCCCTGCGGCGCCGCGTCGCCTATCACCGAGACGGCCATGCCATCTGCAGCAAAACTCAGCGGCGATGTAATTAGCCGCTCCCCAACATTTACCCCCGAACCAACCACAACTGTATCACGGTTTTTCCAGATAACTGAGACTGGACGAATCTCCAGTTTCGATCCTTCGCCAACGACCCAGACATTGTCCCCATTGTGCAAAGTATTTCGCGGAATCGTAACGGAACCAGGCAATTCGTGGCCGACCAACTCGACCGCAACATACGAACCGAGTAACAGCTTCGGGCGTTCATCATTCTCTGACTCTAGACCGAGAGGATCTTTCACTTCAACTAGCACACGTGCCATACGACCATCAGGATCCAGGTCACCTAGGAGACTAATGACACGACCGGGCAATGGTGTATCCGCGCCGTCAATACTCACGATCGCCTCCGCTCCAGGAATCTCTAGCACCGATAGCTTACTCACTGGCACTGACACGCGCACATGAAAGGCATCTGTTGAAACCAGCTGAGCCACCTCGCCCCCCATCCCTGCCATCGAGCCGACTTCCACCGACTTGGAAAGCACCAGTGCATTAAACGGTGCAACAATCTCGGTGCGCGACAAGTCGAGCTTCGCTTGGTCAAGCGCCGACTGCGCGCTACGCTCCATCGCCTTGGCTTGTTTCAACTGCGGCTCACGTAATGCTAGTGATGAACTCTCCGCCATGACATCGTCTGAGTCGCCAAGTAGCTCCCACTCGCGAGTTGCGACTCGTTGAAAGCCCATCTCCAAGTCCAATTCGGCGCTGCGTAGCTCCAAAGTGCTTGCAGCTTGCTCCAATTTCAACTCGTAGTCATCCCCCTCGATCTGCGCGAGCACTGTGCCCGCATCGACATGTAGTCCTTCTAATAAACCTGGGGCGATCTCAAGCACACGCCCACTGACCTGAGCCTTTAATGTGACTTCTCGCGCGGCTACCACGAGCCCCATACCTTCGATCCGCACACCTGCATCGGATTGCTCAATCGGCATGGCATCGACCAGGACTTGCATGACTTTGGGCTGGCGTTTCTTCGCTTCAGGGCCAGTCGCCTTGAGCACTTTCATGCCCACCACTCCGGCTCCGACGACTACGATAAACAATACAAATATTAAGAATTTAGACTTCATAGTGAGAATTCAGGAAGTTGACCGCCGAGTGCTTTGTGTAGAGCGATTCGGGCTTTAAATAGATTGGCAATTTGGGTGATTTCGTCGCGCTCGAGTGACTGCACTGAGATCAACGAAGAAGTAACATTTAAATAATCGGAAAGTCCGTTGGCGTAGCGGTTACGCGCGGCGGACAGTGTTTGTCGAGCAAGTGCCAGCTCGTTACGCAATGCTTCGAGTTGATCCGCAACCTTGTCTTCGAGCATCAGCGCATCTTCCACTTCCTTGAGCGCGGTCAGCACTGTTTGACGATATCCAGCCAGCGCTTCATCCACGACTGCCTGTTGTTTTTCGACTTCCAGTTTGCGACGTCCGCCATCTAGCACCGGCGCTACGATTTGCCCCGCAAAGCGTGCGAGCCAATCATCAAATAAATCTTCAAAACGATCCGCCCCCGTCGAACCACTCAGTCCGAGTGTCACACTCGGCAAACGATCTGCCTTTGCAGCCGCAACATTCCAATCTGCCGCTTCGATACGTCGGAGCGATGCGCGCACGTCGGGACGTTGTTGTAGTAAATCGCTCGGCACACCGGTCGATGGCATCGGCGGAAGCTCAGGCGCGTGTTGCCAGTTGATCTCCTGTGGTTCTGTAGCGGCATTGCCCAACAGTAAGTTCAGCGCATAGACAGAGGCAAATAACTCCGCTTCTGCTTTGGGAATACTAGAGCGCGTGCGAGCGACTGTTTGACGTGCCTGATACACATCCAGTGAGTTGGACTGTGAGTTTCGGAAGCGCAGCTCGATCAATTCTAACTGCGTCAAATTCGTTTCCAATTGTTGCTGCAACAGCGCGACACGATTCTCGGCCTCGATGATCTCAATCCACCGACTCGCGACACTTGCAGAAATCGTCAGCGCGGTGCTTTTTAAGTCATCGGCGGTTGCGAGTGCACGCGCCTCCGCGGCACTTTGTGTGGAGCGAATCTTGCCCCACAAGTCGACTTCATAGCTCATCGCCGCACCGACCTCATAATTATTCGATGCCGTATCTCCCTCGTTGAGCCACGTCCGATCATAGCCAGAAGTCACGCTAAGATCCGGATAGAGATCTGCACCCGCTTGTTTGGCCGCCGCTTCGGATTGCCGGAGTCGCGCCCATGCTTGAGCAATATCCAAATTATCCGTAAAGGCAGTTGCTTCGAGTGCATCCAAATCATCGCGGTTAAAACTCGTCCACCACACTGCATCGGGTGCCACCGCAGTGTTTTTCGTCGTGCTGCTATACTGCCCGGGCAAGGTTTGCAGCTCTACGGCCTCACGCTGCGGGGCGGTGTAACAACCGACCAAGACGAGCAACGGGCTCAGGCTAACGATGCCTCTGAATTTTGAAATCGGTCTCATGCGTTTGTTGAGTCCTCCAACATACCTTTTATTCCTGCTAATGAAAATTGATAGATGTGCTCAGCAATCACATCTGATTCCGGCAGAGTGAGAGGCGCGCGTCGACCAATCTCGCGGATCAACCGGTTGAAATTATAAAATTGGAATTGTGCCACCACACTGACCATCGCGAGGTGCATGCGTTGCTCGGAAGCATTTGGCCCAAGCAAGCCCGAAATGGCGCTCCACATGTGCGCACGGTTTTGGCTGATGAGCTCTGAAAAAATCATATCGACGGCGAAGGTGGGCTCTGCGAACTCCTTTGCAACCATGCGGCACAAATACCCAGGCTGCGTCGGGCAAAAAATCTGCGAGATCATCGCATGTATATGCTGCCGTAGTCGTTGCTCTGGGGACGCATCCGCATCGGAAGGCAGCGCGACCGGATACGTTTGATTCGCCAGATTATACGCTGCGCGCAGCGACTCACGGTAAAGCGACTGCTTATCCCCGAAATGATAATTCACCGCCGCCACGTTGGCCTCTGCCTGCGTCGAAATCGCCGCTACGGTGGTTTGCTCGAACCCACGCTCCGCAAAGAGCGCCATCGCCGCTTCCAATAAGCGCGTGCGGGTATTCGTTTGATTCAAAGGTGCCATTACAGATTCAATTACACAATTTAAACGCGCATTTAAATCTTTTGTTTCAATTATTTTCCAGAGAGAATAAATCGCCCACAATTTCACGCAGAACCTTACAGTAGAAGCGGCATCTTGCCGCTTTGCCCTGTTCAAAGAAAAAGCGGCTGGAAGCCGCTTCTACTGAACTCCCCTACCGCTACTTCCGGTTCGTCAAAAAAGCCTGATGCTGCTGAAGCTGCTGATCCAGCGACGATGCCACCACGACAGAAGTCGCGAAAAACATGATCACAGCATTCGAAACCGCGTCACCACAACTTGAATCCTTAATTCGCTTCGAGAAATCTTGATTCAGCCCCTCCAGCACCTCGTAAAGCTCTTTCAAATGGGTCAGCTCCCAGTCCGGCTCACCGCCCTCTAGCTGCACAAAATACTGCTTCGTCAAATACGAGCCCACCGTCCGGTGCAATGTCTCACGCGTTGAACAAAACGGGATATGAAAACTCGCCATTGCCCCCAACTCCTTTAGCACCGGGCACCCACTGGTCGCCATCATCAAGCCCATCAACGAATTGATCCCAACCTGTAAATCGCAGTCATTACTGTATTTGCGTGCCGCAGCCTCGACAGTGACTTGCACACGCTCGGTCGAAGCATCATTAGGAAAGGCATCTAGCAAGCCATGCATCCTGGTGGCCACTGGGCAATATTTACAATCAGCCGTGCTCAGAGGGCAACACGCGCACTGCCGATGCTCCAACCGAGCCCAATCTGGAAATGCCTCGCTCGACTCGAGGTCATGCGGCTCTGTCTCAACGTCAAAGACCACCTCTCGATCCTTGACTTGAAAAATATAGCGCACCACTCCGTCATTCATGCCGTTACAATAAAGGGGCAATTCAAGCACCGTCGATACATCAATGCAGAAACCCGCTCATTTTTCTGACTTATTTACCACAATTAGGTTTTTCACCCCACCCGACAGACTTAAGATTGTGTCCCGAAAGGAGAATCCCTCATATTGCCGCACACATGGAATTTACACATATCGATAAGGACCAACGCCCGACCATGGTCGACGTTTCTGAAAAAAACGTAACGGAGCGCACCGCCATCGCAGAAAGCTTCGTCAACCTCGGCCCAGAAATCATGAGTGCTTTAACCGAAGCAGGTTGGAGCTGTAAGAAAGGCCCCATTCTCGATACTGCGGTCATCGCTGGCACCATGGCCGCAAAAAAGACCTCCGAGCTCATCCCGTTTTGCCACCCGCTCAACCTGAAATCCATCAAAATTAAAATCGAGCCCGTCGATGACTCCCGTCTCAGAATCGAAGCCTTCGTCAAAGTGCTCGACCAGACCGGGATCGAAATGGAAGCCCTGACCGCTGCCAGCGTGGCCGCACTGACGATCTACGACATGTGCAAGGCCGTCTCGAAAGACATCGTGATCGAAGAGACTCGCCTCGTTAAAAAAACCGGCGGCAAGAGCGACTACACACTCTCACAATCATGAACCAAGCAATCTACGGCCTCCTCCTCGTCGGCGGTGAAAGTCGCCGCATGGGCAGTGACAAAGCACTGCTCAGCTACGACGGCAAAACGACACAACTCGAACACACCGCCGCACTTCTGCAAACCGTGTGCCCACGCGTCTTCATCTCGCAACGCGAGGAGCAGCCCTTCCCCACGCCCGCAGGCACCGAAGCGATCTTTGACAGTGTCGAAGACGCCCGCGGCCCACTGCGGGGCATCCTCTCAGCGATGCACGCACACCCCGACGCCCACTGGCTCGTTCTAGCCTGCGACCTGCCCAACCTGACAACTGCCGCACTGGATAAACTGATCGCCGAATTTCGCGCAGCACCGAGCGCAGAGTTGACCGCCTACCGCAGCAGCCATGACGGGCTCCCCGAACCGCTTTGTGCGATCTATCCGGCAGGCAGCGACGCAGGACTCCTCGCACTCGCGCAAGAGCTCGGCAAATCCTGCCCCCGCAAATTACTGATCATCAAAGAAGCCGCCCTCGTTGAGCAAGACGACCCACGCAGCCTCGATAACATCAACACTGCCGAAGAATTTAAGGAGCTCACACAGTAGAAGCGGCTTCCAGCCGCTTTCCTTCAAACTGAAATAAAGCGACAAGAGTGTCGCTGCTACAATCCTCACTCATGCAAATCAAAGTCATCTATTTCGCCCAACTCGCCGACCTCGCTGGAAAAAGCGAAGAAACGCGTGAACTCACCGACAGTTCACCCGCCGCGCTTTACACCGAAGTCAGCGCCGCCTACAACTTCCCGCACGAGTTCACACAGCTACAAGTGGCAATCAACCACCACCTATCGGCCCACGAAACCGAGCTTAAGGACGGCGACACGATTGCCTTTCTGCCGCCAATGACTGGCGGGTGATTTAAGTGAGTCACTTGACATTGCTGTCTGACTGTCCAAGACGAATACAACAGACAGGAATGTCTGTATCACCTACCATGAAATTTAAACTAACCGACACACCCATCAATCCGATGGAGCTGCGTAAAGAACTCCTATCACTTTCAGCCGGCGGCTACTGCAGCTATGAAGGCTGGGTGCGCGATCACAACGAGGGCAAAGCTGTCGCCGCGCTCCACTACCACGGCTATGCGGAGCTTGCAGATGGCATCGCTCTAACAATCATCGATGAGGCCAAAGCAAAGTTTCACATCGAAGACGCCGCCATCGTGCATCGTTTCGGCGCACTCACTACTGGCGATATTGCCGTCTGGGTCGGCGTGACCGCACACCACCGTGGCGACACCTTTCTAGCCGCCCGCTACATCATCGACAACGTCAAGCACCGCCTACCGATCTGGAAGAAGGAAGTCTATACCGACGGCACCGAAGCCTGGATCGAAAGTAACCACTGCGGCTGCACCGACCCGAAAAACCTTGAGCACCATGATCACGATGAACCGCACGAGCATCATCATTACTAAAATGCAGTGCACATAGTTAGCCACGAAGAGGCACAAATATTCACAAAAACTTAAACACAACAAACTCATGCGCTCTAGCGCATGCTGACTAAATTTTCGTGCCTCTTTGTGGCAAAAAATCACCCGACTCCAGATCTCAATCGATGAATATAGAAATCAAAGCCCTCTACATTTCCAGCGGCCACGACTTCGTCGGTCGTCACGGCAAAGGCCGACTCGATCATGGTATCAAAAAAGTGGAGTCAGTCGAGTGCCTCGCAGGGCGCGGTATCCTCAACGACCGCTACCTCGACCATGAAGAAGACTTTAAGGGGCAGATCACTTTCTTTGATTGGGAAGTCTATGACCGCATCCGCACACAGTGCAACTTGCCCGACTTAGACCCCGCCCTGTTTCGCCGCAACGTGCTCACCACCGGCGTGGATTTAAACACGTTGATCGGCCTACGCTTCAAAGTGCAAGGCATCGAATTCGAAGGCGTCGAAGAATGCCGCCCCTGCTACTGGATGGACGAAGCCATCGCCCCCGGAGCCGAAGACTATTTGCAAGGCCACGGAGGCCTGCGCGCACGTATCTTGAATGATGGCGAGCTGCGCGTGGAGTAGTCCGCTGACTTGCCTGACATGAGCCTGCCGAATGTAGCTGGCGGACCGACTGCAACCGACGGCAACCGCAACTCCGACGCGGGCGACTGGCTAAAGCAAGTCGCCTACGGCAAACCGACAGTGCACGTCACTTATCTCATTAATTTATCAGTTTTTTTCAAAAAAAATATGACTAATTAATCAACCGAGATCCGGACACATCGCCAACAATGGTAAACGACTGAAGTGCAGTCGCTTAATAGGATATTGAGACTCAGTTTCATTAGTGAGCAATACTCAAGTCTCACGCCCTTCCAGTGAGACCGAGTCTCAATATCACTTGACGGATACCTTCGCATCTGATTTCGCATTCTCCCATGAACCGAATGCACTCCTTACTATTTGTGGCCTCAGCGACCGCATCACTATCACTCTCTGCGGAAGCCTTGACTGACGCCGAGTATGTCGAAATTGAAGAAACGACACTTCAAAGCAGCTCCGAAGAGGCAGCTGAAACCTATGCGGAAGCACCTGTCGAAATCGGCACAGGGCTCGACCTGAACATCCTCGAGACACCGCAATCGATCACTGTGATCTCACGCGAACAGATGGATGCCTTCGCACTGACCGATATCAATGACGTGCTCGACTACACGCCTGGTATTTCAGTCGAGGCAGTTGAAACCGATCGCACCTACTTCACCGCACGTGGGTTCGACATCACGAACTTTCAAATTAACGGCCTAGGTCTCCCGCTCACCTCTGGCAATATCCAAGGCACATTCAACAGTGTCCTCTACGAAGAAATCCAAGTGCTCCGCGGAGCCAATGGACTCGGCGCGGGAACCGGAAATCCCTCTGCGACGATCAATCTCATTCGCAAGCGCCCAACCGCTGACCTGCAAGGCTCAATCGATGTTGCCTACGGATCGTGGGACACCGTCCGCTTGCAAGGCGATGTCAGTGGCGCACTCAACGACGAAGGCACAGTTCGCGGACGCTTTGTCACATCCTACCAAGACGGCGACTCCTACATCGACCTCTACTCCAAGGAAAACATCGTCCTCTATGGCGTCGTCGAAATGGATTTGTCCGATCAAACGATGCTGACCATCGGGCATAGCTACGAAGAAACAAATTCAGACAGCCCGCTCTGGGGCGCATTGCCCGTCACATACTCAAATGGTAACCCGACAGACTACGATGTCGACACGACCACAGCAGCAGAGTGGTCCTACTGGGACAAGCACATCAACAACAGTTTCCTACGCATCGATCAAATTCTGAGCGACACATGGACAGCACAAGCGGAGGTCTCCTATATCGAAGCCAAAGGAGACTCTGAACTGTTCTACATGTATGGTTCTCCCGATCAAGCCACAGGTCTTGGACTCTTCGCATTCCCGAGTGCATATGAGTCGACAGAGCGTCAACTGCTCACCAATTTACAAGTAAATGGTCTCGTAGATTTGTTCGACCGTGCACACGAAGTCACTGCAGGCTTCAGTTATAGCGAATCGACACTACACGAAAAGTCTGACTACGGACAAGGGATCGGCACGCCAATCTCCGTGCCACTCGAAGACTGGAAAGGCAAATATCCAAAGCCGTCATTCGACGCAGCCACGGCCGGCAGCAACTACACCTACGAAGAAACCAGTGTCTATGGCGCCACGCGTCTCAACCTAGCGGATCCGCTCAAAGTCATACTCGGCGCCCGCGTCGTTTGGGGTGACACCGATGGTTACTCATACGGGGCAAAGGGTAACAAAGATCAATCTTACGACAGCGAATTCGTTCCCTATGCTGGTGTCCTCTACGACATCAACGAAACCTTCACCGCCTACGCCAGCTACACCGAAATCTTCACACCACAATCTGAAACGGATATCAAGGGTAGCACACTCGACCCAATCGATGGCGAAGCTTACGAGGCAGGTATCAAGGCCAACTTCTTTGAAAACAAGGCATACGCTAGTCTCGCAATTTTCCACATTGAGCAAGACAACGTCGCCGAAGCCGCAGGCATGAATGGTGGCATGACTTACTACGAAGCAGTGCCCGGCCTCACCAGTGAAGGCATCGAATTCGAAGTCGCTGGCGAACTCTTCCCAGGATTCAGAGTCCTCGCAGGTTACACATACCAAGAGATCCGCGATGATGATGACGACTTTGCGAAGCTCTACACGCCGAAAAACCTCTTCAAGGTCTCCACCACCTACCTGATTCCCAATACGAAGTTAACCGTCGGTGCAGCAGCACGCTGGCAAAGCGAGACTAAGGGCGGTGGCATCACACAAGACGACTACACCATCGTCGACCTCATGGCGAAGTATCAGTTCAACGAGCACTGGAGCGCGCAAGTGAACATCAACAACTTAACCGATGAGAAATACTACAGCAGCCTCTACTGGACACAGGCTTTCTACGGCGCAGAGCGCAATGCCGAGATCAGCATGAACTACAGTTTCTAAAAAACGACGTCCCGAACCAAAACGACCGATTATTTAGTCAGCCAGCCCGCAAGGCGTATGGGTTGAGCCAAGCGCTCGACTCATACCCTTGCGGATTTTCTGCCTTAATCAGCAAAGAGACCACCTAAGATCAACAAAATGAAAACCAAAACCATTTGGAAAATCCACTCATGGCTAGGACTCCTAGCAGGCATACCGTTGATAATCATCGCATTCACAGGCAGCCTCCTCGTATTCAAAGACGAGATCAATGCCCTCATCGCACCAGAACGTGTATTGGTGGAGCCACTACAATCAGGAAAAGCACCGCTCGAGCTTCGACTGCAGAAGCTCGAAGAAGCCCACCCCGGCCACGAAACGGCTGGCATCGCATTTTACGACATCGCCGACCGAGCCGACTTCGTCTATGTCGTCCCGCACAACACCGCGGATTGGCACTATGTCTTTCAAAACCCATATACCGGTGAGGTCTTAGGCGAACCGAAGGCAACCGATGCTGAGATCATGGGTTGGATCTTGGAGTTACACTATACCTTGCTCGCGGGGCACACCGGCATTCTCGTCTGCGGAATCATCGCCCTGCTCCTCTGTGCACTCGGCGTTAGCGGGTGCTTCCTCTATCGAAAATTCTGGAAAAACTTTTTCACCTTTCGCTGGAAAAGCAGCGCTCGTGCGCTCACAGGCAACCTACACAAACGTGTCGGCGTGCTGTCCGCACCGGTCTTTCTAATTTTAGGACTCACTGGTGCAGTATGGAATCTGCTACATATCGCAGAAGAGTTTACGCACGATCACCACGATGAAGTGCCCCCTGCCCGTCACCACTTCTACAACGCGGAACTATCGTTCGACTCCATGGCCGAACAATGCCGCACCTACATACCAGACTTCGCGCTTCGCTACCTCAGCCTCCCATGGGAGGCCGGAGTGCCGATCAGATACTATGGTGAATTCACCAACCAAAGCTCCTTAAGAAGTCCCTACCATAGCACGATCAGTTTCGACGCAGACACAGGTGCCTACATGGATCATCAGCGCATCAACGATGCCCCGATTCTCACGCAAATTTACGACACCTTCACCCCACTCCACTTCGGCACCTTCGGCGGTCTATTCACACGTATCCTATGGTGCGTGCTAGGCTCCGCGCCCGGATTCCTCGCCCTCAGCGGCTTCTTTATTTGGCGCAAACGCAAATAGTCCTCCCGACACATTCACACTTCATATCAAGTCTCATGCATCACTTGACCACATTACTCATCTCCATCGGAATCGCCTCAGCGGTTGTCCATGCTGACAGCGTCGATAGCGCACGCACATCCGTCAGCGACTGGGTGCAAACCGAACAAGCCATCTCACGCGAAGCACTCGACTGGCAAGCCGACAAGACCCTCTTGCTCGACATGATCACGATCGCAGAGAAACGTGTTGCCACGCTAGAGCAGCAAGTCAAAGCACACGAAACATTCAACAGCCTCGCCCAAGAAGAGCGCCGCAGTCTGATCGAACAAGACGCTGAGATCGCTGAATACACGAGCGCAGTCGATGCCTTCCTGAAGCACGCAGAGCAAGCGATACGCGAACTCCTACCACGGCTCCCCGATCCGCTAAAAGACGAGTTGGCCACCGAGTTGAAACGACTTCCCGATGGCGACTCAACACTGTCTACGAGCCTCAACGAGCGCACACAAACCATCACCGCGATTCTAACTCAGATACGAGAATTCGACGAGCAGGTAGCCATCCACCAAACCATACGCGCACTGCCCAACTCAGACAACGAAGTCGCCGTGCGCACCATCTGGGTCGGACTCGGCCAGGCATATTACATCGCACCCAGCGACGCAGGATACGGACTGCCCAGCGCGAACGGTTGGACATGGCACTCTGCACCCGAACTGAGCAACGCAATACAAGATAGCATCCAACAAATCGAAGCGACTGCGAGCACTCCGCAACTCATCGACCTTCCAATACAGATCAAGGGAGGCACACTGTAATGAAATACCTAAGACGCATCACACTCATCGCTCTGCTATGCCCGCTACTCACAGCGCATGCAGTATCCATCGAGCAAGTCGCTCAAGCGCGTGAGGCCAAATTGGAAGCATCCCTCCAAGACCTCAGACAGCTACGCGAAACCATCCACAACGAACGCCTACCACTCGCTCAAAAGCTTCAGTCGCTCGACGCACAAGTCAGTGAACTCGAAAGCGAAGTCGCCAAAGTTCAAGGCCTCAAAGACAATCAAGACTTAGAGCTCAGCTCGCTACGCGAGAAAGTGCAGCATCGGCAGCGATCGATCGATTACATCACTCGCACCTTAATCCCCAGCCACATCGCAGACATCGACGCGAGCCTGAGCATGGGGCAACGCCAACACTTCGGCGAACAGATCCGCAGCTACAACCTAGAGATCGAAAACATCAATACCACTGAGCTCGAAAAGCTACAGCAAAGCCTCGCCTTGATCAAAGCCTCACTCCCTGAGCTCAACGAGGCACTCGGCGGCCATGCCTATGCGGGTAAAGCACTTACCCCCAGCAGCACCTTCGAGACTGGCACCTTTTTGGAGGTAGGCCCGCTGCTCTATTTTGCCTCCGATCAAACACCGACCGCTGGTTTGGTCAGTTCTAGCAATCACAACAACGCCGAAGTGCTGCCACTCGACAAACGTCAGTCCAGCGACATACAGGCAGTCGCCAATAACAAGGTCGGCACCTTAGCCATGGACTACACACATGGTGCAGCCCTCGCGATCGAGGCAACGAAAGACAGCATACAAGAGCACCTAGTCAAAGGTGGCATCTGGGTTTACCCGATCCTCGCCTTCGCCTTCATCGCTACGATTGTTTCGATTTACAAAGGCATCCAGATCATGACCATCCGCCATCCGCAGCCCTTGGTCATCCATGATATCATCGCGAAGCTACGCGCCAATAAACAAGACGAAGCCCTGGCGATCGCCGAAGCGCAGCCACAGCCGGCACGCCAAATCCTATCGGCCGCAATCGAGCATTCCAATGAATCCGTAGAGATGGTCGAAGAGGTGATGTATGAGGCAATGCTCACGATTCATCCAAAACTCGAGCGCTTCCTCAACCTCATCGCTGTCACTGCCGCGGCTGCGCCCTTGCTCGGACTCCTCGGCACGGTGACTGGTATCATTAAAACCTTCCGCCTCATGACAGTATTTGGTGCGGGTGATCCTGCTCCGTTGATTTCAGGCATTTCTGAGGCACTCATCACCACAGAGCTAGGCTTAATCTTGGCAATTCCCGCACTCGTCATGCACGCCCTACTCTCGCGCAAAGTCACAGGCACCATGGCGCACCTAGAGAAAATGTCCGTGACCTTCGTCAACGGTCTCTCGCGTCAGAAAATTAAATAGCCACACAGCACAATGAATTCCTCAGGCGATACCGGGCTAGAATCAGCCATACAGATATGGGTCAGCGGCGGCTGGCTCATGCTGCCGCTTTTACTAGTCACGCTGTTCATCTATGGCTCCGCACTGAACTTGTTTTTCAATGTGCACTTTCACTACTTACTTCGCGGCAAAGTGCATGCCATGGATGGCAACGCAATCGCCCGATCGAAGAATCCTGACGTCGTCCTCGCTCGAAAACTCATCCGCTACGAATCACTGACTGCTGAAGATGTGCAGCGACACTTCACCGCCGTGCGTGCGGAGTATCTGCCCTTCATTGATCGACGCATTAAATTCCTCGGACTCGTCATCGCCACCGGCCCGCTCATTGGCCTGCTCGGAACAGTTTCTGGGATGCTCTCGACCTTTGATGGAATGATCGTCGCCGACGGCAACCGCTTTGACGGCATCGTCAATGGGATCTCCGAAGCACTGATTACCACACAGACAGGCCTCATCATCTCGATTCCAGCCATCGTCATTCTGTCTCTCATCATACACCGCCGCCGCACACTCGAACTGGCGATCACACGCCTAGAGCGCTTCAACACACGCTTGGCGCTACGCTCGGACTGCCCGATTCCGAAACAACACCCAGCTCTTTAAATTGCTATGAAACGCCGACGCCTCATTTACGCAACTGAATCGAATCAGCAAGAGATCAATGTCTCTCCATTGATCGATATCGTATTCATCCTCCTTATTTTCTTTATCGTCACCACCGTCTTCGTTGAAGAAACCGGCGTCGAGGTCAGACGCCCCAAAGCTGCGTCCTCGCAAATGCTTGAGAAAAACTCGATCCTCATCGCCATCACCGCAGAAGGCAACGTCGTCTATGGCGGCAACGAAATCGGCGTCGCTGGCGTGCGAGGCACGGTGCAGCGTTTAATCAAAGGCAAGATGATGCCCGTCATTCTCCAAGTGGACGAAACAGTCTCCATGGAGCTCTACACTGAAGTGCATGACGAGGCACTCAAAGCAGGTGCCGAGCGTATCAACCTCGCCACTACAGACGGATAACTCTGATGCAAACGTCACACGATTTTCCGAAGCAGCAATTTAAGTGGGCACGCCCGCTGAGCTTCGCTGGCGCCTGTATTCTCACTGCTGGCCTGTTTTGGATCATTCCGTTGACACAGTTGCTAGATACCCCGACACAGCCCGACGTAATCGTCAGAGAAATGACGATAGGCAAGCCCCCACGCTCTGAAACACCTCCACCGCCGGAGCCCACTCCGCCAAAGGAACAGCCACAACCCAATCCAGAGATCGCTCCCAAGGCTGCGCCCATCGAGATACAACCACTCGACATCGATATCAGCCCAGGCAATGGAGATGCCCTCGCAATGGGCGCTCCGATCAACAGTGCGCTCTCAACCAACGAGTTATTTGAAGATATCGAGCAACTGTTTAGCTTCGAGGATTTGGCTGAAGCACCACGACTCATCAATACGCCGAGCTTCCGATTCCCGACCTCACTCACACGTAGAGGTGTGAAGCGCGGGAAAGTCATCGTCGAGATCGACATTTTGCCCAATGGATCCGCAAAACTACTGCGCATCATCACCGCTTCCCACCCAGAGCTAGAGGCCACCGCGAGACAAATTGTCAGAAGCGCACGCTTCACTCCACCAAAGGTAAATGGCCAGCCACAAACCGTCCGTGGCCGCTTCCCGATTGTTTTAGATAACTAAATTAGAATATCAGCACTTCCAGAAATGAACACCTTGTTACAATATATACGCCCCATCCTCATATGCTTCGGCCTTTGCACGCAGCTGGCATTTGCACAGAGCGCCCCATTCGTGCTGAGTGACACAGGTCCGAACAGCCCGAGTTACAAAGATCGCTTCATGGCGAACTACGGTGTGCACTCTGAAATCGAACCACCGATGGCAGCCACCGATCGGCCGCTCTATGAGAAAGTGTTCCCTCTCATCAAAACGAACCCACGCGCAGCCATTGCGGAACTAAACCGGTCGATGAGCTCAAACGCGAACCCCGCGTTTTTCTTTTTGCTCGGCAGCTTACAGTATCAAACAGGACAACTCTCACAGTCCGAACAGTCACTCAGCAAAGCGATCGATAAATTTCCCGATTTCAGACGCGCCCACCGAACCTTAGGCCTACTGTATGCGCAACAGAGCAGACATGACGCTGCACTGCGCACGTGGCTCAAGGTAATCTCACTCGGCGGCGGCGATGCGCAAAGCTATGGCTTACTCGGCTACACTTACCTTTCTCAGGAAAAATATCACAGTGCGCTGAAAGCCTATGAAATGGCACGCATGTTTCAGCCTGATAGTATCGACTTTCAAAGAGGCGAAGCACAGTGCCTACTCAAAACAGGACAGGCAGACAGAGCCAGCACACTCGTCGAAGAACTGATCAAAGCACACCCTACCTCCTCGGACTATTGGCGCTTACAGGCAAACTGCTTATTACAACTCGGCAACCACGACGATGCCATCTTACACCTAGAAATTGCCAACGACCTCGGCGCCGCCAATGCACAAAGCCACTTCTTACTCGGCGATTTATACCTACGCACCGAAAACAGTCGCCTCGCACAACAGCACTACCTCGCAGCGCTAGAGACCCCCAATCAGCCCAGCCTCACATCCGCATTACGGCCGCTCGAATATCTGATTGCACGAGGATTAATCGAAGAAGCAGACGCCTACCTACAACTCCTAGAAAGCACGATCACAATCAACTCAGACAAGGAGCGCGAACAAATCGCCTTATCGAAAGCGGACATTCGCATGCAGCAAGGCCAGGCAGATCAAGCACTCGACCTGCTTAAGCAGATCGTCGAGCGCAATCCGATCAACGGCGAAGCCCTGCTACTGATCGCGGAGATCGCACACACACGCGAAGATTACATCGAGGCAGAGTTTCAGCTACAACGCGCACGCGCCCTACCTGACACACAAGTCGACGCACTCATCCAGCTCGGCCGCCTCGAAGTCGACCGCAACGATTTCAAGGCCGCACTGGACTATCTCTACAGTGCTCAGTCCCTGAAGCCCAGCGTTCGGATCAGCCGTTACATTGATGCGATTAAGGCCGCGATGTAAGAATCCACTCTACCACCACACCTTGAAACTCACCTCAACAGGTATCGCATTCTTAGATACACAAGACGCCGACAGCCTTGCCTGTCCGTTCCATCCTTCGGAATCTCTGAGCTACAATCAGCATGGAATACAGTGCAACGCTGAGCGTATCCCGATCAAAGTGGGCATGGATTACATCCGCCTAGAACTGACAGTCGACAGTCTAAACACCCCGCAGTTCAAATTTGAAAACCGCCCCCTACTCATCGGCTTCGTATCAAAGGGGTGGGCGAAAATACAGCTCCACAACCAAGATATCATCAAGCTAGAGCCTGGTCAGTGCTTCCTCTACTCAAGCGAGCAACTGCAAATAGATCGCACCTCTCCAAGTGATGTTTGTATCGAACTCATCCGCTGTAACCGTCAGTTCATACAAGCACTGCTCGATTTTGACATGCTGCCCAACCAGCACGCCAAACAGCAACTCAACGCGATCCACAAAGATGGAAACCAACTCCACAACGCCGCGATGCAAACCGAAGCCCTGCAGTGCAGCAGCCAGTTAACCCAAAGCGGGCACGCGCAATTACGCAACCGACTCGGCCTAGAAGCCAACGCCCTCGCATGGATCTCAGCTGTCTTTGACCAACAAGGTGTTGCCAGTTCAACGCAAACACCTGGGATCAGCTTGGCAGACCGTGAAGCCATTCAGAAAATTACCGCACTCATCGACAACGATCCCTGCTACGAATATTCCTTTGAAGAGCTGTGCACATTCGGCGGCGTCAATGAGCATAAGCTCAAAACCACCTTCAAATTGATTCACAACAAAACAGTATTTAATTATCTACGAGAGAAACGAATGATCCTCGCTGCTGAATTGTTACAAAAAGACCGTGATAGTGTGATCGAAATCGCCAACCACGTAGGCTACACCAACGCCAGTCACTTTGCCCGCGCTTTCAAAAACCAGCACGGGTTACTGCCCAAAGCCTACCAATGCTTGCACAGAAAAACATTGGGGGGCGCGTAAACAAGTAGGGGTCGTGCTCCCTCTTACTCCTAATCTTAATCATAATCATAATCGAAGCGTTGCCATAGTAGACATCGAAGATACACGTGAGAGATTAAGATTATGAATAAGATTACGATTATGACACCATGCATCCTATGCAGAAAGCGTCTACAATCCGATCACCCGCTGGAATACGTCATCCACTCCAGCACCTAGCTTCGCTCGCACACGAAACAGCACCCGATCCGCCTGATCGACAAGCAACAAAGTCATACGGCCTTCTTCAAACATGGCATGAACTGTAGCGATCGCAGGCAGGTAGAGACTAAAACTTGCCCGCTTACCCATACACTCGAGCACCCCATTTGACTCACGTAGTCCATCAATCACGTAGCTCTGACGCAGATTCACTTCCGCGGCACAGATCGTAAATTCTAATGGTATACTTTGCGTCGCAAGTTCATCTAGTAATGCCGCAAACGCTTGTCCGCAAAGTTCGAGATCAATGCCGCCATGCGCACGCACATGCCCGCGTAAGAAACCCCGAGCAGGCGCCATCAGACTCATCGGCATAGACATCTTGGAGGTAATCCCATCCACCAATGTCGCCCATTCGATCAAGGACGTCTCGCTCGAAGGTGTCATCTGCATAAACGTGGAGCCGAATTGATTCTTAAAATTCAAGTTGCCCTGCGATCCACAGCACTGGCAGGTCGTAATACGCGCATGCGCATTTGCCCACCCATCATAATCCGAGGCAACGATCAATCCGTTGTATCTGAGTGCATTGGATAGTGAGCGATCATAATCTTTGCGCTTTAGGAACATCGACATACGTGCATGCGCATGATCGACCTGCACAAAGAAACCCGACAACCAGCGCATACGCTCCAAGACGCGCCTCCACTCCTGATCTAAAGGAATATGCCCGTCACGAGTCGTTTGAAATGAATGGACATGGCGGCTCGCTAAAGGAGGCACCACACCTTTCATTCTCATATCTAGGCTATTCATACTGTGACTTAGTTCGTCTCTCATATCAGATTGATCGGTTGATTGTTCTATTTAAGGAGCCACTACTCTAACAAATATATCAATATGATTTCCACTCCATCACGGAGCAAAAAAAGCCGGATGTGAACACGTCACACCCGGCTTCAAACAACAATGAATACTATAACTTAGAATTGGTAGCTTGCGCTCAAACGAAGCACACGACCGGGGCTATTGAGACCATATGCAGTATAAATCGTGTGATCTTGATACTCCTTATCGAACACATTGTCGACGTTCAGCGCCAAGGTCAGATCCTTAAAAGCAGATGGCTTAATGCTAAAATTAAAGTTGTGCAGCACATAGGAGTCTTTCCCTGCGACCGCGGGGAAGCGCCCAAGCGCCTCTTCATCGACACTTTCTCGATACTCGACGAACCAACCAGTGCGCCAGAAAAAGCTGCCATCTGGACGACTAGCCACATAGCCGAAATCACCAATCCAACGACGACCTGCAACGACCATGCCTAAGTCATCGTCGTAGTCGTTATCACCACCATCTGGCTCAGCATACGCGACACCGAGCGAACCATAGTAGCCGTTCTTGCGTGCGCCGATCTTCACTTCATAGCCTTCATTCTCAACATCACCAAATGATCCGTAACCTGTCGGATAGAGGTAGTTATTGATCTCTTGCTCAAAGTAAGAGCCCTCCGCGTAGATGAAGCCGTTATCGTAGTTAAAGCCAATCTTCCAGGTTTCTGCTTCTTCACCATCAGTGCCTGCAGGGTATGGGTTCACCCCTGCGAAGATCGCTTCACGAGTGCTCACGCCACGATACGCCTCAGCATACCCCGCAGTCAGAGTCAGGTGCTCGATTGGGAATATAGATACATTCACATTTGGGCTCACTTCATCCGAATCAAAGTCGTCTCCATACAAATCTTCGTATTCATAATCATCATAACGAGCGCCGAATGAGACTTCAGCATACTCCGTCACTGGCACCGTTGCTTGTGTGTATAAACCAAAAACTTCTGTATCTTCGGTGCCAGAGACTCCGTATGGATCGCCATACACCTTCGCCTCGTCTTCACGATAATCGACACCATACGTGATCGCTACGATTTCGAAATCGCTGGTATTGCGAATATCCAAACCGTAGGTCTCGACCTCTGTGCCAGCATTGGTTTCTGTGCGCTCAAACTCTTGCTTCGTATAGTAGAAGGTATTTTCGAGATCGAGCCATTCTATGTCTTCCGGTGCGACATCATAACTAAGTGTCGCAGTATTACGCTCCGTATTCACCTCTTGTAAGGGGCCCAATGGGCGCCCTGTGCCACCAAGCACATCGTTATTAATATTTACACGATCATACGAATCGAATTCTTCAGCCATATACTCGTAGCTGAGTTCGACTGTCTGTGACTCATCTAAACGCCCCGTCACTTTAGCCAGTGCACTAGTGCGCTCATAGTCGGAGTTCTCAATCGTATCACCATCGCCATCTTCAAAATCATCGCGATCCATATAGGAACCACTCACCAGCGCTCCCCACCCTTCGGCAAACTCACCGTAAGCAGACTGTGATAATTTATAACCATCACCGTTATAATAACCAGTGGCCTTGGACAAAGCACCAAATGTCTCTCCCTCATTGAGAAGATCGTATGCATTGACTGTTTCAAATCGGATCGCACCAGCAAGGGCACCCGCACCATCAAGGGCAGAGCCAGCACCAGAGACGACTTCGACACTCTTAAGCAACTCAGGCTCAATCATGACTGCAGACGCATGATGATACAAATTGGTCGCTTGTGTGGCACCATCAATGGAGACATTGGCCAAGTTCGATTCCAAATTGTTAATAAAGATTTGCTGTGCTTGTGCTTTGCCGCCGTTCACGTCGACCGACAAGCTCTGATCAAACAGAGCAGCCAAATCCTCTGGTTGCTTCGTTTCAATAAAGTCACGAGAGACCGAATTCGAGAGTGTATACTCGATTGTTTCAGCTTCATTTCCTTTCAAGGTTACCTCGTCAAGCTCAACGTCTTTCTGCGCGGGCTCTTGCGCAAGCAAAGAGCTAGACAGCAAGGTCGCCGCAGAGCATGCGCTCGCGAGATATTGGATCGTTTTGTTTTTCATCTGTTTGTTGGTTGGTTGTGTTGTATAAAGTTACACAGCGGATTCGCCTCGTGTAAGCGCACCAAAATAACAAATCAGCGAATGAAATAACTACCCCATGGGGGAGGAAGAATAGCCCAATACAGAAATCTTCGTAGGGGTCGTGCTCGCGCGAACCGCGAAGGCAAGAGACGTTGAAAAACTCCGTGAGCTTAAGGTCTTTCGAGGTCTTCACCAATTCGACAAGCTCATGGTCTGGGACAAGCAAAGCCCCGGCCTCAGACAGAGATGATGCCCGCGAGTATACCTACGATCGCACAGTGCGCTTTTTCCCCAAGAACCGACGATAGCTGAGCGAAAATCCGGTATAGACTAGAAACAACGATGCAGCTGTCGCAATCGTTGCGATCACCTTTCCCACGAAACCAAACGCGGCGCCGGTATGGATAAACCGCACCCACACGCGTGCCTGCAGCCCGGGGCTACGATCTTGTAAGCGGACTGCTTGCAACACATCACTGGTATACGGATCCACCTCGACAGGAATCCAGCCGCGACTTGGCATATAGTCCGGCACATAGACGTCTAATTTCAAAGGCACCAACGGCTCGCCGTCCGATGCCGCCGTAGTCAAAGGCATTCCAATCGTCTCCCAATCAGGAAAGGCTACCTGCGCTCCAACTAGCGACGCTTCATAGCTCAAAAGTTCAGCGCCCTCTTCGGGCATTGGCACTTCCGCGGGAGCGACTGCCATCATACGAAAGTCCCTAACTTCAGGAGCGTCCTCTCCCGAAAGCGTGAAGACCAATTTATGCCCCCACTCGAAAGAGATCACTACTGCAGTGGCAGCTAAAATCACCAATACTGGTAAACTCCAAAAACCAAATACATTATGCCAATTGTAGTCACGCGCCTTGCCCTTTGCCCCGCGCTTAAAAAGTAGAATCGATTTAATTGCGCGCGCACTCCGCTTCTTCGGAAACCAAAGATAAAGCCCAGTCAGACAGAGTCCTAGAAACGCAAGGTTCGATACACCGTTAATCGTCCGGCCGATAATATAATTATCCTCTCCATGAAAGGCCAGGAAGCGATGCCACATCTCAATCTCATGTATCACATCATGCGCACCCGCACGTCGCGAATCACCGATGGCACCAGTATATGAGTTTACATATAAACGTTCATGACGCCCATGCAGAAAGACAAACGCACGCCCATCATCCGCAGGCACTTCAACATAGTTCGCGTCGAATTCGGGACGCTCTAATTCTAGCACTTCCAGCATCTCCGCAATGCCTAACGGAGAGGCCTCCGCAGGCACTTCAACATGGCTCACCTCGCGATCGACCCAATCCAAGATCTCTTCTTCAAAAGCGATCGCGATCCCAGTCGCAGACATAATCGCGATGACCACTCCAGCGACCAAGCCGCACACAAGGTGCACCCAAAATATTGTTTTACGAAATAGACTCCCCTGAACCTTCATTATCAAATCCCTCTTCAATCACATTAAAAATCAGCAAAAAACCGCCGATGACTTCGCTCAAAAGAACGTAAGATGTGATCCCTGATCTGCCCGTAACTGCAGCTCAAACATATTCTCTCGATTACAAAAATGGGCTATTTTCACTCCGGCATTGGGTAGAAATTCGAACAAAAGATGTGCTATAGTTTTCCACGTAAGATCAGCAGTCGATCAAACAGAAGCCCACCATATCCTTCTGAATGTTCATCAGTGAAGGCTGCTGATCTTACGCTAAAGTGTAATAACTCAAAAATAAGATGCACCTATCAGACTATCTGGTAGGTGCATTTTTTTGCTTTCACAGTCAGACATATACTCTCAGTCGATGATGATCGATGAACCTTAAAAGGGTAGTTAGAAGCTAGAAGGCAGTAGTTAGGAGCTGAATATCAGTGTTTTATAAACAATCTTCGATTCGCCATATGGCTTCGCCCTTCGGTTGAGTATCGCTACGCTCGGTAGGCGCCAGCGAACGCGATTGTAAGGGATTCATTACCAAGGACTAACTTCTGACTCCAACTTCTAACTCCAGAATCTAGGATGAAGAGTGCCTGCGATACTACTGCGCATCACGTATTGTGATTTTTAGCAGATCCGTAGACTTTTCACAAATCTAGATGCCCATGAGTCTAATACTGTTTTCTAAAGTGTTTGATCCTTACCAATAAGTCTTTCGTAGCCTAGGTTCTCGGAACCGGGTCGAACCGCCCAGCCCCCGACAGACATCGCTAATGAGACTCAATCTTCAACTCTTGAATGAGACTGAGTCACATCCTCACTAAATAAACCATTAACAACTAATAAACAGCGACTTACAACTCCAAAGCACATCATATCACTTGCAAAAAGAGCATATCATAGAAACATTAGTAGCTCTTCATTTAACCATTAACCGTATTATATATTATGTATCTCATTAAACCAGATCTCTGCGTCATGTGCGACGCTTGCCGCCCCGTTTGCCCACGTAATGCAATTAGTGCACACGCATCTGAAGCCACTTACGTCGTCAATGCAGACGAATGCAACGACTGCTCAAACATGGGTGCAGTGCGCTGCGTGCCTCAATGCCCAGTGGACGCGATTATCAAAGGCCAATAGCCCAACTCATCGCTTCTGAATTTAAGTTTAATCAAAACCGCGCTTTAATCAGCGCGGTTTTTTTGTAGGTGCCTTTCTACAACTCTGCACTACCAGCAACCTTGGACAGCATCACCAATGCGTCACAACGCGCTTTATTAAAACGACCACTGAGCTCAGTCGACTTCTTCAAACAGCCATACACTTGCCAACCACACATCCCTTTACAAGCGGTTGGAAGTAACCCCATATAGCCGAATACATCTTCTAGGGGATAGCCAAGAGCCACACCAATTTCATGTGGTAATTCACCAGTCGCATTCCATCGCAACCGCAATTCAGCCATAAAAGCCCCAGCCTCAAGCGGAGCAGCATAGTTGAGTTTGTCGACCATCACACAATGTGGCGCCTGCTCTAAAGCTGCCTGCAGTCGCTCGGCCTGATAGACTACGAACTTAAGAAAGCCATTGCTCAAATACATCACAGAGCAACTCACACTCCAGATCTCGCTCAAACGCTGAAGGTTCGCCGTCGCGTCTGTTTCCGTCATCGAGAATTCACTTAAATCAATCGATAACAATTCTCCGGTCTTTTCGCTCAGTAAAACCGTCGAGGCATTCAAAAAGAACCATTCGTCAAAGCGTTTCTGACTCTGAGATAAGACAGCAATACCCCGCCTCCAACTAGTGAAGGATTCCGAAGAAAGTGAAGGTGTTGTAAGTAAAGACATCTATTTGATACCGAGTCTCAATATCGAAAACTGGATCCACGCAAGCCTAAATCAAAATAAATGCGCAGTCCGCCTGCTTGCCTGGCATGAGTCTGCCGAATGTATCAGGCGGATCGACTGGAATGAACGCCCCCCTATCCCCACGGCGGGCAACCAGCTAAAGCAAGTCGCCGACGTCCTCTCACAAAAAAACGGGCGATCCGCATTTGCGAATCGCCCGTTTGAATTAAAAATCAGCGAGTGCTATTTCTTTTCCGGTCGTGGGAAGAGAATCGTCTTTTCGCCAAGCGCCTTGCCTTCGAGGGTGTTGCCCCACTCTAGCTGGCCTTCGAGGCTGTCGAAGTTGTCTGCTCCAACGAGAACGCGCACCTTGTCGGAAATTTCCGGCATGACGGGTGTGAGCATCACGACTCCGAGGCGTAGCGCCTCTGCCATGAATGCCAATGATGTTGCCAAACGCGCTTGATCCTCAGGCGCATCCGACTTCGCGAGCTTCCACGGCGCACGTGTTTCGGCGTATTTGTTGATGCCGGAAATGAACGTGAAGATACGATCCAATGCCTTGTGAAACTGGAAGCCTTCGTAGAGTGGAATGAGTTCGCCTTGGGTCTTTTCCCACAGTGCTTTCAGATCTTGCTCGGGTTGCTCATCGACACATGCCGCAGGCACTTTGCCTTCGGAGTAACGACTGCCCATGTTGAGCAAACGGCTGACGAGGTTACCGAGATCATTTGCGAGGTCGCTGTTGTAGCGGCTCATAAACAGATCGATTGAGAACTCACTGTCTTGACCGACGTTCATTTCACGCGTCACGAAGTAGCGGAATGCATCGGTGCCAAACTGCTCGATCAAATCAAGTGGGTCGACGACTTCGCCAGTGCTCTTTGACATTTTCGCGCCCGAACTGAGCCACCATCCGTGGACGAGGAAGTGCTTAGGTAGCTCAATATTGAGCGCCTTGAGCATGATCGGCCAGTAAACCGCGTGCGGTGGCACGAGGATGTCCTTACCGATGACATGGTAATCCGCAGGCCAGTTCTTCTCAAATTCGTCGGTGCCATAGCCAGCTGCCGTAATATAGTTGGTCAACGCATCGAACCACACGTAAGTCACATATTCCGTGTCGAATGGCAGCTCAATGCCCCACTCTAGACGTGATTTCGGACGTGAGATGCAAAGATCGTTCAGCGGCTCCTTCTTGAGGAACTGCATCACATCTGCACTACGGAAGCGCGGATAGATCATCTCAGGATTTGTCTCAATCGTTTCGATCAACCAATCCTGATACTGAGCGAGCTTGAAGAAATAGTTGGTCTCTACGACTTCCTCGACTTCGCCAAAGATCTCAGGCCATTTGCCATCCACCTTCTCTTTTTCAGTGACAAATTGCTCCTGGCGTTGGCTGTAGTAGCCATTGTAGTCCGCCTTGTAGATCTGACCTTCATCGAAGAGTTTCTGCAAAATGCCAGCGACCACCTTCTTATGACGTGGCTCGGTGGTGCGGATATAGTCGTCGTTAGTAATATGCAGGCGTTCGCATAGACCTTGAAATTTCTCGGCATGGCCATCGCAGAATGCCTGCGGCTCAATGTTCTGCTTCTCAGCCGACATCTGCACCTTTTGGCCGTGCTCGTCGAGACCTGTGACAAATTTCACTTGGTCTCCTTGTAGACGACGGAAGCGCGCGACGATGTCCGTCAGCACTTTTTCGTAGGCGTGCCCAAGGTGCGGCGCGCCGTTTGCGTAGTCGATTGCGGTGGTGATGTAGAAGTTCTTGCTCATGGAAACCGAGCAAGTTGGTTGATTTCCCACAGGGGCGCAAGTCCGTAGGCAAGGAGATCGTCAGTCGACTATTTCAGCCCTTCGACAACGAATTGCCGCTTGCCCTTCCAAATGCCGAGCTTAACCACCATCGCTGACGGAGCCTCAGCTCCTTTGATCTCCTTCAGTTGTGCATACACCGCTTTATCCGGCGCATAGGCTGCCCACTGATCGCCACCGACGTCGATCGTCATCGGCCGCAGCTTCAACACCATTGCGTTCACTTGATACAGGTGCCCGACATACGGCCCCAACTCTGCATCTGCTACATCGACTAGAAAAGCACCGTCGTCTAGCTGGAGATCCATCGTCGGCAAATAGCCGAGGGGCATCTCAAAGTCCAAAGCATCATCCCCCGCACTCGGGGTTTCTAATTCAACAAACTCGCCGGCCACTCCACTTCCCACAGAAAACCGTGCAGCAACAGGAAAATGATCCGTGACACCGCCACCCGTCTCGCCGGCGAAATTCCATTCTAGGGGACGCCCTAAAGGATCGGCATTCAGACCTGGAACCATCAACACTTCAAAACTGCCATCGACATAACGAACGCCCGATTGATCATAAAGGCCGCGCGTGATGAGCAGATGCATCAGCGTCCCACGATTCCCCTTCCAAACTTCAGAATAGCGCTGCTCTGGCGGCAATTCAAACCAAAGGTTATACAGATCCACGCCACCGAGCTCGCGAATGGCCAACTCATCACCTTGTGAGCCGAGCACGTCATTGATACCAGTCGTGACATCTGGATATAGAATCGAGTGATTGTAATGCGAGTTGAGGTCGCCGCCGATAATGATATCCGCCATCGGGTCAGCTGCGAGGCGTGCGTCGACTAAGCCGCGAAGCACGGTCGCATTTTGAGCGCGGATCGGCTCACGAGTCGGGCTGGAAGCACCTGACTTCCAGTGATTGACATACACGGTGAGCGGGTGCCCCTCGACATCGAGCGTCACCTCAAAAATATCACGTGCCTGCTCCAGCTCATGGAGCTGAACCTCCTGAATCGGAAAACGTGAAAAGACCGCGTTGGTGTGTGCAATGCCAACATCTTGCGCCTTCGCGGGAGCGACGACGACTGAATAGTCAACGAGTCCCGCATCGCTCAACACCTTCAACAACCACGCTTGCGCAGGCAATCCTGCATACTCAGGCTGCCAACCCGTCGTCAGCATTTGCTCAACAGTCGTCTCACGGTGTTGTTCGAGGAATACATTGAGATCTGCCACGCCGCTCTCCGGCGTGAAGTCTGCTTCCAACTCTTGAAAAAGAATTACCTCGGGACCAGCACCTGCGTTGACTGTCTTCAGAACCGCAGCCGTATTTTGCAGCTTCGTAAGCAACTTAAGCCGCCCGTAGGTAAATGGATCGTCGGGTTCGTCTTGCGTGTAGTCCTTATAAATAGCGATCCCATCGACATCGAATAGGTTCTCTACATTGTAAGCGACCACAGTGAATTCACGCTCCGAAGCAGAACATCCACAGAGCCCGCATACAATAATGGCTAGAAACACTCGAACAGACGCAGGAAATTGATTCATAAGCGTAAACCAATGAATCAAATTCCGACCGTAGACAAGCGAGCAACGCGCCTCACTCTCAATTATTAGAGTGAATCGCAAAAGTCACAAAGCAGTGATTGCCTATGATTCGCCCGCAGTCTCAGCAACCGCCTTCTGAGCATCACATGCGCAATACAACGCCACATCTGGAATATCGATAATCACATGCACGATCATCCGCAGAATAATCACTGCCAACGCTTGAATCCCACCAAACAGTAAGACCGCTCCAGCAGCTGCTGGCACAGGCAGCATAATCGCCTGTAAGAGCGCAACAATCATGATCGCCGCCAAGATCACCCAAGAGAGGACATTCACTAGTAAGCGCTGATCGGCATAGGCAGACTCGGCACGAACTTGTGCGCGCAATGCACCTGAAGCAGAGACCGCCGACGGCGTGTGCATCCCTTGGGAGCTCGACTTCGTTGAACTGCGCCTGCGTGAACTGCCGCTCTTCGAACCCGATGAGCGCCCACCACGCGGATTTCCACGTGCGTTACAATAAGCGGCATAGGCCTGCTGCCACTGATGGTCCGACATCTTACGAGTGCTCGGATCCATCTTCTCACGAGAGGTCTTAAACGCTTCAAAACTTTTCATGCCACGAGTTGTAGGTGTATCGAAGGACATCTGCAACACTAAGGAGAACCCAACAGCACGAGTCGCCCACGCATAAAAAATGTTAATCGTCACTTTCAGTGAGAAGCGCACGCATGGAGAGTGATGGAGCTCGCTACGATTTCTCTGAAGAAATCGGCTGTAGCGATGCGACGCTAGTCGCGTCTACTGTTGGACGGGGCACCTTGCCGCGGTCGACCTCGCTAGCGCGAGTTCGCTACAATCTTTCTGCTTTATGGCACAATCGTTCCCCGTCCTTGACGATGAACCAAAAAAAACCGCCGGATCGCTCCGGCGGTTTTTGAAAATCGAAAAGCAAAAAACTTACGAGGCGTTCTCTTGGAACATGTGCACGTCTTGCTGCGGGTAAGGGATGCTGATGCCTTGTGCATCAAACGCCTCTTTGACCGCTTTAGTGAAGTCGAACTTCACACCCCAGTAATCTGCAGAGTTCACCCAAGGGCGCACCACGAAATCGACGCTACTGTCACCGAGGTTTGCGACTTCAATCTGCACCGCAGGGTCTTTCAACACACGCTCATCGGCAGCAAGCAAGTCGAGCATGATCTGCTTCGCCTTGTTCAAGTCATCACCATATCCGACACCAACGACCATATCGACGCGACGTGTCGGGTGAGCAGAAAGATTAGTGATTGAACCACCCATGATCGCCGAGTTTGGCATAATGATCTTAATATTGTCCGGAGTCTTCAGCTCAGTCGTCAACAGACCGACTTCAATCACGACGCCCATTTCGCCACCAGCTTTGATGACGTTGCCAGCCTTAAAGGGCTTAAACAGAATCAACAACACACCCGAAGCAAAGTTTGAAAGTGAGCCTTGAAGCGCCAAGCCAATTGCCAAACCAGCCGCAGCAATCACCGCAGCAAACGAAGTGGTCTCAACACCGAGCTTACCAATCGCAGCAATCGCGACGAATACGACGATCGCACCGTAAAGCATACTGGAGAAGAAACCGATCAGCGTGGCATCCACCTCTTTCTTAGTCAGCATCTGGGCAAATAATGCTTTAATCTTTTTAGCCAGCCACATGCCGACGACGAGAATAACGATGGCTGCGATCAATCGCATGCCAAGGTTAGTGATGTTAGTGATGATGTTATCCATTATTGATGAATCTCCGGTGATTATATAATCGGGTTAGTTAGGTTAGAAATACAGCACTAAGCTGAATACCCTAGAAACAAGTGACAATCCCATATTAAGCAAATCAGAAGGCCATTTGACTGCGTTTACCACGCAGAACGATTAAGAAACGAACCTCTATAAACTGATTTCCGATTACAAACGTCGCTGAATTTGAGCAATCGCCCACTGCGCGTGCTCTGCCACCATCGTATCCTCTGCGGTTGCCACCACGCTCAACGCGGGCAAATCCTCCACAGTTCCAACATTTCCCAGCACCACACAGATATTACGCCGAAAACGATGCAACTTCACGCGGCGAATCGGCGAGCCAATCATACGCTCACTAAATGTCGCCTCATCCCAAGCCAAGAGCTCACGTAACTCAGGCAGTTCGCGCACCTGAAACTTCACCTCATTCGTCGGCGTTGCCCACTTATTCCATGGGCACACATCTAAGCATGCATCACAGCCGTAGAGCCGATCTCCAATAGCCTCACGAAGCTCGACTGGAATCGCCCCGTCATGCTCGATCGTAAGATACGAGATACACTTCGTCGCATCGAGCTGATACGGCGCAGTAATTGCGCGCGTTGGACAGATATCAATACAGCGCGAACAGCTGCCGCAACGATCCTTCACCGGCTCATCCGCTGGCAGTTCAAGATCTGTCACGATATTTGCCAAAAACGACCACGTGCCACGCTTCGGCTCAATTAAAATCGTGCTCTTCCCTTGCCATCCAATCCCTGCCGATGCCGCGATTGGCTTTTCAAGCAAAGGTCCCGTATCCACATACGGGCGTTGATTGCCGCCGTATTCCTCACGCAAAACGCGACACAGCCGCTTCAACCGGCGCAGCATAAAATTATGATAATCGTCGCCCAACGCGTATTTCGCGATTCGATACGGGCGATCCGGGTTGGGCTGATAATAGTTCAGCGCCAGAACGATGATGCTACGCGCCTCTGGCAGCAGCTGATCCGGATGCAGACGCCGATCATTATTGCGCTCCATCCACGACATCGTGCCATGCTTCCCATCCGCGATCCACTGAGTGTAGTAATCTCGTCGCAATTCCAAGGGCACCGCAGTCACACCAAACGAATGAAAGCCCAAGGCCTGCGCCTCTGCCTGTATCCGCTCGCGTATATCTGCACCGTAATCACCCATAAATCACCAATGGCCTGCTCAACGCGAAGAGTCGAGCCTCCATCAAGCCTCATAGTCCTTGTATGTTTTACAGTGACAGCCGTGCGGTTTCTCCTAAAACCTATTGAGCCATGAGTCATCCCATCTGGCCAGTCGTTACCGAAAACCTCGCCGAGCAACTATCCGCCACACAAAGCGGCATGGTTCATCCGGCACAACTACTCCCCTACCTGCCACTCAGCCTAGAGTGTATTGAGCGCACACTTGATGGACTACTCAGCAGCAATCGCGTCCGCAAAGCGTATGAAAATAGACTCCAGGTCTATGTATTCACTGAATCCATAGACAAGAAACCGCAACGCTTCGCTCCCAAACAGTGCATCTACTCCAATGAACCACTCTCAGAGGATACGTTCAACGTCATCGCACCCGAAGTGCGGGCAACTGTCGAATCCGAGCTCGCCTTACTCGCGACCAACGACCCATGGCCGGCACAAGCCAATTGGCAGCACGAGCTCATCTACCTAGCCGCAAATTTACCTTCCCCTGTCAGCACCAGCGCCATCGCGGGACACTCTCGCCTCTCCTTCAAACGCACAGAGGAGCGCCTGCAAGCACTCCAAAAACAAGGAGCACTCCATTTCGACGGCATGACAAACGCATGGACTTTACCTCCGCTGCGTTATCCACGCACCGTTTATACTCGCAATGATAACTACATCCGACAGTTTCCCGGAGCCATCAAAGAAGAGTTCGAGCTCCGCCTAGTCAAAGCACTTTCGATCTCACTGGGGATCCTAGTCGCCGCAATGCTCTTAGCAGTCACAGCGCGCATCCCCTTCCCGCTCGTCTTCTTCGGCGCTCTCATCATTGCATTCTTCATTTTCATCAAAATTCTAAAAGCACCAGCGAAAACACTGCCCGAGCTATAAGCTGCTCCACTTCAAACCATGCAAGACAACCTCCATAAATTCCAACGGCCCAGTAGCCCGATGCTCAACATGCTAAATACCGTAAAAGGCAAACTCGTCCTGCCCCTGATCGCCCTAGTCGCGCTCACCATTTTCTTTCTAGTCACCTTTCGCGTGCAACGCGTCTCAGGCACCGAAGTCGGCATCAAGGTCAACAACGTGACAGGCGACATCACCGTCATCGCAGAATCCGGCACCAATATCTACAACGGCCTGCTCAGCACCTTCCACCTGCTCGACATGACAGTTCAACGTCTCGAAATGGTCTCCGAATCTGGCCGCGGTCAACGCAGCGGTCGCGACGACCTACGTATTAAGACCGTCGACGGTAGCGATGTCTTCCTCGACCTCACGATTAACTATCAACTCCGCCGCGATATGGTCGAATCCGTCGTCACCACCTCTGGCCTCGAAGACGCCTATAAATATAAGTGGGTGCGCGATTACTCACGCTCAGTCTGTCGTTCCGTCTTTGGCGAAATGACCACCGAGGAATTCTACGACGCCAGCGTCCGCGACCAAAAAGCACAGCTTGCGATGGTCGAGCTCAATGAGTTGCTAAAACCTTACGGCATTGAAGTCTCCAGTGTCATTGCCGAGAAATTCAGCTTCCATAAAGAATACGAAGAACGTATTCGTGCCAAAAAACTGGCCGACCAAGAAGTCGAAGAGCAAGTCTCCAAGGCCAAAGCCGCTCGCCAAAATCAAATCTTCCGCGAAGTGGAAGCCACCAAGAAAAAAGAAGTCGTTCTCGCCTCCTACGATGGTGAGATGCAAAAGCTGCTCGTCGAAGCCACCGCCAACGCCGAGCGCGACATCCGCAACGCCGAAGCCTACGTGATCGACACTCAACTCGGAGCCGACGCAAACTTCTACCAACGCGATAAAAACGCCCAAGCGATCCTCGTCACCGCTCAAGCCGAGGGCGAAGCCCTCACCGCAATGGCACAAGCCTACGAAGGCATCGGCGGCGTCAACCTAGTCAAACGCGCCTACGCAGGCCGACTGATGGATATGAAAATCACAGGCCAGCCCTTCACTATTGAAAATAAGACAGAGCGCCTCTCCTACAAAGACGAAGGTGCCGTCGCCAAGAAAAAGAAAGCGACCTCGAACTAATCCGTCCTAGGAATCCACAACGACGGAACACATCGAACCACCCATTTTTCATCATGAAATTCATTAAATTTTTATCCATCATCATCCTAATTGCAGTCGGTGGCGTATTTTTTGCCGCGCAATTTCTCTTCATCAAGATCGATCTCGGTAAAACCGGCGTCCGCACTCAGCAATACGCCCTCCTCGGCGATAAAGGGGTCGTGCCGGAAGACTTCGGCCCAGGCTGGCACCGAAACCTCCCCCTACTCGACACTTGGAATGTATTCGACGCCACCGTGCAAACCACCGAATTCACCACAGAACAAGAGCGTCAGGAAACACGTAAGATCTACAGCTTCCTCTCATCCGCATCTCGTAGCTATTTAGACACCGCCCCCGTCGGCGGCCCTGGCCAAGTCGAACTTAAATCAAAGGATGGCTACACCGTGCGCCTCGACGTCACCGTCAAATACCGCATCAAGCCCGGCGAAGTGCATCAACTCTACCAAGAGCTCGGCTCACAAGCTCGCTACAAAGGCATCGTTCGCGACCAAGTGCAGCAAGTCATCCGCGGCACCTTCGGCACCATGCGCACCGAGCAATTTTACGATCCGGAAGTGCGCCGAAAGAAAGTCACCGAAGCGACCGTGCTACTCGATACTGAACTGACCTCCAACAGTATTGAGCTGATCGAAATCCTCATTCGTGACATCAACTTCGACCCTGCATACGAGCGTAAAATTCTCGACAAGAAACTCGCAGACCAGGACGTAGAGCTCAATAAATCCCGCGCCCTCGCCGAAGAGAAAAAAGGTGAGACCAACCGCATCGCCGCTGAAACAGAGGCCAAAGTGCGCGTCATTGAAGAAGAACTCAAAGCGAAACAGCGCACCGTCAAAGCCGAGACCGATAAACAGATCGCACAGATCAACGCCGACGCTCGCCTCACAGCGGCAAAGCTCAAAGCCGATGCCGATCTCTACAAAGCCGAGTTACAAGCCAAGGGCACACTCCTCGAAAAAGAAGCCAGCGCCGAAGGCGAAAGCCTCAAAGCCACCGCGCTGAACACTCCAGGCGGCCAGAACTTCGTCGCCTTCGAGATCGTGCAACAACTACAGCTTGGTGAGATCACCGTCTCCACTCAGAGCAACGACTTCCTCGACGTCGAAGCCGTCCTCGAAAAAGTCGGCGCCAGCGCTGAGTAGTTTCAATTCACAGCATTCAACAAAAAAGCGGTGGCTCTCTAAGAGCCACCGCCTTTTTTGTGCGCAACCCTCAATCCTGCCGGTCGACATGAACACGATCACCAATTCGCACACGCCCCGACTGCCGGATCGCACAGAAAATCCCGCGCAATCGAAGCGGCAAGTGCTCGGCTTGGCGCACACATTGAAACGCCTCCACGCCGAAGCGCTGAGCGAATTTCCCACAAGCGTCGTTCTCCACATCGCTAACTTCCAGAATCGCATCGCCAATTTCAATCAAGGAACCAACCGGTAAATGCGCCTCAGTCAGATTAATATCCACATAGAAATTATCGCCACATTGGTAGTGCGAATCAGCATCCTCCCCCGTGAAGGCACGAATGACTCGTGTATTTGTAAGGCTGACCTGCACACGTGGATCTGGCCGCCCGTCAGGTAAGCGCATCCATGCAGTATCACGCCAGCGATCGCCACAAATACCGGTTTCAACATCCAAATACAGTTCGTCGACTGGCACATGCACCCCTTCCGACGGGCGATTCATTAAATACTCAACTCGCCCGATTCCAACTGGTGCCGCACGTGCCAACTGCACTGCTCGATCATACTGTCCGACATTCATACTTTTAAGTTTTCCACGAATTAGGCCCGTGGATGCGCCTGCTTATGCGCCTCCTTCAGTCGAGCGATCGACACGTGTGTGTAGATTTGAGTAGTTGATAAATTGGCATGCCCGAGCAGCTCCTGCACCGTCCGCAAGTCTGCACCATTATCCAACATATGCGTCGCAAAGGAATGCCTCAACTTATGCGGCGTCATATCCAACGGCAGTTCTGCAGCAGCGAGATGTGTTTTGAGCAATTTCTGCACCTGACGCGGTTCCATCCGGCGACCATTGCGTTGACAGATCACTGCTGCATTCAGATCGGCCGACAAATGAAACCGATCAATAAAGTCACTCAAACACCGAGTTGCCACAGGCCCCAGTGGACACAACCGCTCCTTGCGCCCTTTACCAAGCACACGTGCGACTCCTTGCTCCACATCAATCTGCCCATGGTTGAGCCCGCACAATTCACTCACGCGCAAACCACCGCCATACAACAGTTCCAAAATCAAACTATCCCGAAACGCTTCAAACTCACCGAGCTTACCATCCTTCCACAACTTCAGCGGCGCATTCAACAATGCCCGCATCTGAGATTCGGTTAAAAACTTTGGCAGCGGCTTACTCAATTTCGGCAGCGTCACCCCAGTGAATGGGTTCGATTCGACCACCCCCTGCTTGCGCAGATACAAATAAAATGCGCGCAAGCCTGATACATGGTTATGCAAAGTGCGCCGCGCGAGTCGTCGCCCCTCATCGATCAAGTAAGAACGCACATCCAGCGGACGCACCGCTGCGAAATCGTCGGTCCATTTACCACGCCCTGACAGCCAAGTCACAAAGTCCTCCACTGCAGCACGATAGTTGCGAACCGTATAGACGGACACACGGCGCTCCAGCGTCAAATGATCACAGAAATCATTCAGAGCAGGAATATTTGGAGCCGGTTCAGATTTTGCCATAACTTAAACAACCTAACTCACGACCTACCGTTGAAGCGACACTCTTGTCGCTTTTGATTTAGACTTACTTTTTCTTCCTGTTACCCAGCGAGAAACGCTCGATCACCTCTTCGGCAAGATAGCGATACGCATTCGCACCACTGCTATTCGGATCATATTCAAAAATCGATTGTCCAAAACTCGGCGCTTCGCTCAAACGAATGGAACGCGGAATCATCGAGCGGAATACCTTGTCGTCGAAGTGATTACGCACCTCGCCCACCACCTGATGAGCCAAATTCGTGCGTTGATCAAACATGGTCATCAAAATACCACCAAGCGCCAAGTCATCATTCACACCAGCTTCGCGCAATTTATCGACGACCTTCAAAATCTGCCCCAATCCTTCCATCGCCAGATACTCGCATTGCAGTGCGATCAGCAAATAATCCGCCGCAGCCAAACTATTCATCGACAACATTCCCAACGCTGGTGGGCAGTCCAAAATGATCGCATCATAATCACCTGATGCACGCAGCGGCGCTAAGCACTCACGCAATTGCACCAAATAATTGTCACGCTGAATGAGCTCGATCTCGATCGCAGCCATGTCGACCTCGGACGGGATCATGAACAAATTATCGTTGGCACCGACAGGTTGCACCTTTTCAAGCGCCGTGCCTTCACCACACAGTGGTCCATACAAACTGCCGCCTTCGAGCTTCTCCAACCCGAGCCCACTCGTTGCATTTGCCTGTGGGTCTAGATCCACCAACACCGTCCGAACTCCCTGATCTGCTAGGGCATAGCTGAGATTAATCGCTGTCGTCGTCTTACCGACTCCCCCCTTTTGATTCGCAATTGTAAATACCATGGCACACATGCCCACAGTGATAGCTCCCCCTCACTGTCCGTCGAGCAGAAAGAAAAAACCGCCGTAAAATCGCAATAAACGCGACTCTTAACCTCAATGCCATTGCATATTAAAAATGATATAACCGTTAAGCAGAAAACTAGATTGTCATATTTGCAATTTGCATGATTTCTCGTCCCAAAGGGGCAACCTATATCAGCCCGGGGCAACGCCCCGGGAATTTAAGCCCCAGACAGCTAGCCCTGAAAGGGCGCTCTATTCGATAGTCCAAGCCTTTGCGCGATTAAGTCGCCCTTTCAGGGCTCAGGAGGTGGTTGATTCAAATCCTAGGGCGTTGCCCTAGGCTGACATAGGACGCACCTTTGGTGCTACAATTAATATGCAATGCGCTCGACTCTTAACCTTGCGATTTCCCAGTTCTCCCACTGCATTTCAAAGATGCTACATCGACTGCGACACTGCCTCACTCCTCTGATATGCATACTCCTCAGCGTAGGCTGCAAGAGTGACCCACAGGCCTTAAAGGACTTCACAAGTGATGGCTGCTCACTCTTCCCTGACCGCTCCCTCATCAACACAGATGACTGGTGCGATTGTTGCCTAGAGCATGACATCGCATATTGGCAGGGAGGCACCAAAGCGCAACGCCTCGAAGCCGACCAGAAACTAAGAGATTGCGTGCTAGCAAAAACAGGCGATGCCGTTCTAGCCGAAGCCATGTATCACGGGGTGCGTTTTGGCGGCAGCCCCTACTTTTATAATTGGTATCGATGGGGATACGGATGGAGCTACGAGCGCAAATACCAAGCCCTCACGTTGGAAGAGCAACGACTCGTCAGCGACAAACTCGTCAAATACTATCGAGAATCCGAAGGTAAGCCCTCCCCGTGCGACTGAGATCTAATCACCGCCATTAGCCACACGGCAATATGAGCCAATCGGCCGAAACAGGCGATCTAGGTTTGCATGCCACCGGAAGACACCCAACATCTGGGGCTTCTTTTTCATCTCAAAACATCAAGAAAACTATGACTGAAACAAAATCCGTCAAAAAAGTCGCCCTCCTCACAGCGGGCGGCCTCGCACCCTGCCTGTCTTCCGCAGTCGGGGGTCTGATCGAACGCTATACTGAACTGTATCCAGACATTGAAATCATTTGTTATCGTAGCGGATACAAAGGTCTCCTCCAAGGCGACAGCATTCAAGTAACCGAAGAGATTCGCGCAAACGCAGGCACACTGCACGATCACGGCGGCAGCCCGATCGGCAACAGCCGCGTCAAGCTCACCAATGTCGAAGACTGCATCAAGCGTGGTCTAGTCACAGAAGGCGAAGATCCTCTTAAAGTCGCAGCAGACCAGCTCACTAAAGACAATGTGGACGTCCTCCACACCATCGGTGGCGACGACACCAACACCACCGCAGCCGACCTGGCCGCATACTTAGCTGAGAATGACTACGCACTCACCGTAGTTGGCCTGCCGAAGACGATCGATAACGACGTCTTCCCCATTGCTCAAAGCTTAGGCGCATGGACTGCTGCTGAAGAAGGTGCTAAATATTTCGAAAACGTGGTGGCCGAGCATAATGCCAACCCACGCATGCTCATCATCCACGAAGTCATGGGCCGCAACTGCGGTTGGCTCACTGCCGCCACTGCCGATGTATATCGCAAGCGCCTCGACGCAATGGAATGGGCCGATGCCATTGGACTCAGCGCCGCTCGCAAAGAGGTGCACGCCATCTTCATCCCTGAAATGGACGTCGACATTCAAGCCGAAGCCGCACGCCTCAAGGCAGTCATGGATGAGCACGACAACGTAAACATCTTCATCTCCGAAGGCGCTGGCGTTGAAACGATCATCAAAGAAATGGAAGCCGCAGGCGAAGAAGTGCCACGCGACGCGTTTGGCCACGTCAAACTAGACGCAGTCAACCCAGGCAAATGGTTCGGCGAGCAATTCGCTAAGATGCTCGATGCCGAAAAGGTGCTCGTTCAAAAGAGCGGCTACTTCGCACGCGCAGCACCTGCGAATAAGGAAGACATCCGCTTGATCAAGAGCTGCACCGACCTTGCTGTGGACTGTGCCGTCGTTGGTGAAAGCGGCGTTATCGGCCACGACGAAGATGACCGCAACATCCTGCGTGCCATCGAGTTTCCACGCATCGCAGGCGGCAAGCCATTCAACATCGACACTCCTTGGTTCGGTGAACTACTCGATGCGATTGGCCAACCGAAGGGCGCGAACATCGCGAAGGCAGGTCACTAAGCACTGACTAGGACAGAACATTTCCAAGCCGGAACCCGTAACGGGTTCCGGCTTTTTTTTGTGTTGGAACATAGCGCCACGTAGGGGCTTTGCTCGTCTCGTGACCATGAGCTTGTCGAATGGCGAAGACCGCGCAAAGGTCACAAGCCCACGAAGTTATATAACGCCTCCTACGCTCGCTAGTGCCGCAAGCAGCCCCCTTACATCCCATCAGTAGCTGAAGGAACGAACATTTAACCCACTACCCAGCCTTCTGCTTCTTGCGCTGCGCCTTCTCATGCTCGCAGTCGTCGAGGAATGCTAGCAAGCGGCGGCGATAATCGTAAAACAAGTCTGTCTCCACGATCTCGGCGCGATCGCGCGGACGCTCAAAGTCGATCTCCATAATCTCCCCCACTTTCGCATGCGGCCCGTTGGTCATCATGCAAATACGGTCAGACATATACACCGCCTCATCGGGATCGTGCGTAATAATCATGGTGGTAATCTTCTCTTTATCTAGAATTCGTAAGATCACATCTTGTAGCTCCATTCGTGTGAGCGAATCCAGACGACCAAGCGGTTCATCAAGCAGTAACATACGTGGCTTCAACGCAATCGCTCGAGCAATGCCAACGCGCTGCTGCATACCACCCGACATTTCTCGAGGATACTTGTGCATCGAATCCTTCAAACCAACCATGACCAGCGACGCCTCCACCACGGAGTTGCGCTCTGCCTTCGTCGCATGCGGATAGCTGCGCTTCACTCCGAGCATTACGTTTTGAAAGGACGTCATCCACGGCAATAAGCACGGTGCCTGAAACACCACCGCACGGTCAGGCCCTGGGCCGTCAATTTCTTTGCCTGCGACCACGATGCCTCCAGCTGAATAAGGGATCAACCCAGCAATCATGTTGAGCACCGTGGATTTACCACAGCCAGAGTGACCAATAATCGACACGACATCACCGCGTGGCACCTTTAGGTCAAAGCCATCGACGACTTTGATTTCGTCGCCAAAAGGGTTTGGGTAAGCTTTTACTAAATTTGAGATTTCTACGTAACGTTCGTCTAAGTTCATAATGCGTTAATAAGTAATAACTGATCACTGAATCTTCAGTGCTATTTAAAGAATGTGGTCTCACGATCGATGATCTTCGCCACTTTCGCTAAAGCCGAGCGACGACGTCCCTTCGCTGGCTGTAATGGATACACGGAGAAATCGATGGGCATGACATCTGGTAGATCCACAACGTCGTCACTATCACTCAAAGACTTCGACTCCTCGTTTAAGTTTACCATGTATTTGGAGATGTCATTACGCAGGCGGCGAAACTCCGGATTGGTATTCAACGTGGTGCGATTGCGAGGACGCTCTAGATTGACCGGAAACGGAGTGTCGAGCGTCGCACTCGGCCCCATCGTCAATGGCACAATACGATCGGCCATCAACACGGCTTCATCCACGTCATTGGTAATCATCACGATGGTGCGCTTATCGTCTTCCCAGATGCGAATAATTTCATCTTGAATGACGGCACGCGTCAGCGCATCCAGTGCGGAGAGCGGCTCATCGAGTAGCAAGACTTCAGGCTTCATCGCCAAGGTGCGCGCCAACGATGCGCGTTGGCGCATACCGCCGGAGAGCTCCGATGGCTTCTTATCCAATGCCGGCGTGAGGCTCACCATCGCCACATATTTCTCAACATGCTCGCGCAGTTCGGCTTTGCTATAATCGGTAAAGACCTGCTTTACCGCGAGTGCGACATTTTCGTAAACCGTCAGCCATGGCAGCAGTGAGTAGTTTTGAAACATGATCCCCAGACGTGGCGATGGCTCCTTGATCACCTTGCCACCGATGCGGATCTCACCTTTGTCCGGCTGTGTCAAACCAGCCAGCAGTGAAATGAGTGTCGACTTACCAGCGCCGGAAAATCCAACGATTGCGACAAATTCATTTTCCTCGACCGACAGATTCACATTTGTCAGCACCTCGGTGCGATTATTCGGCGGGCCGAATCCAATACTCGCGTTATCTATTTCTAAGTAAGACATTTTCTAAAATTAAGAATTAGGAATTGAGAATTAGGAAATGCACTAGAGTGATGTGCCGCCGTCGTCGAAGGAGACAAAGCGTTGCAGCACGATCATCATACGGTCCAAGAAGAACCCGATGATACCGACTACGAAGCAGGCGTAGATGATGTTGGCAAAGGAGAACGAAGAACCATTTTGATACTCATCCCATACGAACTTACCCAGGCCGTCCGAAGAGGACAGTGCTTCCGCCGCGATCAATACCATCCAGCCCACACCGAGCGAGATACGCAGACCAGCGAATACGAGCGGCATCGCAGAGGGAATGATGATCTTAGTCAAACGCTCCCAGAAGCTGAGCTTCAGCACACGTGCCACATTAATGTGGTCCTTGTCGATCGAAGCCACACCGAGCGCGGTATTAACGAGCGCCGGCCAGACCGCACACATTGCCACCGTGCAGCCGGAGAAGATCAATGCCGGATTGATTCCAAGCTCACTAATAATCGGCAAACTATTAAAGAAGAGGAAGAGTGGATGTGATTCTGGATCGAGGAAGAAAGCACCGATCACGATCTGGAAAATAAGCAACCACACCACAGGCGAGACGGGCTTAAAGATCGAAATGATCGGCGTCAAACAGGCCATCGCGATACGGCTAAGGCCACACAAGATACCGACTGGAATCGCAATCACCGCGGCGACGATGAACCCGACGAAAACTGTGAACAAACTACGCTTCACCTGTAGATAGACAGTCATCGCTTTCGCATACTGCTGACTCTCCAAGCGTTCAATCGAATCTTCAGCCCGCACCACCCGCTTCGCTTCAGACAACGCGGCTTTCGCACTAGTTGCTTCGGCAAGTTTCGCTTCGCTAGCGGCCAACTTCTCATTGGCTTCGGCAACCTTCATACTACGATTCGAACTAGTCAGCATATCGACACGCTTGTTCAAGAACTGCACCTCATCCGCAATCGCATTCACCGCTAAGCGTGCATCTTCTCTCGGCTTATATTTCTCACCTCGGATCACATCGATTTGATCTTTAAGAATTGTCTCCGCGGCACGGGTGGCATCCTTCGCAACAGACTCCGCACGAATCGCTGCGATCAACGCTTCAGACGATCCTGCGCCAGCTTCTATCTTTTCGGCTTCTGCCGCAATTAATGCCTTCTGTTCGGCCGCACTCGCACGGCTCTTCTCTTTAAGCGCATCGAGCTCTGATTGTAGCGGTGCTAGGCGTTTCTCCAACTGTGCGGTATATGCAGCTTCATGCTTTGCTAATTCTTCTTCTCGTTTAGAGAGAATGATCATGTCCGCTTCGATTTTCTCTTGCACGGCAGCAAGTGTCGATTCGCGCTCTTCTCCGACGAGCAGGAAGTCCGACTCTTTGGTATCTTCGCGGTAAGCAAATTGATGATTAATCGCAGCCGAATCCATCACAATATCCGGAGTCGGCACTTCGCCTGACTTTGTCTTATGTTGAGGAGCAACCGTCCACCAGATCCATACGCAGAAGCAGATGAAAAAGATGGGGACGACGATAAACTTCATAATCGCCTCAACCTGCTTCTTCGGCTCTTCCCCAAAGCACAAGCGCACAATGGGGTCGAATACGGCAAAGCCAGTTACATCGAGGAACCGTAAGATACGGTATTTAATTTTATCTGAGGTTTTCTCAGCCATAGTATTTATTGTCTAATTAAGGTGTCTTGTAGTGGAAGCTCGGTGGCTTCACCCAAAAAGCCCCCTTCCCATAGGGAAGGAGGCGGTGGTTAGCTGGTTAGTAGCAGCGTCCTCAATAAGAATTAGTCTTTGTTACCGATCGTATGTGAGTTAAGGTAACCGATTGGATCCTTACCGTCGTATTCGATACCATCAATGAAGTCGCTTGTTGGCGCTTTATAGCCATCAGTCTCCCAAGGGATGTCGCTCTCTTCGATGTAGCCCTCTTCGAGCAAGTGCTTCGCAGCATCTAAGTAAACTGCTGGCTGATACACTGACTTAGCAGTTTCGGCATACCACTCAGCCGACTTAGCTTCAGTGATTTGGCCCCAACGGCGCATCTGTGTGAGGAACCAAACACCATCCGAATACCATGGGTATGTGGATTGGTATTTAAAGAAGACGTTGAAATCAGGCATGTCGCGCTTGTCGCTCTTCTGGAAGTAGAAGTAGCCAGTCATCGATGCTTTCAAAACATCGTAGTCCGCACCCACGTAGTTCTTTTGAGACAAGATACGGCAGGCCTCTTCGCGGTTGACGAGTTTGCCAGAGGCATCTGTCTCATCGAGCCACTTACCCGCACGGATGAGCGCCTTCACGACTGCGATATGTGTGTTTGGATTTTCATCCGCCCACTTCTTTGTCACACCAAAGACCTTCTCTGGATTATTCTTCCATATGTCATAGTTGGTGACCACTGGCACACCGATTCCCTTAGCAACGGCTTGCTGATTCCATGGCTCACCGACGCAATAAGCGACGTTCTTACCAGACTCGAGTGTCGCAGGCATCTGTGGTGGAGGTGTGGTGGAAAGCTCGATATCACCACCGCTGAAACCTTTGATATCAGTCGATGTATACATGCCAGGGTTGATGCCTGCAGCGGCGAGCCAATAACGGATCTCGTAATTGTGAGTGGAGACCGGAAACACCATGCCCATTGGTAAAAGCTTCCCTTCGTCCTTTGCTGCTTCGACAATCGGCTTCAACGAGTCCGCAGTGATGGGGTGTGGCGGGGTATCTGTATCAAGCGCGGGATCGTTCTCCTGCATCTGCTTCCAGATATCATTGGATACAGTAATCGCATTACCATTTAAATCCAAAGTGTAGGCGGTCACGATATGCGCCTTCGTTCCAAATCCGATAGTCGCTGCGATCGGTTGACCAGAGAGCATGTGCGCACCGTCCAATTCGCCATTGATGACGTTGTCTAGAAGCTGTTTCCAGTTTGGCTGCGCGGTCACTTCGACCTGTAGGCCTTCATCTTCGAAATAGCCTTTTTCCTTTGCGATGACGAGCGGTGCGCAGTCAGTTAGCTTGATAAATCCAAATTTCAGTTCGTCTTTTTCGAGATCAAGCATCTCAGCCTGTAGTCCCGTCGAAAAACAGATCGCAGCAGTAGCTATTGATAATTTTGTTAGTATTTTTTCCATTTTTGGTTTGTATCTCTTTTTACTCAGTTTTCGATTTTAGGTAGGTAGTTAGCTTAGGATCGGGTTCATGGCCTGATCATAAATATCCTCCCGATACACACGGGAGCTTAAGGTTCTTGAAACGCTTTGAAGTTTTTCATGTGGCACAAATCTCGAAAGATCGTTGAGCACCTGCTTCGCTCGCGCTTGGTCTGGCCGATTTACATCCTCCCCCTTAAACCGCAGGAACGGACCGTCTGCCGTGCGACCACCGCCCATCGGGAAGGATGACGAAAATGCGTGTGCCAGCACCTCTGGTGTGCAATTCAAATAGTTGGGCTTCGATAGAATATTTAAAATAGCGGTGCGCTGCTCCTCTGCATCACACAGTGCACAGGCCTCACTTAAAACTCCCATAAGACGTAAATAGTCTTCTGGGCGTTCGTGATAAAAACGCTCCGTTGTCGCCAACACTTTCTCTGGGTAGCCACTCGCAATTTGCTCACTCGTGGCAGGGCACCAGCCAAAGCCCTCTTGCACGGCAACAGAGTTCCATGGTTCTCCCACACAGAAACCATCAATATTCGCCGACCGTAAATTACGTAGCACCTGCTCCGGAGGTAACACTGTAATGATCACATCCTTCTTCGGATTAATGCCATGTGCCTCTAACCAACGACAGAGCATAAAGTGATGCGAAGAATAGAGAGACACCACACCAAGCACGAGCTTACGTGGGCGGTAACCACTCTTAATATAGCGGCGTAAACTGTCACCACACTCCACCCCTTCCTCACACAGTTGCTTCGACAGTGTAATGGCATTGCCATTAGAACTAAGCACCATCCCAGTAATCACTTTACTTGGTGCGACACCAATACCTAATTGCATCACGAACGGCATCGGGCTCAGTGCTTGAGACACATCCAAATCTCCAAAGGCCAGCTTATCTCGAACTGTCGCCCATCCCACCTCACGCTTCAGTTCGACGTTCAACCCGGCATCTCGAAAAAGTCCTAAACTCTCAGCCACGATAAGCGGCGCAGCATCTAAGAGCCGAATATAACCTAAGCGTATTGCAGCCGTAGGTTGTGAGGATATTGAAAAATCTGAAGTAAGTGCTTCCATCTGGAATGCACTTTTAGCATTGACCATGCCCATTCCATTATAAATGAAACAATAGAATTCTTAAAGTTAATGAATTAGATTCATGATAGAAACAATCGACAGTCGACAGCTCCTTGCATTCTGCACCTTGGTCCAAACAGGCAGCTTCACAGATACAGCCCGCGAGCTAAGCCTCACGCAGTCTGCAATCAGTCATTCCGTAAAAAATCTGGAGGAAGATTTACGCTGCCAACTCGTCACACGAACAGGGCGAAAAATCCATATCACAGACGATGGCGAAGAGCTATACAGAGATGCGCAAGCCATTCTCCATCAGATGGAAGCAGCTCGAAACCGCATACAAGATCGAGCCAACTTAGGCAGAGGCCGCCTACGCATTGGGGCGAGCACGACTGCCTGCCAACACATCCTGCCAAACGTCTTACGTGAGTTCAATGAATGCTTCCCCGATTGCATGCTCACCATTACCCCGGCCGACACACCTGAACTACTTGAAATGGTGCGGCGACATGAGATTGATTTAGCGGTCGTAGTCTCACCGGGCACTGTAAAAGACATTATCGTCAAAACACTTTTTTCCGATGAACTGGTGTTAGTGACCTCTCCGATTCACCCTTTTGCCCAACAAAAAACGGTAAAAATGGACGAAATTGCTCAAGAACGTCTCGTTCTATACAATAAAGGCAGCCATACCTTCAGCCTTATTGAGCAGTATTTCCGCCAGAACAAGCTCGCGCTACAGAACTACATTGAGCTCGGCAGCATGGAGGCAATCAAGGAACTGATCGCGATTAATTATGGCGTGAGCTTCCTCGCCTCGTGGATCGTAGAAAACGAAGTCACTCGTGGCAGCCTGACTCGCATCAAATTCGGCCGCAACAAAATCATACGAGAATGGGGCATCTGCTACGCCAACGAGAAGAAACTCTCCATCACCGAAGAAACCTTTCTAGGCATCTGCGAGTCCGTCGCGGATACAATACCGCTGGCGCAGTCTTAGTAAATAGCATTGCCACCAATAAAAATAAGAATGTTTGGAACTTCTTCCCCGCACAGAGGACTACGTAAGCGTCATGTAACACATGACTTTTTCATATGTTAAGTTAGGGGTAACTTATAAGGTATAAAACAGACTCCCCACCACTCTTCGGAGCGGTGGGGTTTAATGTATCTGGAGCCATCGAATACAGTCGAAGGATGCGTGTCGTATATGGGAGGGAAGGCCTCCGCTGCCTGCCGCGTTCTACGCTGCCGTCCGCGGAGCCACAGCACAGAGCCAGTGCACTCAGCCAGAGCACCAGCACGACGCAAGACGAGACGGAGCTCGTCCCTCCCGAATCGGGGCATAAAATATAATGCGCGTGAGCGAAAGCGTCGACACGCGGCGCAGTCGTAGACTGGGACATAGCATTGCCACCACTAAAATAAAAATCTTTGGAACTTCTGTCCCTGGCAGAGGACTACTTTAGCGTCATGTAACACATGACTTTTTCATATGTTAAGTTAGGGGTAACTTATTAGGTATAAAACAGACTCCCCACTACTCTTCGGAGCGGTGGGGTTTAATGTATCTGGAGCCATCGAATGCAGTCGAATGGATGCGTGTCGTATATGGGAAGGATGGCCTCCGCGCCGCCCGCCGAGCCACAGCACAGAGCCAGTGCACTCAACCAGAGCACCAGCACGACGTAAGACGAGACGGAGCTCTTCCCTCCCGAATCGGGGCATAAAATATAATGCGCGTGAGCGAAAGCGTCGACACGCGGCGCAGTCGTAGACTGGGACATAGCATTGCCACAAATAAAATAAAAATCTTTGGAACTTCTGTCCCTGGCAGAGGACTACTTTAGCGTCATGTAACACATGACTTTTTCATATGTTAAGTTAGGGGTAACTTATTAGGTATAAAACAGACTCCCCACCACTCTTCGGAGCGGTGGGGTTTAATGTATCCGGAGCCATCGAATGCAGTCGAATGGATGCGTTTCGTATATGGGAAGGAGGGCCTCCGCTGCCTGCCGCGTTCTACGCTGCCGCCCGCCGAGCCACAGCACAGAGCCAGTGCACTCAACCCCAGCACTAAACCAGAGGCCAGCACGACGCAGCGCGCGGAGCACGCCCCTCCCGAATGCGTGTTACTAAATATAATGCGCGTCAGTAAATTCGCCGTCTAGCTTCGCGACTCATCCGCCGATATACGACATTTCGATTTTAGACTTCGTCGCAGTGCCCGACGAGCGGATCTCGGAATAATGATCGCTACGCACCTGCCAATGCTTAGAGAGGCGTGCAAATAAGTCCTCCTTCGAGTAAGATTCAGAGCGCATATAGGCTTTCAAATCTAAGCCCTCACTCGCAAAGAGACAGGTATATAATTTCCCATCGGCTGAAATGCGCGCACGCGTGCAGCCTCCGCAGAACGGCTGTGTCACTGAAGTAATCAAACCGAACTCTGCGGAGCCATCTGCATAACGATAGCGCTTGGCGACTTCGTTATTCGAAGTCAAATCGACTGGCTCCACATCAAATTCAGAACGAATCAGATCCAAGATTTCACGGCCACTGACGACTTTATCCAGCTTCCAATCATTACAATTACCGACATCCATAAATTCGATAAAACGCAGCGACACACCGAGGTCTTTAAAATAGCGAGCCATCGGCAAGATCTCGCCGCAATTCATGCCACGCTCCACCACCATATTGACTTTCACCCCAAGACCGGCAGCTAACGCAGCATCAATCCCCGCTAAAATCACTTTCGGTCCAATTCCACGACCATTAATCGAGCCACACAATTCTGCATCCAACGCATCCAAGCTGACTGTGACACGATTCAAGCCTGCCTCTTTCAACTCAGCCACCTTCTCAGCAAGGCGAAGCCCATTGGTGGTAATCGCAATATCTTCTAAACCAGAAAACCTCGATAGCCCGTGAATATACTTCACCAACCCTGGACGCAGCAGCGGCTCCCCACCAGTCAGGCGGACCTTACGCACGCCCAACGCAACAAACGCTTCGACCAGATCATCCAATTCGCTAAAGCGCAGCCACTCGTGCTTACGCAAAAACTGATACTCTGGACCGAAGATCTCCTTCGGCATACAATACGTGCAACGCAAATTACAGCGATCCGTTAGCGAGATGCGCAAATCCGTGAGGCCACGAGCTCTTTTATCCAATACCATTCAGTCTTTACATGAGAGAAAGTAAAGAGAGTGCCAAGACGGATCTTCGAGAATCGCCAAAGCACTTCGCTAGAAAAAACAGGCAGGAATGCCTGCGTCACATCAAAAGTGAAACAGGCATTCCTGCCTGTTACTCCTATTAACTCGCAAACGGCACAGTCTTCGGGCCGTCGTAGCCATCTTGCTGCGACTCAACGATTACGTTTGAGCGAATACCACCGCGGCCACGCCAGATTGTCTCAAGGCGCGCCCAACGCGGCTTGGTCACTTCAAACAAATCTTCAAAGATCTTGTTCGTCGCCGCTTCGAAGAAAATCCCCTTATTGCGATAATCGTGCAGGTAGAGCTTCATCGCCTTCAGCTCAATGCAGAGCTCATCGGGTGCGTAGCTAAACACCACCGTGGCATAGTCCGGATGACCAGTCATCGGGCAGGTGGAAGTAAACTCCTCCTGAATATGCTGAATGGTATAATTACGCTCTTGATTTGGATTTGGGAAAGTCTCGATGTCCATAAAACCGAGACAGTGTGAGTTCTCAGCAAAAGTTCAACCACTGAAAGAGACGCTAGAAGTCAGAAGTGTGATTCTCATTGATGTCAGGTTGAACAAATTGAAGCCCCAAAGCCAGGGGCTAGAATTCAGTCTATGTGCATGATCCTAAATTCGCGTTAATTCGCGTCTATTCGCGGTTCCAACTCATCTTTTTAGGATGATTCTTTAGCAGGGGTCGTGCTTGCGCGAACCGCGAATGCAACAAGACATTCCGAGCTTCACCGCCCCAGATCGCATCCACCTCCTCTCACCTACGCGGTCTTCGACGAGCAAAGCCCCTACTTTCCGAATTATAAATCAAAAGTAGGACTACGATTATAACCCAGAAAATCGCCCCCCGCCCTTGAACCAACCTGAGAAACTGCTCTAACTTCACCGCATGCCCGCCCAAGAGCCGCTCTCTCCGCTTAAAATATTCCTGATCTACCTTCGCCTCGGTTGCCTCTCCTTCGGCGGACCAGTCGCGCACTTCGGCTACTACAAGGAAGAATTCGTCAGTCGGCGCAAGTGGCTGACCGATGCACACTATGCTGAACTGCTTGCACTGTGCCAATTCGTGCCAGGCCCATCGAGTAGTCAACTGGGCTTTGCCATCGGCTGGCATCGAGGCGGACTAGCCGGCGCCTGCGCGGCATGGTTGGGCTTCACCATGCCTTCGGCGCTCATCATGATCGCCTTCGCCTATGGGCTCACTGAGCTAAGCGACGGCGCAACGCCCTTCATCCATGGCCTACTCATTGCAGCGGTCGCAGTCGTCGCCAAAGCGATCCTCGACATGGGTAAAAAGCTTTGCCCCGACTTTCCACGTATCGGCATCGCTCTACTCAGTGCAGTGCTGGTGAGCTGTGTCACCAGCGCGTTCATGCAAATCGGCGTGATCTTACTAGGTGCCGCAATTGGTAATGCCCTGTTTCGTCAATCGCCCCAAAACAAACCCGAACTCCATGGCGGCGAAGCCATGGCAGGCCACCGCACGATGCTAATCGGTATCATTGGCTTTAGTGCCCTGCTAGTATTCGCACTACTCACTCCAGCCGACGCACCCGGTGCCATCTATGCGATGAACTATCAAGCGGGCGCTCTCGTTTTTGGCGGCGGCCATGTGATGTTGCCACTCCTATACGATAGTGTCGTGCCGAGCGGGCTCGTCTCAGAGTCCAACTTCCTAGCTGGCTACAGTGCGGTGCAAGCCATGCCTGGCCCCTTGTTTACACTTTCAGCATTTCTCGGCACTGCCAGTCAAACCACGAATCCGCACTGGATCGGCGGGCTGATCGCCCTAATCGCCATTTTCCTGCCAGGCATGCTGCTGCTGGGAGGACTCATTCCAATCTGGAATCAATTTCGCAACAAACTGTGGGCACAAGCAGGGCTCATCGGAGCCAATGCTGCAGTCGTCGGCCTACTAGCCGCGGCGTTCGTCAACCCCGTATGGTCACACGGTATACAACGCTGGCCTGATGCCACCCTGGCCGCCGCCGCGTTCATCGCACTCTATCGCTTTAAAGCACCCGCCTGGCTCGTCGTATTAACCTGCGGTGCAGGTGGGTATTTGGTGAATCTGGTATAGTGCTACGAGTGTGCACGCTGAAGTGAATCATTCACACTTCTCTCTGCGGTTAAATCCGAACCTGCTATCCCTTCGTCGTTTGATACCTGATCGACGATCTGATTTTCCAAGTGAGCTAGGCGGTGTAGAGGGAGGTGCTATTTACTATTTATACCGTTTCTGATATATTTTGCACATGATCAATACCCCTCCCACCCGGCAAGCGGGTGACCTCCCCTTGGCAGCATATCCTTCTACATAAGTCAGAGAGTCGTGAAGTTAGAAATCAACGGCTCCTTCCCTGCGAAGGGAAGGAGTTTTAAAGCTCTCCTCCTTTCCGAAAGTGGAGTGGTCGGCTCTTGACCCGGCGTAGCTCGGAGAGCGTAGACGGTTGCCCGACCTGTCCGCCGTAGCCTTGGCGAAGGTGGAGGTGGTTGACTTCGAAAGTCATGCACGATGTGCGCATTATTTTCAAGAAATGGTATTAGACAGTCTCGAAGCCAAGAGTTCATCGAGGGGCGGCAGCCGCGAGCGAAGTGGGTCATTACGAAACTTCGCTGCAAGTGGCCTTTTCGTGGTCTTCGCCATTCGACAAGCTCATGGTCACGAGACGAGTAAAGCCTCTACGCTGGTAGTCGCGAAATACACAAAAAAACGCCTCCGGTGAAAGAAGCGTTTTTGAAAAAGTGAATCTTAAAAGCCGAAGCCCTTACAAAGGATGCGCCATGAAGTTTACGCGCCGAGTGTAGGTATCCCCATGCTCACGGACAACATCATCCACGTCATTGTAGCCTGAACCTGCCAAGCTCGGAAGACTTAACAACTCCAAGCCTTCATCCGAAACAACTGTCAGCATCACATCCGCGTAGAGCAATGGCAACTGTGAGGTGCCTCCAGTCAAAGTCGCATCCGTGCCACCATACGCATAATCACCACTCAAATTCAAATTGGCATCAACATTCACTGGAACAGTCGATGCTGCCGTAGGATCGTTTTCATAAATCAGCACCTTAAAATCAACAATGTTGGATACCAAATAATTCTCAGCCGCAGTGATATTAGTCTCAGTCCAAAAACTCGGACCTGAAGCATCCAAAATAAGTTGAGGACTCGCGGTATCGCTACGACTCCCCATTAACAGATCAAACGTATCATCAGCGCGTGCAACTGATCGATAGAGGGCATAGACGCTCACCCGATCATCCGCAGCAACACCATTCTGATCATACGACTCCTGATAAGCCAAACGATAGGCTACGGCACAAATATCTCCTGGAATCGCAGTCACTCCATCTGATTCAAGTTTATCACGATCCAAGGCAGGCGTAAACAACTTCAAGGCCACAGTCTGTGAAGTATAGGGAGCGCCAGCGGCCAATGTCTCAGGGCCATCCACTCGCAACCATTGTTGCCCATTATTACGAAACACTGCTGTCTCTAAGTCTTGCGTGATCATATCCATCGCAATACGTGCTTCCGCATTTGCCGAAAGCTTGCCCGAGGAACGAGTCCACACCTTGAGCACCTCACTGGTGATCTGAATAACCAAACCAACGAGGATGACCATGATAACGGTCGCCACCATGATTTCGATCAGAGTAAAGGCGCGTTTCGCAGTGCGACGAGTTCTATGAGATAAAGTATTCATACGGTTAGCTTATCGAACAATTGCCATGTTATATGTAAAGATCGGCTCTAACGCCTTTAACGTCACAAGGTTACTTGTAGCGTTATAGGTCAACGAAGGCTCTTCAGCAAAGATACGCACCTCCATCGCAAAGGAACCTTCTGGGTAAAGCTCAGGGTTCGTTTCAGACATAGTATAGCGCGGATAGTTACCCACTCCTGCATCCGTCATTTCTGTGCTAGGATTCACCGAAGAAGCCGTCAACACGACACGGTAAACAGTGCCCGCAGCTAGCATGTTAGTCCCGTCAGAGACATCGGCAGCCGACAGTTGGGCAGTTGTATCTGTCTCACCGACAAAACCAATCTTCAATGAAATGATGTCATTGTTATCATAGGCACGAAAAACAAGGAGCGTCGCGTAACCATCATTCACCACCGCATCATAAATCGCATTAAACCTAGAGCCAGTCGGTGCAATGTCTGGGGAGTTCTGCAAAAATGCATTGATCGTATTCACGATCGATGACACCTCGTCGGTCTTCTCGACCTCATCGACGGACTTGAGGGTCGGCGCTAGCAAACCCACTAATGCGAGCACAGTGACCAAGAAAATACCAATTGCCAATACGACCTCAATCAAGCTGAAGCCACCAGAGCGGTTGCGTGAGAAACAGGACTTCATATGTCTATTCATGTCTAAGTAATTATTATTCTATTTCAGTAGAACTCGAAGCTTGAATGGCTCCTGGCGATGTAACTGGAGTGGTGGTGCCAGCACGACGAAAAATTAACGCAGCTTTCAAGCCTTGATCTTCCTCTGAGACCTTCAACTGACTGACTTCAGTGTTTTGATCATTAGGGATCATAGTCGCAGCTCGTAGCACTAGATACGCATTTGCATTCGCTGAAGTCCCATTACTGTTGAATTCGTAATACAGGTATTCAGTCGATCCTGTCGTCTGAGCGGACTTTCTAGGATAGTCTAGCGGCAGATTTGTCGCACTCCAATTCGCACCGGACTCTGACTCGCTCGTCGTTGCATCAAAGTAGATACCCTCGGGCAGCAATGTCCCTGGGGTCGCAGCTATCCAGCCTTCAGTGCCCGTGCTATCTGTCCCCTTATATATGATCCCAAATTGTCGGCGATATTTATCCAAGTCAGACGGATCATTATTAATGATTAATAGTGTTTCCGCATTCTTCATAATCGCTTGACCACGTGCCCCCTGAGCAATGCCGGAAACAATGCGCACCGAAGAACTCAGCGAAGCACCGCCCCCCGAGTTACCACCGATGAAAATAATGGAGGATGCCAACAGAATGATACTGATAACAACCAGTAGTTCAATCAGCGTAAATCCGCGTTTGGAGTTCGATTGATTCATTTAACTAAAAAAGGCTAGTCCCAAAGCTTGTAAGTCGGATTGCTTGCATCACTAGGATTAGAGCCAACATAGGCACTCACCGAAGAGCGAATGGTGCCTTCGCCAGCATCTGGACCACTCGGCGTGATCGAGCCATTACCATCGGTATCGACGACAATGAAAATTTGCGTATTATTAAAGCGATCTGCGAGTTGATCCGTCGAAATGGTCCCATCAGCCTTGAGCAAGAACTCTGACTCCGAAAAACTATAAAAAGCAATCTGGCGACGATTTCCACCAAATGACACTCCAGCGTTGCTAGAAGAAGGATCACGCGCAGACAGTGTCTTAATAAATTCAAGACTTTCCGATGAGAGGTCGATTTCATCACTATCAGACGTGCCAGTCACCAGAGGGAAATAACTATACTCCCCCTTAAACAGCTGCATGGCATTCACATAATTAGATAGCTGAGCCTTCGAAGCAGCAACATTTGCCTGCTTCTTAACTGCCCCAACGGTCGGAATTAGAATCCCAGCTAAAATACCGATGATGGCGATCACCATCAACAGCTCGATTAAAGTGAAGCCTTTATTTGTGTGCTTTTTCATATTCATTATTCGCCGGAGTAAATATTATCAATGTTTGTGGGCTCTTTACGATTGTCTGGTGTCAAAACCCCGTCTGCGCCAACCGCAACCGCAGTTCCATCGGGGCCTTTCGAGTAGAGCACAAAACCAAAATTATCCCAGCTAGCAGTGGCACCGGTTTTATACTTATATACATATTCAGTCCCCCAAGGGTCCTGAAAGGCCACTGCGGTCGGCGCGACGTTCACAGCAGAAGGTAAAGTCCCCGTATACTCCATCTTAGAGGGATCAATAAAGGACTTCGGCCCAGTCGCTGGCACCTCACTCGCAGAAACCAAATCAAATGAAGTCGTCGTGCCAGTTCGATTAAACTTCATCCAGCCCATCAATGCCTGAGCCAATTCATCTCCATCAGCAGCCCAGGGATAATCACCATATGTCGATTTATATGCCTCCAGCGCCTGCGAAATCACCGCCAATTCGGCTTTGGCTTGAGTGCGTGCTTGGGCATTTTGCACGCCGCGCGAGATGCCGAAGGTAATACCAGCGAGGACCATGATCACAGCAATGACCATGAGCAGTTCGATCAAAGTGAAACCACTCTTAGTCGAGCGCTTGCGTGCGAAAAGTTCAGATGGGGGATAATCAGAAAACATGCCTAATGGGGATAGAGACAAGGGATTGAGCCGAGGAGATCGGCGAAAGAGGTATATTCGTGCCAAACCAGCCGCGCTGTCAATGCTTTGAAAGCCCCTTTTTACAATTCACCGGGCCCAATGCCGAATTGCGAGAAGCGGGCAATCACGACATTCGCAAAAAAAAGCCCCGGCCAAACGAAATAAATCTATCCCGCATACGGCTTCTTAAAAATCGCACCACTGCGACGACGCTCGGCAATACGCTCCACCTCATCGTCGCTCATCGGCTCAGGAAAGCTCGTTTTCGGGTCAATTTTCCACTTAGCTGGCTTGAGGTCATGATCAACGGCTACGCGGTAATCGAATACGAAACAGTCGCCCTCCCAGAGGCTAGTCTCCTTCGGCATCATCTCCATATAACGCAAAATTCCGCCCTTGAGGTGGTAAACATTTTCAAAGCCCTTCTGCTTCAAATAGGCAGTCGAGCGCTCGCAGCGAATCCCGCCCGTGCAATACATGGCGATTTTCTTGTCTTTCTGTGAGGCGAGGTGCTCGTCCACAAATTTGGCAAATTCGGTAAAATCGTCGGTATCGGGGTTGAGCGCCCCCTTAAATTTACCCACGCCCACCTCATAGTCATTACGTGTATCAATCGTGATCACGTCCGGATCTGAAATCAAGTCGTTCCACTCTTCCGGCTCCAGGTAGGTGCCCACTTCGTCGCGTGGATCGGCGCCGTCTTGGCGAAAAGTGACGATCTCAGGCTTCTTTTTAACCTTAAACTTCGGAAACGGGCAAAAGTCTGCATAGGAATATTTCACGTCCATCGCCGCAAAGCGCGGATCGGATTTGAGTAGCGCGATAGTCGCATCCACCGCCTCGGGCGAGCCCGCACAGGTTGAGTTGATCCCCTCATTCGCAAAGATGATCGTGCCACGCAGCCCGACCTTCAGGCCATGGTCGATGATACGCTCCGCCCAGGCGTCGCGATCAGGTAGTTCGACGAAATGGTAAAAGGCTGCGATTTTCCAAGATTCAGACGAGTCAGGCATAGAGGGGGACGTATTAAAGTTAGAAGGCTCTAAGCAAGGAGAAAGTGAGAGCACTGGCGACAGAAATTAGAATTCCGGACTTAAAACATCCTCAAATCTCAGGTCTCTTTTTTCATATCTCATTAAAAAGCCTTGTCATCGCGTGTGGAACTGTCAAAGCCCTCCGCCTCACTTCTGGAAAGCCCTTAAAATAAGGCGACGCTTTCCTTCACTAGCTCAAGTATCGGTAATATCCGGTCAACGGGCGTATTACAGATATTATGGACATCAAGTTTACCGATCTCGGCCTGCGCGCCGAACTCATCGAAGGTATTCAACGCCTCGGCTTTGAATCTCCCTCTCCTATTCAGGCACAAACCATCCCTGTCGCTCTAAGCGGCAAGGACATCGTCGGCCTCTCCCAGACTGGCTCTGGTAAAACCGCAGCATTTGGCCTTCCAGCGCTCAATCTGATCGACATCGATCGCAAAGAAACACAGGTGCTCGTGCTCTGCCCGACCCGTGAGTTGGCCGTTCAGGTCTGCGAAGAGATCAATCGTCTCGCTTCTGCGCTGCGCGGTCTCGTGGCTGTGCCCGTCTATGGTGGTGCTCCGCTCGACCGTCAAATGCGTGCGCTCCGCAATGGCGCTCACATCGTCGTTGGCACCCCTGGCCGCGTCATGGATCACCTGCGCCGCAAAACACTGCGCACCGACGCCATCAAAATTTGCATCCTCGACGAAGCCGACCGCATGCTCGACATGGGCTTCCGCGAAGACATGGAGATCATCCTCGGCGACATGCCCGAAGAGCGCCAAGCACTGTTCTTCTCTGCAACTATGAACCGCGGCGTCGAAGGCTTGATCCGCAAATTCAGCCGCAATGCCGAGCAAATCTCGATCGAGCGCAAGTCGCTGACCGTTGATACCATCGAGCAGACCTACTACGAAGTGCGCAACCGCTCGAAGATCGAAGTGCTGTGCCGTATCCTCGACCTAGAGACTAAGCCACGCGGCATCGTCTTCTGTAACACCAAGCAAATGGTCGAAGACGCCACTGAAGCACTCGCAGCTCGCGGCTACGTCGCTGACCGCATCCACGGTGACATCACACAAGGCAACCGCGAGCGCGTCATCAAGCGCTTCAAGGACGGCTCGGTAGAGCTCCTCGTCGCAACCGACGTGGCCGCCCGTGGCCTCGACATCGACGACGTCGACATCGTTTTCAATTACGACCTCCCACACGACCCGGAAGACTACGTGCACCGCATCGGCCGCACAGGTCGGGCCGGACGCTCAGGTAAATCCGTCACCTTCGTTTACGGACGCGACATCTACCGCCTTGAAGCAATCGAGCGCTACACTCGCCAAGTCGTGCGCCGCATGCAGATCCCTTCACTGGAAGACGTGGAAGGCCGCAAAGCCGACAAGGTATTCAAGCAAGTGCGCGAACTCCTGGAAGCAGGCAATTTCAAGCGCCACGACGCACTCGTCGACCGTCTCCTCGACGCTGGCCACACACCCACCGACATCGCCAGCGCACTCTTTAACCTGCTCAATAAGGACGACGCAGGCCTTGGCGAAAAAATCGCCGAAGACAGCGAGCCCTACTCAGACACTCCAAATCGCGGCGGCAAACGCGGCGGCGGTGGCGGCGGTGGATACCGTGGAGGCAATCGCGGTGGTGGTTACCGTGGCAATCGCGGCAACGACAATCGCGGCGGAGGCGGCGGAGGCAACTACCGTGGCAACGACAACCGTAGTAATGATCGCGGCAACGACAACCGTGGTGGCGGCAATCGCTCATGGAACGAAGGCGGCGAGCGCCCAAAACGCCCCTTCAAGACCAAGAGCAAATTCGGTGGCGGCCACAGCGGCGGCAACGAAGGTGGCGGTTTCAAGAGCGGCGGCAACAAGGACTTCACTCCGGTGAAGAAGCCAGCACGTCGCTTCAAGAAGCCTGACTAGGCTTTAAGCGGAACAGGCATTGGCTGTCTGCATTGAATTCACACAAACGGCGGACAGCAATGTCCGCCGTTTTTTTTGTGTGTGCACAAAGTGATACAGACATTCTTGTCTGTTTTGCCTGATAGAAGAACAGACATTCTTGTCTGTTTTGCCTGATAGAAGAACAGACAAGACGTAAGTCTGCGGCACGACTGAGCTCGCCGAAGTCCAGAGATGGCGAAGCAAAGTCTGTATCACTTCACCGCCGCCCGCGAAGAATCCCGACGCTCGACTTTTCTGAGCAGCCCCTCTACACATTTCCCTCACACACGAAACGCTATGTCTGAATTACCCTCCTACACACTATCGCCCTCGCAAAAACGGATCATCGCCGCAGGCGCAACTGTCCTGGCGCTGGTCCTCCTCATTGCCACTGCCTTCGGCCTCTTCGTGCTGCTGCAACAGTTCATCCACACCTTTAAAGACGTGCTGCTGCCCCTCGCAATTGCAGCGATCCTAGCGACCCTACTACGCCCCATCATCACCCTCGCGGAAAAGCACACACGACTCTCCAAGACCCAAGGCATCATCTTACTCTACCTGCTCGTAGTGCTTGCCATCGCCACCACCACCGCACTCCTACTGCCGATCATCTTCCGACAAGCAGCCGATTTCATCGAGTCCGCGCCAACCATACGCGACAACATCTTCCTATTTCTACAAGACAAGACCCCCGCTGCCTGGGAATGGCTCCATGCCAAACTCGGCCAGTCGCCCGACGAATATGTGCAGAACATCGTCGCCACTCACTCGGACACCATCACCGCCGCACTCAAAGCCTTACCCGAAAAAGTCGGCATCATTGGTGGTTCCATTGGTGGGTTTATTGGTAGCATGTTCGGAAAAGTCGCCGCCTACGCCATCATTCCCGTCTACCTCTTCTTTATCCTGAATGGGGAGCGCAACATTTGGAACGACTTACAAAAGCAGCTCAGCTTCCTGCCCAACGAGCGCCGCGACGACATCGTCTTCCTCTGCCGCCAATTTAGCGACATCCTAATCTCCTTCTTCCGCGGGCAAATCATCATCGGCCTACTACTCGGCATCGTGCTGGCAATCGGCTTTGCAGTTGTGGGGCTCAAATTTGGCATCGTGCTGGGCATCATCCTCGGCCTGCTCAACATCATTCCCTACCTCGGCACCATGCTCGGCATCATCACTGTGCTCCCGCTCGCCTACTTTCAAGACGGCGGCGGCCTTGCCCTAATCGGCCTCTGCACGGTCGTCTTTATCATTGGTCAACTCCTCACTGACTATTGGTTCACACCTCGAATCATGGGAGACAAGACTGGCATGGGGCCCATGCTCATCATCTTCTCCATCTTTTTCTGGGGCGTCGCACTCGGCGGCATCATGGGCATGGTGCTGGCGATTCCGCTCACCGCATTCTTCCTCGTCTTTTGGCGTCTCGCCCGCGAACGCTACTTGCCCGCACTGACTAAAAACCAACTAGAGGCCTAGTGCCTTAGTCGGCACGAACATCCAACGTCGAACGTCCAATACTGAATGGCAATACACCCTGATTCTTTTTAACTCATTCAATGTTCGACGTTGAGCGTTCAATGTTCGACCTTCGTCCCCTTTTTTTAAATGTCCAACGAAACAGAAACTCCCTTCGCCCGTCCTGATAACCGCGCCATCGACGAACTTCGCTCGATCCGCTTCGAAACTGGCATCGCGCCACACGCGCTCGGCTCTGTGCTCGTCAGCTTTGGCGACACACGTGTCATTTGCGCCGCGTCGATCGACAACCGCGTGCCGGGGTGGATGCGCGCCCAAAAAGTTGAAGGCGGCTGGATGACTGCCGAATACTCCATGCTTCCCTACAGCACGCTCGATCGCAAGCGCCGCGACATCAGCGCCGGCAAAGCCGACGGACGCACCATCGAAATCCAGCGCCTCATCGGTCGCTCGCTCCGCGCCGTGTTCGACCTCAAAAAGCTCACCGGCAAGACGATCTGGATCGACTGCGACGTGCTCCAGGCCGACGGCGGCACCCGCACCGCCTCCATTACCGGCGCCTATGTCGCCGCTCAGATTGCGATCCAAAAACTAATCGCCAAAGGTGAGCTCACCGAAAACCCTTTCACCGAGTCTGTCGCTGCGGTCTCCGTGGGCGTGTTTGAAAACACTCCCGTGCTCGACCTCAACTACCCAGAAGACAAAGACGCGACGGTCGATGCCAACCTAGTCATGACCGGCAGCGGTAAGTTCGTCGAAGTGCAAAGCTCCGGCGAAGAAGCCACCTTCACGCGTGACGAGCTCAATACCCTCCTCGACCTCGGAGCGAAAGGCATCAAAGAGATCAACGAGCTGCAAAATGCCGCGATTGCTGAAGGCCTAAAAGAGTAGTTAGAAGTCAGAAGCTAGGAGTTAGAAGCTCAACATGACACACTTCAGTGCTTTATCCTAGATTCAGGACTTAGACTTTCGTTTGTTGCCGCCTACCGAGCGCAGCGACACTTTATTATGCCCTTGGGCATAACCGAAGGGCGGAGCCCTTTGGCGAAAGCCAAAGAAGTCATAAAACACTGATATTCAGCTCCTCACTCCTAGCCTCTAGCTTCTAACAACTCTTTGAAGGTTCATGAGGCATGATGTCGTTCGCCAAATAGGCGACGGCAAGATGCCACTTGGACGAAATAAAAAACGCGCTGAAACTTTTCAGCGACCTTCGCGATGTATGTGTTAAGCAGCCAATCAAGCGCTGCGAAACCACATAAAAAAACATCATGAAACTCAAAACACTCCTCCTCACAGTTCTCGCAGCATGCCTCCTCCCCGCCCTCGCTCAAGCCGAAGGCAAATCCATAGACGGCGATCAAGACGGTAACGGTAAGCGCAAAGCCCCTCAATCTCAAGAAGAACGCGCTGAGCGCTTCGCCAATGCCGACACCAACGGCGATGGACAACTCTCACTCGAAGAAGTCCAAAGCACCAAAGCGAAACGCCTTGCCGAGAACTTCGATAAGATCGACACAAACGGCGACGGCCAACTAACAAAAGAAGAACTCAAAGCCGCACATCAAAAACGTGGCAAAGGCCAAAAAGGTGACAAAAAAGGCGGCCCCAAGGGTCACAAGAACGCCGCTGACAGCGAAGACTAAGAACCACGATCAACATTCAGCACGTCACTCACTGACGTAGCGAACACTTCGAACCTGAGCGCTTCATTGAAGCCTCAGGTTTTTTTGTGCACACCCGCCTACCGCTGCCCCAAGTCTGGTCAATTATATCCATATGAAGGCAATTTATCACCATTCTAACATTGACCGAATCGCGTATAATGCACTGCTTATACACTTTAGTCTAACCACCGAGAAATAACCCCCTCCCCCACGATACAAACTAAAAGGCTCTCCCTAGCCAATCAATACACTTATGTCATCAACCACCAAAACTCCCATTGTTCCAAAGAACATACTGTTTCCCTTCATCCTGCTAGCGACCTGTTTCGCCATGTGGGGACTGTCCAACAACATGACAGACCCCCTAGTTAAAGCCTTTCTTAATATCTTCCCCGAACTCAGCACTGCTCAAACAGCCCTGATTCAGAATGCCTTCTACGGTGCCTATTTTGTGCTCGCCATTCCAGGCGCAGTCCTCGCACGAGTCTACGGCTACAAAAAGGGAGTCCTCGTAGGCTTAGGTGTCTACATTCTAGGTGGCTTACTGTTCTACCCAGCCAGTTTGATGCTACAGTTCGAGCCGTTCCTACTTGCATTCTTCGTGCTCGCCGGCGGCCTCTCCATCCTCGAGACGAATGCCAACCCATACATCATTTCAATGGGGCCTGCGGAAACAGCAACGCGTCGACTCAACCTCGCGCAGTCCTTTAATCCAGTGGGCTCTCTGATCGGCCTGTTCCTTTGCAAATTTGCAATTCTCACAAAGCTAGAAGTCGTCAACGCCCGCATCTCCGATGACATGCCAGTAGAAGAGGTGAAGGCCATTCAAGTCGAGCAACTCGACATCGTGATGACACCTTACTTCATCGCAGCACTCGTTCTGATCATCCTCTGGGTGCTGATTGCGACCAACAAGAACATGCCTACAATCAAGGAGCATGACCACAAAGCGCACGTAGGCGACACGGTTAAATTCCTACTATCCAAGAAAAACTATGTTTTCGCCGTCGTGGCTCAGTTCTTCTATGTGGGCGCTCAAATTGCGGTTTGGACTTACAGCTTCCACTACATCACCGGTCAGTTAAACATTCCAGATAGTGAAGCGATGAACTACCACATGATCGCCATCATCTTATTCTCAGTCTCACGCTGGGGCTTCACGGCACTCATGGCCATCTTCAAGCCATCCACACTACTTGCTTTCGCCTCAGTGATGGGCATCATCTGCTCGCTCGGCGTCATTTTCGGCGGCGAAATCACCTTCCAAGGTTATATTCCATTCGTAGGCGCAGCGCCGTTCACCCTCGGGATTGCTTGCCTGATTGCTACTTCCGTATTCATGTCGCTCATGTTTCCGACCATCTTCGGCCTCGGCTCACGTGACCTAGGCGAAGCAACCAAGCTCGGCGCATCTGGCCTCATCATGGCGATCCTCGGTGGCGCCCTCCTCGTTGGAGTTCAAGGTAAGCTGATCGACGTCTTCGGTGGAGAAGAAATGATGGGCATCGCAGCAGCCAAGTCCTACGTCGTTCCACTCGTCTGCTTCATCGTGATCGCTTCCTATGCGTTCTATGCAGTGCGCAACGACAAGACCAAGCCCGCTGAAGCTTAAACGTCACCCCGGCCAGAGGTAATCTGACCTAAGTTTTTCAAAAATCCCGTGTTGCTCTGGCGACACGGGATTTTTTTTATCTATACTCAGAGCGATCGATCTAGTCTACCAGTCAAAGACTACCCGATTCGCGGCCTACCGCAGTGGCAGCGCATCCACACCCAGGCGCTCGGCCTCGACCGCTGCCCCCTTGACGGCTCTTTTAGGTAAAATGCATACGATGCCTGGCCAGTATAACCATAGTGTCATTCTTTGCGGGCACTAAACAACCACAGCCCTTCCCAGCGCTCGGAAGGCTCATCCATGCTGGAGGCATCAAAAATGCGCCCGAAGCGCACAGCCTCGAACGCCAACCAACCCGAACTCCGCAACCAAAAAGAAACCACCGACTCAAACGAGACCGGTGGTTCCAAGTAAAGACCATTGACCTGACTACCTTCCTTTCTTTTTCGGCGGCGTATACCCCGCCAAGCGTCGCTTCTCATCCGAGTTCATGTATTTACGAATGTCTTCAATCACACTACCCTTACCTCCCGAAGCACGAATGATCGGTCTAAAGCGCTCATCCAACACACGCCGTGCAGCGACAGGATTTGACCCCGCTGGTGCCAGCACCACAACATTCACAGTCGGATGCTTCAGATCGGCTGGATCATAAATATCCTTACAAATCTGCTCATACGCAGCGACTATATCCTTAGGGTGATCCTTATCATTCGGCAAATAATTCGTCGTCAAGATGAAGATCGTATCTGGCTTTTGAGTCGTCAGCGCCCAAATTAAGCCACGGCCCCAATGATAAGTGCCCTTCTTATATTTAGGTAAATACTTATTATTGATATCCTTTGGCGTGCGATAGTCATAATACCACGCAGGTCCAAAAGCCGGCACGCCCTTATCTAGGCGCTGAGGCCACCGTAATCCACTCAGGCGCTTATTAAACTCCTTGGGGTGGCTGCTACCATAAGTCTTATTCGACCCCTCCACTGGGTTAACCGGAGCCATCCAATTCAACAATTGCTGCTTGTTGGTGCCATTCGCAGGCAGCATCTGAGCGGCAAAGGGCGTGCAATGATTCGCCCAAAAGGCCGCAACGTTAAACAAAGCCTGATCAGGTAACTCCTGCACCATTTCTTCTAAGCGCTTACGAATCGTATAAGCAGTCATCCGCGTATAGGCATTCGAGGTGCCTGCTCCGCTCGTGGTCGCTGGACCGAAGTGCACGACAAATGCAATTTTCTCGCCGCTCGATTTAGCTCCGAAGAAATTAATTTCTGGCATCTTAAGGCCCAGCCCCATGCCACCACTGCCGCCCAGCAGATTGCCACCTCCAATGCCTCCAAGCCCAGCACTGACAGTAAAACTGTCATCCATATCAGGCAAATCGACATCCACATTATCAATCGCGATATTCGCGATCGGTCGCATGCTCAAAGCACGTGGCTGCTGTTTCGGTGGCGGTGGCTTGATTTTCACCTTCACTGGTGGCGGTGGCTCCTTCTCGACTATTACCGGCGGCTCTTCGAACTGCGTATCTTCTTGGATAACAATCGTCGCGACTTTGATAACACCGGCCACAAAGGCAGCACCAACATGGAGGACGACACTGATAAGGATCACCTTCATCAGCATCGGATTCATTTTACGTTTCCTTGGCGGAGGTAACATTATATTTTTAGGATTAGGGTTGAAACTTCTGAGCTAGGGATGCGTCAGAACGCTTTTATCTCAACAGAAATAATGATGCGGTGACAACCAAGAATCCCCCAAAAGACCGAATAGTATAAAATAACCACCTCCAAAGAAGCGATGCTGCGAATTGTTAAAGCTAGGACTGGACTCACCAGCAATTCACCCTAGTTTGCCTCAATGACTACGGCAAAGCATTCAGACGCCTTCGACAGCATCGAATCCGCAATTCGCGATATCGCGGACGGCAAAATGGTAATTGTGACCGACGATGAGTCGCGCGAAAACGAGGGCGATTTAATCATGGCGGCATCCAAGGTGACTCCCCAAGCAGTCAACCAAATGGCGCTCCACGCTCGCGGCCTAATTTGTGTGCCAATGCTCGGGCACCAGCTCCGTCGCCTCGGCATCAGCCCGATGGCCTCTGAAAACCGCGAGTCGCACCAGACCGACTTCGCCATCTCAGTGGATGCCGCCGAAGGCATCACCACTGGCATCAGCGCCTACGACCGCGCAGAGACGATCCGCATTTTATCAGACCCGACCTCACACCCCGACATGCTGGTGCAACCAGGTCACGTATTCCCTCTGCGCGCACGACCAGGCGGCGTGCTACAGCGTGCTGGACACACGGAAGCGGCAGTCGACCTAGCTCAACTAGCAGGCCTCCACCCCAGCGGCGTTATTTGCGAAATCCTCAACGAGGACGGCACACTCGCCCGCGTCCCAGACCTGATCGAATACAAGAAGAAGCACAATTTGAAGATGATCTCGATCGCTGACTTGATCGAGTATCGCCATACGCGCGATCGTCTGGTCGAGCGCGTCCTCACGCGCCCCTTCGAATCCGACTTCGGCACCTTCGACCTACATATTTTCCGCAGCGTGCTCGATGATCGCCAGCATATCGCACTCAGCATGGGTGAGCTCAATGGCGACCCAACACTGGTGCGCGTGCAAAGTGAAAACCTACTAACCGACATCTTCCGCGCCAAGGAACTTGGCGGCTACAGTGCTCTAAACGCTGCAATGCAAAAGATCGCCGAAGCAAAGCACGGCGCGATCATCTATATTGAGCAACCGCAAGGTGGCGTGCGCGTCATCGAGGGCGCTGACAAGACCGAACTCAAGGACGTCGGCCCAATGAAAATGGACTTCCGCGACTACGGTATCGGCGCCCAAATACTAGTCGACCTAGGCCTCAAAAAGATCCGCCTACTCTCAAGCACCACCCGCAAAGTCATCGGCTTAGATGGCTACGACCTTGAGATCGTCGAGCAAGTGGAAGTCTAGAACCTACAACACTCAAACGACTGATCGCATGCAAAAACAAGCAAAAGTAGCCGTCATCCTCTCTGGCTGTGGCGTTTTCGATGGCGCCGAAATCCACGAATCCGTGCTCACACTGCTCGCACTCGCCCGCGCTGGAGCTAAAGTCACCTGCGCCGCACCCGATATCACGCAGCGCCATGTCATCAACCATGCCACAGGTGAAATCGCCGAAGACGAGGACCGAAACGTGCTCGAAGAAGCCGCCCGCATCTCGCGTGGCGAAATCAAGCGCATCAATGAGCTGAGACTAAGCGAACTGGATGCCATCATCTTCGTCGGCGGCTTCGGAGTCGCGAAAAATCTATCGAGCCTGGCCTTTGACGGCAAGGCCTACGACATCGACCCGATCATTCATAGCTTCATCCAAGAAGCGCATCAGGCACACAAAGCACTCGGGTTCATGTGCATCGCTCCAGCGCTCGCAGCATCCGCACTCGGCGCAAATCAAGTGCGCCTGACAATCGGCAACGACTCTGACACCGCGGCCATCCTCGAAAGCAAAGGTGCGCAACACATCAACTGCTCGGTCAATGAGATCGTCGTCGATACAACAAACCGCGTCGTCACCACCCCAGCCTACATGCTGGCCGAAGACATCCTCCAAGCAGAAGCAGGCATCAACAAACTAATCACCGAGCTCCTCAAGCTGATATAATTTAAGACAAATAAACCTGATTGAATACTTGACGGGGCGATTTAAGGCTCTTTAATCCGCGGCCTTTAGAAGACGTCGCACGTCTAATTCATTTTCATCTAAGCAAACAAATCTAATGGGACAGCCAAAACGTAAACAATCCAAGCAACGCAGCCGTAAACGCCGTGGTGCAGTTACATATCAATTGCCTCAACTGGCAAAAGACCCACAGGACGGCACACTGTTCCGCCCACACCGCGTGAATCCGGCCAACGGACTCTATCGTGGACGCCAAGTGCTTGACGTAGAAGTCTAAGCCTCGCGCAACCAATAACAACGTATATTTCGAACCACCTATGGGCGCGAGCGCAGTCAACTGCACCATTGCAGTCGACACCATGGGCGGAGACAAAGGGCCCACTGAATTTATTCGTGGGCTTTTTTATGCCATCGAAGAGCTGAAGCTGGACTGCAACTTCACGCTCGTTGGCAATCAACGCCTGCTCGAACGGCTGTTAAAAGTCCGCAAACTCGACGTTTACTCAGATCGCATCAAAATCATCCACTCCACTCAAGTTATTGGGATGGATGAGAAACCGATCCAAGCGCTCAAGACCAAAAAAGACTCTTCCATGGTCAAGGCCATCGCGCTGCTGAAAAACCAGGAAGCCGATGCCATGATCAGTTGCGGTAACACCGGCGCGCTCATGGCCGGTGGCACACTACGCCTGCGACAGATCCCTGGAGTCGATCGCCCCGCGCTCGGTATCATTGTGCCAAGCAAGCGCAACCCGTTCGTCCTAACAGATGTCGGCGCGAATCCTGAGTCCACTCCGGAAAATCTGGTGCACAATGCCATCCTCGGATCGAATTACGCCAAAGCTGCGCTCAACATCAGCAATCCTCGCGTTGCACTGCTAACCATCGGCACCGAAGAAGGCAAAGGCAACACGCTGACCAACACAACTCATCCACTGCTGCAAAATATAGACGGCGTGATCAACTACGTCGGACCGATCGAAGGATTTCAACTATTCGATGGCGATGTCGATGTCGTCGTATGCGACGGATTCGTCGGTAATATTGTCCTCAAGTCCAGCGAAGCGCTATTTGGTTTCATCGGCAACACCATGCGCGAAGAACTCGTCCGCAATGTGAAGCGCAAAATCGGCGCCGTGCTCTCCAAATCCGCATTTAAGGATATGAAGACTCGCCTCGGCCCCGACCAGCACGCAGGCGCGCCATTACTAGGCCTACGCGGTAACATTTTAAAATCTCACGGATCCTCCAATTTCATCGCAATCGCGAACGCTCTGCGCATCGCAAAAGAGGTCGTGACGCATGATATGATTGACTCCATCGGCAGTGAAATCAATCAAGCTAATGGTTTGATCACAAACTCCGAAGCCGAGAACGCTCCTTAGTTACTCCGGCACACTCTGAAAAACAGAGAACCTCCACTTTTAATGTCTAGCCAAACACAGTCTGTCACTATTCTCGGCACCGGTTCTTACGCGCCAACAAACATCGTGACGAATGACGATATGGCAAAGATCGTCGATACCTCCGACGAATGGATACGCTCCCGTAGCGGTATTGGCGCACGTCACTTTGCCGCCGAAAGCGAAACCACCAGCGACATGGCCTGCATTGCAGCCGACCGTGCCATCCAAGCCGCAGGCATCGAACGTAGCGATATCGACTTGATCATCCTCGCGACGATGACCCCTGACATGGCCTTCCCGTCCACCGCCTGCCTCGTGCAGAGTAAACTAGGACTACCGAACGTCACCACGTTTGATATGCAAGCAGCCTGCTCCGGCTTCGTCTACGCACTCAGCGTCGCCAACGCGATGCTACTCTCCGGCAACTTTAACAAAGCGCTCGTCATCGGTGCAGAAAAAATGAGCGGCATCCTCGACTTCGAAGATCGCACGACCTGCGTATTATTTGGCGATGGCGCAGGAGCGGCCGTGCTGAGCAGAGAGACCACCACTGAGAAAGTCGGCGTATTGGGCACGATCTGCGGAGCAGACGGCACCACCCCCAGCCTACTCCAGCAGCCCGCAGGTGGTTCTGCGATGCCCGCTTCCATAGAAACCATTGCCAACCGTCAGCACTTCTTGAAGATGAACGGCAAAGAGATCTTCAAATCCGCAGTGCGCGTCATGGGGCAAGCCAGCACCGACATCATCGAGCAACAAGGCTACACATCTGAAGATTTAACCCTCGTGATTCCGCACCAAGCAAACATGCGCATCATCGATAGCCTTGCCAAACGCTTGAAGATCCCGATGGAAAAATTCCACAACAATTTGGATCGCTACGGCAACACCTCCGCCGCATCCGTGCCCATCGCACTCGACGAAGCCTACCGCGCAGGACGCATCAAGTCTGGAGACCTCATCCTTCTCGTCGCATTCGGGGCGGGCTTGACCTGGGCTTCAACACTGATCAAATGGAAGTAACTTTTATGCATCGCTCATTTCCTCTCCTACTCGCACTCGGGCTGCTTTTGGCCCCCTCATTGAATGCTGCCTCCCTAAACCCATTCAATTGGTTTGGAGGTAGCAGTGACGCGAACAGTATCGATGCCAGCAGCGAAGTCCAAGACGCTGCAGCCAAACTACTAGCAGTCGCCAAAGAAAAATATGATGCTGGCAACTTGAGCTCCGCAAGACGCACGCTCAAAAAAATCATTAAGAAATACCCAGCATCCAACTCCACCGCGGAGGCACTCATGTTGCGGGCCAACATCTACATGGAGCAAGAGCGTTGGACCAAGGGCTTTGATGACCTTCAAGACGTCATCGTCAAGCACGCCGATTACCCAAACTTCGATCGCGTCATCGCCGATCAATTTGATTGCGCCACCGCACTCATGGAAGGCGCACGAGGCCGCATACTCTGGGTATTCCCTGGCTTCAAACAATACGGCACCTCCGCGAAGCAATTTGAACAAATCGTCCTCAATGCACCTTACAACGACTACGCCCCACTCGCGCTGATGAACGTTGCGCTCGTCTCCGAAAAAACCGGAGAGTCGGAACAAGCAATTGATGCACTCGACCGCCTGATCAACTACTATCCGCAAAGTATGCTTGCACCAGACGCCTACTACAACTTGGCGCAGACCTACTCCGACCTCGTCCAAAGCCACGAGTATGACCAAGGCTCCACTCGACGCGCGATCAGTTACTACGAAGATTTCCTGATTCTCTTCCCGGCCAGCAACTACACTGGCGAGGTCGAAGCAAATCTCAAGAATATGGAAAATCAGCTAGCGAGTAGCCGACTTTACATCGGAGATTTCTACTACTACTACCGTAACAACAACACTGCAGCACTCGTGTTCTATAACGAAGCGATCACCACCGAACCAGACTCTGATGCCGCGGAAGAAGCCGCCCTTCGTATCGCAGATATCGAAGCTGGCGTTCGCCCCACCAACAAAGCTAGCATTGTTCGCAAGCTATTGGGAGCGGAGTAATTCTACACATGTTTTCTAGTCAGCCCACAATGAACACGACGTCCCAGAACTCACTCGTCCGCGCCCTAATCGGCCTCACTGCCATCGTCGTATTAGGTCTATTTAATGGCTGCGCCAACTACAAGCTCGGCTCGGCTGCACCCATCCCATTCAATTCGATTTACATCAAACCAACCACGAACCATAGCTTCGCACCTCAAGCACAGCCGATCGTCAGTGCTCAAATACGCGAAACATTCATCCACGATGGACGTATTAAGCTAGTCGACAACGAAGAGGAAGCCGATGCCGTGCTTTACGTCGATTTGACTGAATACAAGCGAACCGCCGGAGCTCGCACGAGTGAAGACACCGAGGTCGCCAGTGACTTTGACATCACTCTAATATCCAGCGTGTCCCTCTACAGCAACCGAACAGGAGACTTCCTGTTCCAAGACCGCACCATCAGAGCCCAAACAAATGCTTACATCGGCAACCCTTACACCGTCGGCGAGATTATATCTTATCAAGAAAGTGAGCGCCAAGCGATGACTCACCTCGCACGCGAAATGGCCAGAAAAGTAACCGACGAAGTGCTCAGCCCGTGGTAGGCGAAAGCGACTCAACCATTTAAAACAAAAAAAGGGGCGGCGAATTCAATTCGCCGCCCCTTTTGTTTCTCAAAGCCTAGACGTTTCTCAAAGCCTAGACCTGAGCCGGATCGACGAATTCGAGCGATCCGTCCTCTTTTAAACGACGGTAGTAGCAACCCGAACGAGCGACGCCTGCCTGGTTCTTCGTGTGGCATGCGCCCTTGCCCGCAGGAGTCACCGAATACAGAATCGAGTTCTGCTCACAATTGACGCGAATGTCCTCAATCTTCAGGTAGTCCCCACTGGTCTTCCCCTTGATCCACAACTCATTGCGGCTCGTGCTCCAAAAAGTCGCCATGCCACACTCTAGCGCAGTCTGTAGCGCAAGTTCATTCGCATAGCCGACAATCAAGACCTCACCGGTCTTGGCGTCCTGCGCAATCGCAGGCAGCACATCAGCACCGCAATTCGCCACCTTACGCAGCTTCGTGAAATCAAGATTAAGGGCAGCGCCCTGTTCTAATTCTTCGTGTGTCATACTATTGGAGTAAGCTTTTGCCCCCACCTGAGTCGAGTTTCGAATTCAAATTATGCATGACTGTAAAATGAAGAATTCATGGATATACACCCATTTTTCCTTTCAATTCAATAATAGCAGTCCATCGTGCTTGCTTCTCAAACAAAGCAGAACTCGGCGCACACACGCCAAAACACATATACATCATGAACACAGCCACACCATCTAGTGCTGAAACTCTCTCCCAAGCAGCGAATCAAGCGCGCGGACTCGCGATCGATGCGATCCACGCCTGCAGCTCCGGCCACCTCGGTTTGCCATTGGGTTGCGCAGAAATCGGTGCAGTCCTTTTCGGCGACGGCGGCTTGCGCTACAATCCAGCCGCTCCAAAATGGCTGAATCGCGACCGCTTCGTGCTCTCCGGCGGCCACGGCTCCATGTTCATCTACTCATGGCTGCACATTGCAGGCTACGCACTCTCACTCGATGAAGTGAAAAACTTCCGCGTGCTCGGCTCCGAAACTCCAGGTCACCCAGAGTTCGGCGACACTGTCGGCGTCGAAGCCACCACTGGCCCACTCGGCCAAGGCATCGGTAACGCAGTCGGTTACGCACTCTCCGGCAAGCGCGCTGCTGCAAAATTCAACACAGCGGACCACACCATCTTCGACCAGCACATCTTCGCACTCAATGGCGACGGTTGCCTCCAAGAAGGCGTTGCCAAGGAAGCCATCGCTTTTGCCGGTCACAACAAGCTCGACAACCTCATCCTCATCTATGACTCCAACGACGTCACACTCGACGCCATGGCAACTAAGTCACAGAGCGAAGACGCTGAGTCCTACTTCATCTCCCAAAACTGGGATGCGATCACCATCGACGGTCATAACCTGACCGCAGTCAAGGAAGCCATCGCACACGCCAAGTCCAATGACAACGGCAAGCCTACGGTCATCATCGCGAAGACCACCATCGGCAAGGGAATCTCTCAAGTCGAAGGCACCGCAGCTGGCCACGGTGAAGGCGGCGCAAAATTCGCAGCTGAAGCACGCAAGGGCCTCGGCCTTCCAGAAGAGACCTTCTACGTCTCCCCTGAAGTGCGCGCACACTTCGCTGAAGTCGCAGCAGCCGGCAAGAGCACATACGAAGCATGGGAAGCAACCTACGCAGCATGGAGCGCAGCCAACCCTGCACTCGCAGCCGAGCTCGAAGCGTCCGTTAAAGATGAAGTTCCAGCCGACCTGCTCAATCGCATTCCTGAATTCAAGGCCGATGAAGGTGGTGCCACACGCGCCACAGGCGGTGCTGTGATCAACGCCGTTGCCAAGGAAGTGCCACAACTCATCACTGGTTCTGCTGACCTTTACGGCTCGACTAAGAACTACATCAAAGACGGTGGCGACTTCTCCGCTGAAAACTTCGGCGGTCGCAATATCTGGTTCGGCATCCGCGAGCACGCAATGGGTGCTATCTGCAACGGTATCGCATACGACGGCATCTTCCGTCCAAGCGGCGCTACCTTCCTGGTATTCGCTGATTACCTTCGCCCAGCGATTCGCCTCGCAGGCCTCGCAAAGCTTCCTGTGACTTACATCTTCACACACGACTCTGTCGGTGTCGGCGAAGACGGCCCAACGCACCAGCCTGTTGAGACAGTCAGTGGTTTGCGCGTCATCCCGAATGTTGATGTGATCCGCCCATCGGATGCCGAAGAAACTGCAGCCGCCTTCGCAGCCGCAACACTTCGCAAGGACGGCCCAACGGCTCTGATCCTCACACGTCAGAACGTGCCGGCCAACCAAGGCGTCAGCGCAACAGACCGCCGCGAAGGCACACTCAAGGGTGGCTACATCGCAAAGCAGGAAACTGGCGAGCTGAAACTGATCATCATGGCAACAGGCTCTGAAGTGCAACATGCACTCGGCGCAGCTGAGCAACTCGGTGAAGGCGTCCGCGTCGTCTCCCTACCTTGCTTCGAGCGCTTCGAACGTCAGTCAGCAGACTACATCGAAAGCATCCTGCCATCCACATGCACCAAGCGCGTTGCCGTGGAAGCAGGCGTGTCCAGCACATGGGGCAAGTATGTCGGCCTGACAGGCAAGACTGTCTGCATCGACCGCTTCGGCATTTCCGCACCAGGCGACATCGTCATGGAGAAGCTAGGCATGACAGCCGACAACGTCGCAGCCGTTGCTAAAGAACTACTCTAAACCGTAGTTATCATTTAACGACAAAAGGCCGTCTCGCAAGAGACGGCCTTTTTTGTGCTCCGAGTTCTCCGACAATGACTCCAATCACGATGTGCGAAGTTCACTCTATCTTTATGCTGATGAAGCACTCTTCACCTGCCTGCACAGCGACTTCGGCAAAAGCAGCCGCAAGAGTGACCTGGTAACTCCGATGCCGCGATTAACAAATAGAACTGTGGAGCTGAAACAAGATTACACATGAATCTGTCGTTTTAGACGGGAAAGAATAGACCACACCTGTTTGCCCTGCAGTGAGCTAGGGTAGTTTAATTGAAATATAATGTATATAAGTGATGTAACTTCTCGGGCGCGTGATGTAAACTGTTCACAGTTTTCAATTGTCCTACGACTTAAGGGCATTAAGCAAGAAGACACATCAACTGCTTTGATAGCCTAGGCAATCAAGGACTTTAAGATCTACCCCAACGACACTACTTAATAATCAGGAAAATGAAATATACAGTTCTACGACTCCCAGCTGTTATCTCTTCAGCTACCTCACGTAATAGAAGAACATCGAACCGCCATGGTGTTCCTCTTTCAAGCCTTCACAGGCAAACGACCGACAAAACAATGTGTTCTAAGAGTGCATTCACTCTGATCGAACTCCTTACCGTGCTCGCGATCATCGGCATCCTGGCTGCCATACTGATCCCTGCGGTTGGCAAAGTAAGGGCAAAGGCACAGTCCGCGAATTGCATGAGCAATCTTAGACAGTTGACTGCGGGCGCATTGCTTTATTCGAGCGACCACAAAGGAGACATGCCGACACGCCAAGATTTAAGCGAAGATGGAGGACCAAAGTCCTGGCCAGACACGCTAGGCCCATACATCAATGTAGAACGTATAGATGGGAGTTTCGCGACAACTCCGAGCGTGAAGACCTGCCCCACTCAATACGCGATCTACCAACAGAGCCGAACCTACGGGATCAACTACCTGCTTACGAATCAGCAACAAGGAAAAAGCGATCGAGGCCCTACGAACTTGCTTCGCATGGGGCGGGGCGACAACGGTGACACCGCACTGTCTGCCATTCCTTATTTCATGGACGGTGAAATGAACGCTGCGGGCAATTGGAAAATCTTCCGCGCGTGGTCAGAGGATGAAGGCAACGAGAATAACTTCCCGCATGACGGAGCCTGCAACATGTCCTTTCTAGATGGGCATGTCGAGTCGACGAGGTCAGGAGAAGGAATCTGGGCAGACGGTCGTCCGGCCTTTGAGGATGGCAGTAAGGCCTTTTAGTTAAATGCTTGAGATGCTGCAGCGCATCAAGAGTTGTATTTTTTAGCTCAACCCATCCGGCACGGACGTGTGCCGCCTGAGCTTTCCCCACAAGTTGAGGATGCCGAAGTTCGTGGTGAAAACACACCTTCTCTGTCAAGGGAAGGTGCCTCGTCCGCCGAGACGGCATGCGGCCGTAGCCTTGGCCGAGGAGTGAAGGGTTTCGCGCAACATGAGCAGATTCTTTAAACTCCCCCTCCGAACCTCGCGGGACCACCTCCCTTTTCCCTGCATATCCTTATACATAAGCCTGGGATGCCATAGGTTTGGCTATGGATACGTATATTGAACCGCCCGCTTCGCTTCAGAACGCTGAGGTCATAGAGGTTTTTAGTTAAATTAGATTCAAGATCGCCCATTATCTATATTCTCAAGTCAAATACACTCGTATTTACTGAGCACTCATCCCCTCTGCGTCCTCGGCTCTCTAGTGACTCTAGGGAACGGACGGAAACGCATGGGAGACGCGTCGAACAAACAGTAGAAGCGGCTTTCAGCTGCTCTTGAAAGTAAGAGCGCCAAGCAACGCGGCTGGATGTCGCAGCTACCTACAATCAGGTAGGGAATTAAAATTGCTCATTTTCTATACTTCTTCATATTAAAAATAGTTTTTTCCAGTTAGCCCCCAACCACACAACTTAGACATGAAGAAGTTACTATTACTCATTATATGCACTGCATTTATGCAGGCACTATCAGCCGCCGAACTCGTCTCACTGACGAGCACCGATGGACGCACGATTATGGCGACCATTGATAACTTCACTCCACGCGACAACCAACTGACGGTGCGAATCAACGGACAAGGCAGTCGAGTCAAATTTGGATTGGATCGTCTCGACAAAGCCTCGCAGCAGATCGTCGCGGATTGGTATGAGGTCTACTCTGTAATCAAATCAGTGACGATTCGATCAGAGCGCATTCCAGCAAAGAACAAAAAGAATCGTATTTTTGAAATCGAACTATCTAGCGCAGCTGAAAAAGACATTGAAAATGTTCGAATTGATTATGTCGTGCCGATCAAAAGAAACTTGATGAAAGAATCTGAAAAAAGCACCCCGAAGGCGATTAAATATGAAAAAGTCGTAGAGGAGACAATCATCAAAGGTTCAATCAAAGTCGGAACGATCACAGCTCGTAGTAAACGCAATGTATATTCTGACGAGATTGAAGCGACCGCCATTCAAAGCATTCCACAAGGCAAGGGCAAAGACCCCAAGGAAGTCACAAATAAACACTCCATTAAAGGAATTTTACTGAAGGTGTATATCGACGACAAACTGATACGCGAGTATGAGTCCCAGAATGGCGTAAAGGAACTCATTGAAAAATACTCACAAGACTAAGCAACAAAGCGGCTTAGGCCCACAACACCACTGCAGCGTGTTATCGACCAAGCCATCTCGATGGACAGATCGTAATTCTAGCGAAACTGTAGAGTTGCGAGTCGATCAAAATGACGACCGATAACGACGACGGTCAGACATTCACTACCTCGAATTCATGTATCCGTGGTTCCAATACGTTTTAAAGCATCGACTCGAGAGTAATCAAACAGGCTAGCTTCTAGACGCGCATACCGATCCTTATTTCAGCGATTCAAGCTGAACAGGATTCATTCCTAGAGGCTCAATGGCACATGCTCTGCTAATTTCTACGGCAGCGATACAGGCCGTTTGCCTGTTGAGGCTATCTTGAAACTTAATCGGAAAATCACATGTCCAAAGAAAACGTAGAAAAATTACTAGAAGCTGGTGGCTCTGACAAAGAGCTGCGTATCAAATATAATGTCATCGAGACCAAAGAAGAATTCGTCGCGACTGCAAATGCAGAAGGCTATGACTTCACCTCAGACGAGCTAGACGAAGTGCTCAAGGAGGAAGACTTCACATTTGAATCGTATGGCAATCCACGCACACGAGGCATTTGGATACGCTAAAAGAGAATATATCCGATGAAAGGGATCGTCTCATACTACGAGAGCCCAGACTGGCACGACAACGCGCAACAAAAGCAGCACCTCAGAGATGCCGGCTACGTGCTACAAGTATTCAACCTACTTGAGAAGCAATGGGAGGCGTCGAATCTGAATAAGTTCTTTGCAGAACAAGGTATCCACGACTGCGTCAATCCACACGCGCCACAAATCGTATCGGGCGACTTCGACCCTGCATCTCTCGACGAGCGGGCACTGCTGAATGCCATGCTCGAACAGCCCACTCTCATACAGCACCCCTTGATATTTTTCAGGGGACAATTCGCGAGTGGGTTTAAAAATAAATTAGTCACCCAACTGCTTGGCACTGAATAAGCGCCAAGCAGCGGTGCAACCAAAGTTATACTCACGCGCAGCATGATTTGTGAAAAGCGCCTTCATGCTATTTCGCTATCTTGCTGTAGGGGCTTTGCTTGCGAAGACCGCGCAAAGGCCACACACATAGGAAGTTGTAAAACTTTAGCTGCCTTCGCGGGTGCCGCAAGCAGCACCCCTACGCTAGATTCTTCAATTTCACCAATCACAATTTATCATGCGCGGCAGTATAGCCGAGGCGTGTTTGCCTACTAGCTAGTGCAACACGACGCCTCGGCGCCGCTGCAGCCCGCACACGAGGCACAAGCAGAACGCAAGACCTGCGAACGCTCAAAGGTGCTGAACGTGCAGTCAGAGCGATCAAACACTTGCTCAGTCACGCCAACAATACGCACCGTATCAGCTGAAAAATCGATCTGCATTGGCACCGTGCGCATTTCCTCCATATCGATCAGACTGGTAGTCTCCAACGGCTCCATCACCACTTCAGCCGCATCACCGGCCTGAACACGCACACCAGTGTGCACCGTTTTCAACGATAGCAACTCACCATTGGGCGCAAACTGCACGGAGTTTTGATCCGCATGCATCCCTACCATCTCGGCATCAAACGCCAAGACACTACCAATACTCGTATCAATGCGCATCGGTTGCGCGGGCTCGACCGTCTTGAGACTCCCATCCTCATACAATGAGAAACCTGTGCGCACACGCATCAATCCGACAGGTGTCTTCAGCACGATCTTTTCACCTGGCCACAGCGTTAGACTCTTCAACGCACCGCTCTCATAAAAATGAATACCGATCACTTTACTCATAAAGCGCCCCAGCGGTAATTCGAACTCTAGTCGCTCAGCCAGCTCACCTTCATTTTTCTCAGACCAATACCCGTCGATCTTTCCATTCAAAGGAAACAGTCGATTGACCCCACCGCTTTTATAAAAAGTCACTAATTCCGCTTTATATTCATCCAGCGGAGTTTGGATCGGCAAAGGCAGATCCAGCGCAGCACTTTTGATCTCGCCGGAGTCAAAGAACGATAGTGAACTGCGATACTTCTTCTGCCGCTCACCAAACTCATCAGGGCTAAACTGCGGGATCAATTCGCCCACAGGTGTTTGAATCCGATTCTCACGGTTCAACATGCAAGATTCCACATGACCCGACTTACCCTTTTGGATATCAGTCACCCCATGTAGGACGCCGTATTTTGTCTCTAATGTATTCATGATACAGTATCATAAGGCATAAACCGCGCCGATCCCTTTGAAGGCACTAGGATTGCTCAGCACTAATTAATGTTACTTATGAACGGTAATAGCCCAATTAACAAAGGATCAGCATCTACTCACGCGCTGTATAATTTGTGAACAGCGTAGTCGATCGACTTCGCTTCCCTAACGTAGGGGCTTTGCTCGCGAAGACCGCGCAAAGGCCGTAAGCACAGGAAGTTTTGCAATATCTCCTACGGGAGGGATGGCCTCCGCGCCTGCTGCGTTCTACGCTGCCGTCCGCCGAGCCTCAGCACTCAACCAAAGCACAGAACCAAAGCACCAGCACGCTGCAAAACGAGGCGGAGCTCGTCCCTCCCCAATAAATAGACTACAACCGAGCATCAACCAACTCCAGAGCGTTCGACTTAATAAGACAAGTCACCGCTTCCCCATCTGATAACTCAATGGCCTCGGCTGCGTCACGTGTCACCTCAACCCAGAGCGTCGCATCACCGAGACGCACCTGCACCAATGTATTACTATTCACTTCAGCACATGCCACCACGGTTCCGCCAAGCTGATTGCGCACCGACAACCCCTCAACCGGTTTTCGTGCCAAAATAATTTCATCCGGTCGCACTGCCAGGCGCACAGTTTGTCCCGCAGGCAATCCCCAGTTCGGCAAATAGATTTCCAGCGCCTCACCTCCAGTTTGCAATGCAGCACATTGACAACTCGCGCCCGCATCAACCGCATGTGGCAGCACTTCAATCGTATTGCGTAGTCCGGCATCCAGCAAAGTCGTCAGCACCTGTGGCGTCTCGATCAAATCCCCGAGCTGCCCCTGCCCTGCCAAGTTCCCGTTCTCCAATAAAATCACTTCGTCGCACAAGCGTGTGACTTCGTCGATATCGTGACTCACCATCAGAATCGGCACCTTCAACACATCTCGCACACGCTCGATCAACAAAGCCACCTGCCCTTTCAGTCGGCGATCCAAGCCCGACATCGGCTCATCCAGCAGTAACAAACGCGGCTCCGACAACAAAGCACGCCCCAGCGCCACACGCTGCGCCTCGCCGCCCGATAGCCCTACAACGGAACGCTCCAGCAAGCCATCGATCTCAAGCAACTGCACGATCTCATCAAAAGTGAACCGCTGCTCACGTCCCCTCAGACGCTTTTGCCCATACATTAAATTCTGCAACACACTCAGATGCGGAAACAAACGCGCGCCTTGAAACATCGTCGCAATCGCTCGCTTTTCTGGCGGCAGCCAAATCCCCTGCTCCGTATCACACAGCACATCGCCATCAAATACGATTCGTCCACACTGCGGACGCAGCACACCAGCCAAGCAGTGCAACAAAGTCGTCTTACCAGACCCTGACTCGCCAAACACACCCACGGCCTGCGACGCCAAGGTTGCGTCCAGCGACAGCGCAAACGAGCCCTGCTGATGACTGATGTTCAACTCCAGCATCTCACACGCGCCCTCCACTACGCTTACGCATCCGCTGTTGTAAATACTCCGACAGCAACAAAGCCGCGATCGATACCAATACCGACAGCACCACTAAACGATAGGCCGAAGCCTCTCCGCCAGGCACCTGTAGCAAGGAGTAAATCGCCAGTGGCAAGGTGCGTGTCTCATCGGGAATGTTCCCCGCAAAGGTAATCGTCGCACCAAACTCTCCCAATGAGCGCGCAAAGGCCAAGCTCAACCCCGCAAAGATCCCCGGCAACGCCAGCGGCAACGTAATCGAACAAAACACATCCAAGCGTCCCGCCCCGAGCGAACGAGCGGTCGCCTCAATCTGTGGATCGATCTGTTCCACCGACAGCCGCACCGAGCGCACCATCAATGGAAATGCCATCACCGCCGAAGCCACTGCAGCCCCCTGCCAAGTAAAGGCCAAGGTCCACCCGAGCATCGAATCGAGCCACGCCCCCAGCCAGCCATTCCGTCCGAGGCTTACCAATAAAAAATATCCGACCACCACAGGAGGCAGCACCAATGGCAAATGAATCAACGCATCGACAATCGCACGTCCACGGAACTGGAACCGAGCCAGCGCATAGCCCACCAGAACCCCGGGCACCACCACCAACGCCGTGCACACCAACGCCACCCGCAGCGAAAGCGCAATCACACTCCACTCGGCTGCACTAATCACGTGCCCTCCGTCCTTCGATTAAAAAGCCAGAGCCATCAAACACCGCACCGGCGGCAGCACTCTGCAAATACTCATAAAACATCTGCGCAGACTCACCAGCACCACGCACCAAGGCAACCGGATAAATAATATCAGGCTGCAAGGCCTCAGGCACTGGATAGAGCACCTGCACCCGCTTCGACAGCTGCGCATCCGTCGCATACACCACGCCCACAGTCACCTCGCCCGTAGCCACAAAATTCACAGCAGACGATGCATTATTGCCCGCGATCACACGCGGCGCCACTGCATCCCACTCGCCGCTCTGCACCAGAGCCGACTTCACATACATGCCTACCGGCACATGGTCGGGATCCCCCAGCGCCACCATGCCCGTATACTCGCCCAATACCTCACCATCGTCATGCAGCCATTGTAAATCGCCATCAGCCGACACGACCACCAATTGATTGCCCAGCAAGTGCACAGTCGTCCCAGGCACCAAGCGATCGTCTGCCTGCAAATATTCCATCCACTTCACATTGGCCGATAGAAATACATCCGCAGGCGCGCCCGACTCGATCTGCCGCGCTAAAGTCGAGCTCGAAGCCGCATTCACCGCCACTGCAATGCCCGTCTCTTCATAAAATTGAGCCGCGATCGTTTCGACTGCCGCCGCCGTGCTCGCTGCAGCAAACACACGGACACGCTCCTGCGGCCCACAACCTGAGCCACAAACGCAGGCGATTAGCCCAACACTAAGAATGATAAATAAACGCATAACGACACACCGATGAATGCAAGCAATCACTAACAGCAAGTAACTCATCGTCATTTGGACATGATCTCATATTCGTGTAAATTCGTGTTCATTCGTGGTTTCTAAAACTGAAGCTAAGCCTACTTCCGTGTTTAGGTTAATGACAAGGGTCAAGACGCTACACACGCAACCGCGCCCAGCGATCTTCCTGAACCTGCAACGCCTCCTCCATGCGCTCTAAGACCGGCGCCAACCAATCCCAACCGCGCAGATCCGCCATCCAGCGTTCCGGAATACCGAACTCGCCAAATCGCACACCCGCAATCCCACCAGCAATACACGCCGTCGTATCCGTATCATTACCCAGTGAAATCGCTCGTTTAACAATCGCCTCATAGCTATCGGCCTCACACGCATACAGCGCCGAGTGCAAGGAATCGACCACATACCCAGTCCCTTTCGGCGTCGTATCAATTAGAATATGCGTATCCAGTTCCTGCATACAACGCTTCGAGTCCGCATGTATTCGCCGAACGGATTCAACCGCACGCTCCCAAGCATCAGAGAAGCCGCGCAACTCATAGCGCACCCACAGGCAATACAAGCCACAACACAGCTGCGAACGTAGGTGCGAGTGCGTTAAACGCGATTGACGATGCGCATCCATCACCAACGAATAATCATTGCCAGTATGTAACAACGCCAGCGGCAGGCTGCGCATCAACGAACCATTGCCATTATTACGCACGCCCCCCAGACCTGAATAATCAATCGTCTGCCCGCGCTTCAAACGCTGAATCGACACACTAGTCTGATTCCCAACATCAAACACATAGCGATTCACCGCCATGTAGCCGACATCGAACCAACGCAACAAGCGCGATGCAAAGTCATATGGATGATAGCAGCCACAGCGTAGCAACGATGCCAGTAGGCACAGCGCCTGCGCGCCGTCATCCGACCACGAACCCACAGGCACATCCGCATACGAACGAATAAATCCGTCCGGCGGACGCATCTCCAAGTGCTTCAACGGCGGTAACATGCGCGCATCAGTAAACTCATACGGCACGCCACAGGCATCGCCAATTAATAAGCCCAACAACCCGCCACGTGAACGTGCGAGGCGCCCCAACTCCAGTTTCGGTGCTTCTTCACATAGAACCATTACCATAATAATTTCCGCACTGTGTAGCGGCCTCCAATTAATAAATATTCGTCTTCCCCCTTCAACAAACTGTCCGGCAGCAGATCGCTATAAAACACGATCTTCACCAGAGGCACCTTCACCTCCCACACCGTCGACCCAAACTCCCAGGCCTTTTCACGATCCGAGGTAAACGAGCTGATATTATTCAATTGAATTACCTCCTTGCGACGCTCCTGATTTGAATCAATCACCTTATATTCTTCAGGATCATGCGTGCCACGGTAGAGTATCAACGAATTCTCACCTGGCAGACGCCGCTGCAGCTCATACTGACAAAATTCAAAAATCAGATCGAACTGCGAATTAATCGCATTCGTGCGCGCGCTGCCTCGAATCAGATCAATCGCAAACACAGGATTATCTTCAAACGGATTCCCCTTCATTAAGCCCTTGTGAAACGTCGGCGGCACGCCGAAACGGCTCAGCACCCAGCCTTTCAGCACCGCGCCTTCAATCGAGTTACTATCCACGCCCCAGCCCCGCAGGAAACGAACGTAACTATTGCGCAAACTCTTGCGCGCGCTCGCATGATAATCCTCCCACTGGTGTAGCGCGAATTTGACCGACATGTATTCGTGCAGCATCTCCCCGCGCCGCTTCGGATTAGGCTCCTCTTCCAACTGTTCGAAAAAATGCTGATTCGATTCACGCACACCTGCTAGATGAATCGAAGACGGCGTCTCATTGAAGTCCAATGACGTCACCACCCACGGCGGATGTGATATAAAATTAATAAACGGTCGTGCGTGTGTCGTCTGCATAAAGTCGAAGTCTGCATCCTTTTAGCGTTTTGCATGCCAGCACATCGGTTCAAAGGACAATCGGCTGCCAGCCCCCAGCAACAAAGGGAATCAATTTGAGCGCGTCCAATCTCCCACCGCACAAATCCCTACGTAAATGTAGGATCTCTCAAAGCGCACTTACATCTAGGTAGCACGTCGCGGGTGCCCCAAAGGCACCCCACAAAGTTTATCAAAGTATTTCACGCTACAGAACAAAGACTTACGCAACACCGACACACGACTCCCAGTGATTGGCACAAGGCGTGATAAGTCCCTCACAACATCAATTAACACTAAAGTAGAAAATACAATGGATACACTCGAACTCACAATTCTCTTTGGCACTGAAACCGGCAACTGCAAAGACCTCGCCAACAAGGTCGCAAAGAAAGCCGCGAAAAATAACGTCACCACGAAAATCGCCGATCTCGCTAGCTACAGCGTCGAAGACCTCGCAGGCGAAACCGCTCCTGTGCTCTTCATTGTATCGACCTGGGGCGACGGCGCACCTCCACCAAAGTGTGAACCCTTCTTTCAGGCACTGCATACCTCCGAAGGGCCGATGGAAGACCTCAAGTTCGGCATCCTCGCACTCGGCGATTCGGAATACCCTCTCTTCTGCGAATGCGGCAAAAAGCTAGAGGCCAAACTCGAAGACCTCGGTGCCGAAACCATGGTGCCACGCACCGACATGGATGCCGACTTCCTCGTCACCTACATCGGCTGGTCCAAACGCTTCTGGAAAACCATGGCAGGCGTTTACGGCATTAAGAAGTAAGCACTCCTCACCATCACTCCTAACTTTCACTCCTCACTATCACTTTCACTATCACTTTTTCTCACTAATTCCATGATCGCAAAAAAACATCCAGACTCGCGCACCTGCGACGCCAACGAAGCAACTGCTGACGTGGCGTATCGTATGACGGAAGTCATCTCGATCTACCCCATCACACCATCCTCCCCGATGGCCGAGCACTGCGACGAATGGGCCGCAGTGAATCGTCCCAACCTATGGAGCATGACGCCCGACATCGTGCAGATGCAATCCGAAGGTGGCGTCGCTGGCGCCATGCACGGTAGCCTCACAGCAGGTTGCTTGAGCACGACCTTCACCGCATCGCAAGGTCTGCTCTTAATGATTCCGAACATGTATAAGATCGCAGGCGAACTGACACCTGCCGTCATTCACGTATCGGCACGCGCACTCGCCACACATGCGCTCTCCATCTTTGGCGACCATTCCGACGTCATGGCCTGCCGTCAAACCGGCTGGGCGATGCTCGCCTCCAACTCCGTGCAAGAAGCGCACGACATGGCTGCGATCGCACACGCGGCCACACTCAAGTGCCGCATCCCCTTCCTTCACTTCTTTGACGGATTCCGCACTTCACACGAGATTAACAAGCACGCGCCACTCTCCGATGAGATCCTCATGGAGCTACTCGACGAAGACGCACTGACTAGTTTCTACGACCGTTCACTCACCCCAGATAAGCCGAGCATTCGCGGCACCGCACAGAACCCAGACGTCTTCTTCCAGGCGCGCGAAGCAGTCTCCCCGTTCTACAAGGAATGCGTGGAAACCGTCGACACGCTCTTTAAGCGTTTCGAAGAATTGACAGGTCGCAAATATTCGCTGTTCGAATACGAAGGCCACCCAGAAGCCGAAAAGGTCATCGTCATCATGGGCTCTGGCGCCGAAACCGCGGAGGAGACTTCCAAGTTCCTCAATGCCAATGGCGAAAAGACCGGCGTGCTCAAGGTGCGCCTGTTCCGCCCGTTCAATACACCTGCTTTTATTAAAGCACTGCCGGACACCGTAAAATCCATCGCCGTGCTCGACCGCACCAAGGAGCCAGGCTCCATCGGCGAACCGATTCATCTCGATGTCGCCATGGCACTACGCAAAGCACGCACCTGCCCAACAGCAGCCAAGGATATTGATCCTGTGCTCGTCGGTGGTCGCTACGGCCTCGGCTCGAAGGAGTTCACGCCCGCCATGGTCAAGTCAGTCTTCGACGCGCTTGACAGCGAATCACCACAAGACCACTTCACCGTCGGTATCTTCGACGATATCAGCAACAAGTCCCTACCATGGGATCCATCGTTCTCAATCGAATCCGACGACGTGACCAACGCGGTCTTCTTCGGACTCGGCTCCGACGGCACCGTCGGTGCAAGTAAGAACACGGTGAAAATCATCGGCGAAAATGCCGGCCGCAACGCACAGGCCTACTTCGTCTATGACTCGAAAAAGTCAGGCTCGGTCACGGTCTCTCATCTACGCTTCGGCGAAGCAGAAATCCATGCACCGTATCTGATCGAAGCAGGCGACTTCGTTTCCTGCTCGCATACCAAGATATTGGAAAGCATGCCAGTGGTCGAAAAACTCAAGGAAGGCGGCGTCTTCCTGCTCAACGCGCCATGCGAATCAGACCAGATCTGGGACATGCTGCCAGGCACGGTGCAACAAGCACTCATCGAGAAGAAGGCACAGTTCTACCACATCGACGCACTCGCGATCGCGAAGGACGCAGGCTTAGGTGGCCGTATCAATACGATCATGCAAACCTGCTTCTTCCAACTCTCTGGCGTGTTGCCTGCGGAAGAAGCCATCGCCCACATTAAGGCGATGATCACTAAGACCTATTCGCGTAAGGGCGATAAGATCGTCAACATGAACTGCGCCGCAGTCGACGACACACTCTCCAACCTCGCCAAGGTTGAGTTGCCCGATACCGCCACCAGCCAGATCCCATTCGGCGTCGCGATGCCGGATGAGGCACCGGACTTTGTCAAACAAGTCACTGGCCGCATCATTGCAGGCGAAGGCGACCTACTGCCAGTCAGCGCCTTCCCGATTGACGGCACATGGCCCACAGGCACCTCGCAATACGAAAAGCGTGGCATGGCCGCTGAGATTCCCGAGTGGAACACTGACCTCTGCACACAGTGTAATAAGTGCGCAACGGTTTGCCCACACGCAGCGATTCGTCCGAAGTTCTATGAGGATAGCCTGCTGACACTCGCTCCTGAGCCGTTCAAGTCGATGGACTTCAACAACCCTGCGTATCCAGATACCAAATACACGATTCAGCTCTCACCTGACGACTGCACCGGTTGTGGTGTGTGTGTCGAAATGTGTCCGGGTTCGGATGGCGATCTAAAGGCACTCATCATGAAGCCGACCAGCGACATCGTTGACGGCGAACGTGAGTCCTACAAATTCTGGGAAAAGATCACGCAACCTGAATACAAGGGTGCGGAGATGTCGCCCAAGTCCCTACAATTCAAGAAGCCGCTGATCGAATACTCCGGCGCATGCGCAGGTTGTGGACAAACACCTTACCTGAAGATGCTCACGCAGCTCGTCGGCGATCACATGATGGTAGCCAACGCTACAGGTTGTTCCTCAATCTACGGCGGCAATCTGCCAACCACGCCTTACACCACTGATGAATGTGGACGCGGGCCCGCGTGGGCGAATTCACTCTTCGAGGACAATGCCGAATTTGGAATGGGTATGCTCATGAGTGTTGAGACGCGCAGCAACATTGCTAAGTCGCTCTTGCAAAAGCTAGAGCCCATGCTCAACACCGCACTGGTCAACGACATACTCGGTTGCACTTACAAGCGTGCGAAGGACTTAAAGTTACAGCGCGAGCGCATTGAAGCCCTCAAGGAGGAGCTGAAGACACTCGACGATCCCGACGCACGTCGCCTCAACTCACATGCCGACTACTTGGCGAAGAAGACAGTCTGGGTGATCGGCGGAGATGGCTGGGCCTACGACATCGGCTTCGGCGGACTCGACCACGTGCTCGCCTCTGGCAAGAACATCAACATCATGGTCATGGATACCGAAGTCTACTCCAACACCGGTGGCCAAAGCTCCAAGGCGACCCCAATCGCTGCGGTGGCAAAGTTCTCCGCAGCCGGCAAGGAAGCACCAAAGAAGGATCTCGCCACCATCGCCATGAGTTACGGCAACGTGTATGTCGCACAGATCGCACTCGGTGGTAACGAGAAGCAAGCCATGCAGGCGATGAAAGAAGCCGAAAGCTTCGATGGGCCTTCCCTGATCATCGCTTACGGCGCCTGCCTCGCACACGGCTTCGACTTACGCAACGGACACCAACACCAACGCGACGCCGTCAAGACCGGCTACTGGCCACTGTTCCGCTACGATCCGCGCAACGAAGCAAAGGACCAACCACGCTTCGTGCTCGAATCCGGCGAACCCGACGGCGAACTCGGCAAGTTCCTTCGCACCGAAGGCCGCTACCGCGCCCTCGAAAAGACCGCTCCCGGCCAAGCCGAAGAGCTCTTTGAAATGGCCGAAGGTCACATCAACAAGCGCTTCGAACGCTACGAACAGCTCACCAAAATCGGCGCCGAAACGGAAGACGATGACGACGGCTGGGGCTAGGCGCGAAGCGAGCTTTAGCTGAAGAGAAAGATCGGTCGGATCGGACTGATCCGACCGATCCGTCTCTCTTAATTCTTAATTCCTAATTCCTAATTCCTAATTCTCTTATGAACACACTACCAGGCATACCATTCCGTCCACTCGGCCTCATCATGAACGTGATCGAAGGCTGTGGATTTAATCTGGGGCATCTCCACGATGACCTCATTTTCACCGAAGAAAACGTCATCCTCCTAAAAATGGAAGAAGATCCCGGCACCGTGAGCTTCTACGTCAATCAAGACTGCGAAGCCAAGGCGATCCCCGACATGGAAGCGACACTCTGTATCGGCGCCCGCGAAGAAGGCCTCAACTTCATCAAGCGCGGCTCCTACTCACTCGAACCAAACGGAGAAAAATCCTTCAACGTCATCTTCTCCGGAAGCGCTGCGTGATCCAATACTTTTGTAGTAGTAAACAAAAAAAGTAGGCATAGGGAAGGCCGCAGACGAGGCACCGTCTGCGGCCTTTTTGTGTCTGGGAAAAGTGACACAGACATTGCTACGCCATCTCCGGAAGACCTACGTCCTGTCTGTCCCGTCAGAGTCAGCCTCCGCGCACCAGCACCGAGCCACAGCACTCAACCACAGCACCAGCACACCGTAAGACGAGGCGGAGCTCATCCCTCCCCACATAAAAAACGCAATGGGAGGGATGGCCTCCGCGCCGTCCGCCGAGCCTCAGCACAGAACCAAAGCACTCAACCAAAGCACCAGCACACCGCAAGATCGCCCTTCTCAATCGACTTAATCTGGCGGATCGAATCTTTCAGCTCATTCAAGTGTTCTGTGTCCACAGTGCGGAATCGCTTTAGATCACGATTTAAAGTTCAATGTTCGACGTTCTCCCCCAACTGATGGTTTGCTTCGTAAAGATCGGTGTTTCGATGAACAGCATGCAATCAAACTACGACATTGGCGCAGGCGGCCAACAACTAAGTCAATGACGCACTTCAAAGGTAATGACATGCCCCTTTTCAGCTCCTGCTTTTCAGCTCCCTCAAACTGGAGACTGATCAATCATGAAACATTGTCCCCCTTTTAGGAGGGTTTATCAGCATACTGCATTTTGTGTATTATATATTATTATACATTCATCACGCTGCTCGATCACAGTGTTGAGGGCTTGAATTATAGATCATAAACTCTGATTGATGCTGCAGCTCGAACTTTCCGAGCTGTTTTCATTTAATCACCTTTTTGATTTTCAATCCATCACACTCATGAAAGAGCTCGCCACACTTATAGCTGCCACTTTCGTCAGCACTGCACTGACGACATTCGCAGCCCCAGTTCAAGCAGATAGCCCATCCGCAAGCATCGTCAAACCGATCAACGATCTTGGCTACGGCACATTCTCGGGGCGCGTCCAGCTTCTGGCAATGTATCGCGACTTTGAGGACACCGCAGCGGGCGACTATGGCGATGCGACCACACTCGGTGTGGTGCTCAACTACCAGTCACCGGAATTTTCGGGCTTTGATGTCGGTGCCGCCTACAACTACGCGTTTACTCTGGAAGATGGCAATAACACCGATCTCCTGCACAACGACGACATCAACGTAATCAATGAAGCATGGGCGCGTTATAACTTTGAAGCATTCGATTTGGAAGGCACCCAAGCAATGATTGGTCGCCAGATCAACAATGGCGAAGTGTTCCGAAAGGATGATTATAGACAAAAAGCACGTGCGCTCGAAGCCGCACAGTTCACCACCACAGACATTTCGGATCTAGCACTCACCATTGGCCACGCAATCGAGCTCAGCAACTGGATGGACAGCACAAGCACATCAGGCGTGGATCGTTGGGATTTTAACGACTTCGGCGATGTCTTTGGAACGGACTACGACACCGATGGTGTCACATGGGTCGAAGCGATCTACACTGGCGTTGAGAAATGGGAAATTGCCCTCTTCAATGCCTGCGCTTGGGATGTAACGAACCTGATCGGCACGCGTATCCAGTATAACTTTTCCGATGATGCGACGCTCACTGGTTACTACCGACATGAAGGTGACATCGGCAAAGCAGAGAGCAGGAACTCGGATGCCTATGGACTCTCTTACAGCCAAAAAGTGGGTCAGTTCACTCTAGAGCCTGGTTACTTTGGCGTGCACGGCAGCAAGCTCCGCTTCCAAGAAACCACGACGGGTATCAACCACCCGCTGGGAGCTTCGATGATCATCTACGCCAATCAGTTCAACGGCGGTGCACAAACAGCCTACTTTAAGGTAACCACCAAAGTGAACAAGACAGTCCTGTATGCACTCTACAACTACACATGGCAGGACAATGCCGACTACGATGCCCAAGAGTTAAACTTCGTCGCCAAGCATCCGATCACGGATCGCCTAACAGCAAGCTTCAAGGGAGCGTTCGGTCATCGCGACGGCAACTCGGGCAACGGCGACACGACGGCAACCGACGCCCGCTTGTTCCTAACTTACATGTTCTAAGAGCGCCGCATGCGTCGCTCCCCTTGAAGGGCTCAGATGGCGCACCCCAATGCCTGTGCAACGTTCCAGGGCTAAAAAGATGACATGTCGGAATGTTTATAATTCATACTACATATCCCTTCTCCCCCTTTGTTTAATACAGCCGATCCGTCACAATTTCTGCCCGACCACAAAGGTAATGACATGACCCTTTTCTGGGTTTTCCAAGAAGGTGAACGAACTGATCAAGGATATCGACAGGAATCAGTATGAAGGGATAGGAAAACCGGAACAATTGAGGCACTCACTTTCGGGTTTCTGGTCTCGGAGGATAAATGAAGAGCATCGATTGGTTTATCGAATCAGCGAAGACGAGATCCATATTGCCCAGATACGATACCACTACTGACTGGGGACTGAAAAGGGGGTCTGAAAACAACCGTTCCGTTATTCTTATAATTAGCTCCTGAAACACTTCAGAGTCACCCCCTGCGCTCGCATAAAATTTCCCATTGTTCTGGCTCACTACATGAAGGCAAAAAAGGGCAGAGTATCAAAACCTTAGCACTCGGTGGAGGATGACGACGCCCCTGCTCCCAACCCCGCACCGTGCCGACGGGTGTATCTAAAAGTTGCGCAAAGGTAATGACATGCCCCTGTTCGGAGTCCGCTTTTCGGAATCTCCGTCGATAGCCCATTAGCAGTCAGACTGACCCCCATTAGCAATGGCGGTTGACTAAGGTTTAGAGAACGGGCTTTACTCGGAGCATGAAGCGCATTCAAAACCTTGCCTATTTGTTGATTAGCGCATGCATGATAGCATGCGCCGACACCTCGGAGACGGCACACGAGCAAGAGATCGAATCGATGAGCGAAGAGCAGTATGTTAAATTCCTCATGGAGCAGGTCGCCCGACGCTTCGGAGTGCTGCTCGTTGAGATCGAGGATCACACAAAGAATGGGCGATATCAGGAAGCAATTGATCAGATCGACACCTCACTTGAAGCTGATCCGTGGTCCCAATCTCAACAGAGCCAACTCAGTGAATCACGACAATTACTCAGCCAGCTCGCAGAGGCCACTTCGATGGCAGAGCAGATCTCTGACGTAAAGCAGAGTGCAGTGAAAGAACAAACACACGTCCCAACCCCAGAAGCTAACCTCACACCTGATGAATACTGGGCTCAGTTTCAGAAAGCATTTGCCGCGGCGGAGAGCGACGAGGAGCAGACCCGACTCATTCATCAAGTTTCAAAACCAAAGAATTTTCTTTGGAGCGCATCCTACCTAGATCAGCTAACATGCTTGCGAATCGCACCCTTGCTACTCCAAGGTGAACGCGATGCAGCGCTTGAACTGACAACTGAGCATTCAGGGCGCTCAAGTGAGCTGCGAAAGTTTGTAGAATTGGATATACTCGGACGCTTCGAAACAAGACCGGAAAGTATCAACATGGAAGTGGTGAAAGCCGCATTTCTAGGTGCCGCGGAACTCGGTCAGGCGGCATCTCAATCCTGCTATGGACTTATTCTCGCAAATCAATATCCAGAGCGTGAGCACGAAGCTTACAGTGAAGCACTGAGCTGGCTCGAACAAGCTGCGAATCAAGGCGACGCACTTTGCATCGATTTATACCAAGGAGTTCAAAAGCACGCTCGGTATGTGGAGTCAACCAATGAGGAGATGGTAGAACACGAACAAAATCGGAAACTGATTCAAAACTTCGGGTTACCGAGTGACGAGGCGATTACTCGATTCCAGAACTACCCAAGGGGCACCAGCAGTGATGGTTTCGGCCAATCCATTCGAATGAAGAAAGAAATCGAGACACTAGAAGCTGCCGATGAAAGAGCACTCATCGGGCTATGTCGTGACCTTGGCGGCGAAGTGGACTCGGAAACAGGATACGTGAGCAATCTAAGTAAACTACAGCACGAAGCACTCAATGAGGTCGCGGCACGACGCGCCGATAATTATGCTCAGATCCTTCAAATTTTGGACACAACCATAGAGGAAGAGACTAACGCGTTGGCTCAGAATTTCCGCCTCCCCAGTGACGACACGCCCAATTGGCCCGACGACGGCCTATCTAGCAATGCTAGCCGCAGGGCAGCTGAAAGATATGGTGCAGAAGCGGAACACTTCGGGGAGCAGGTAAATGCTCAAACAATTGCCGATCACAATGCACTCAGAAAACTGGCAAGTGACATTGGTGGTGAGCCCGAACGACAGGACGGCGACACACTTTACAGATTCCCATCTACCGCGCAGAACGAAGCATTCGGTCAAGTCTTGGCACGAGCCGACAGAAACCAAGCTCGCCACATGCGAATCTACAACACGATGGAAGAAGAATGGGAAGATTGGAATGAGGCTGAGGAAAAGCGACAAGAATACGCCGAGATGGAAGCAGAGTTGAACAGAGAGGCAGCCGAACGTCGAACGCGTTCAAAAGCCTCATCCGACTCCTACCGTTCTGTGAATGACATCATTATGAACGGGACGGACTTCGGAACTGGTTATTAGTCCTCAAAAAACCTCTTCGTCCGGAACGGGATCGGATCATTGATCCCTCGCTCTTCAATGAAGAGCAGAAATGGGGTCGTTCAGAGCAGAAATGGGGAGCAGAAACAGGGTCGTTCCGTTATTTTTATAATTACTCATCTTTTAAACGCTCAACTTCGATTCATAGTGATACGACTGGCTCCCCGCTTCGCCTTAAGGCTTCTCAGGGCGCTGCTGATGTGACAGACAAGACGTAGGTCTGCGACTCGACTGAGCTCGCCGAAGTCCGGAGATGGCATCGAGATGTCAGTCCCACTTTCCCGAATCTGCGTTCATCTGCGTGGATCTGCGGTTAAAAAGTGATCGTCCACAACTTGACCTCATTGACCGCGCTCTGATCAACCTGAATTTATAGCGCGTTCTTGGAGCAGTTTTGTCGGTATCGGCGGGCACCCGCTTGGAAGAAATGATAGCCCATCGCCGTGTCGTTCGAGCGCCTAAAGGGACTCGACTACGAGGGCTCGAGTGAACTCGCACGCCACGCACTACGCCGACCCTACATAAATGTGATCCGTGTTTTTTGGCTCCTACATTCGCGTAGGATTTATGGGGCTCGAATCGGGGCACAGATTCCATTCGATTATTTATAAAATCGTTTCCGACTCATGATCAGTGACTTGCGAACCACCAAAAGTCGCCAAACACACATTGGCACGGGGCATGTTAAAGGGATGGTGCGTTAAGCGAAAACTTCATTCGAAAACAAAAACCAAAATCAACACATACTAAAATCATGAGAAAAATAGCTATCTACGGTAAGGGCGGTATCGGAAAGTCCACTACAACACAGAACACAGTTGCAGGTCTCGCAGAGATGGGCAAGAAGGTCATGGTGGTCGGTTGCGACCCTAAGGCTGACTCGACTCGCCTACTCCTCGGCGGCCTCGCACAGAAATCAGTGCTCGACACACTCCGCGAAGAAGGTGAGGACGTCGAACTCGAAGACATCCGCTCACCGGGCTACGGCAGTAGCCTCTGCGTTGAGTCTGGTGGTCCAGAACCTGGCGTCGGTTGCGCGGGTCGTGGTATCATCACTTCCATTAACATGCTGGAACAACTCGGCGCTTATGACGAAGACGAGCAACTCGACTACGTTTTCTACGACGTCCTTGGTGACGTGGTTTGCGGCGGATTCGCGATGCCGATCCGTGATGGTAAGGCTGAAGAAATCTACATCGTTTGCTCCGGCGAAATGATGGCGATGTATGCGGCCAACAACATCTGTAAGGGTATTCTTAAGTTTGCTGAAACAGGCGTTGTCCGTCTCGGTGGCTTGATCTGCAACAGTCGTAACGTCGACAACGAGAAGGAAATGATCGAAGAAATGGCCAAGATGCTTGGCACAAAGATGATCCACTTCGTGCCTCGCGACAACGACGTTCAACGCGCAGAGATCAATCGTAAGACAGTGATCGAGTGGGACAAAACTGTGCCACAAGCAGCTGAATACATTGCATTGGCAAAGGCGATCGACGCGAACAAGCAGCTCGTCATCCCAACACCACTCTCCATCGATCAGCTCGAGAAGCTACTCATGGACTTCGGCCTCTTCGAAGCCGCCTAAGTCAGACTTCGGGAGCCAGTAGACAGAACTGATTCATAATCGTTTGTTCTCGTCCATAAGCTGCCTACTGGCTCCCCCTCCCTGATCACACAGAAACTTCAATCCATTCCACATCATGTCAGATACAGAAAAAGGAAGCTCGTTGACACCGGAAGAAGCACGCGAGGAAATGCTCAAGGTTTATCCTAAGAAGGCATATCGCAAGCGTAGCAAACAACTCCTGGTCAACGACCCAGACTCACCCAAAGAGATCGGTGCGAATAGCCGCACCATTCCGGGCATCATCACTCAACGCGGTTGCACCTATGCAGGTTGCCGCGGGGTGGTCATCGGCCCGATCTACGATATCCTCCACATCACTCACGGTCCAATCGGTTGCGGCTACTACAGCTGGCTGACTCGAAGAAACCTCGTGAAGCCGAAGGATAAGGAGCAAACCAACTTCATCCAATACTGCATGAGCACCGATATGCAGGAAGACCAAATCGTCTTCGGTGGTGAGAAGAAACTGGCTAAGGCCATCGACGAAGCGATCGATGAGTTCAGCCCGAAGGCCATCGCGATCTACGCCACCTGTCCGGTGGGTCTGATCGGGGATGACATCCACTCCGTCGCACGTGAAGCTGAGAAGCGTCACCCTGGCGTCAACATCATGGGCTTCTCTTGTGAAGGCTATAAGGGGGTCAGCCAATCAGCGGGTCACCACATCGCGAATAACAAGGTCTTCACCGACATGATCGGCTTGGACGACACACCGCAAACTGCGAAATACAGCATCAACATTCTCGGTGAGTATAACATCGGTGGTGATGCATGGGAGATTGAACGTATCTTCGAAAAGTGTGGTATCAACATTGTTGGCACACTCTCTGGAGACGTCTCCTACGACCAGATCGCCAACTGCCACACGGTTGATCTCAACACCGTGATGTGCCACCGCTCGATCAACTACATCGCTGAGATGATGGAGAAGAAATACGGCATCCCTTGGTTCAAGGTCAACTTCATCGGAGCGGATTCCACTGCGAAGTCACTGCGTAAGATCGCGGAATACTTCGAAGACAAGGAACTGATGGCTCGTGTCGAATCAGTGATCGCCGAAGAAAAGATGCACCTACAGCCGATACGCGACTCGATCACCGAGCGTTGTAAGGGCAAGACGGCCGCACTCTTCGTCGGGGGCTCACGCGCTCACCACTACCAGGATCTGTTCAACGATATCGGTATGGAAGTCGTCGCCGCTGGTTACGAGTTCGCTCACCGAGATGACTATGAAGGTCGCGTCGTGCTACCAACGATCAAGGTCGATGCTGACTCCCGCAACATCGAAGACCTGACCGTTGAAGCCGATCCGACTCGATTCAAGCAACGTCTCTCCGACGAGCAGAAGGCCGCCCGCGAAGCAGGTGGATTCAGCTTCGAAGACTACGAGGGCATGATGAAGCAAATGGGCAAGGAATCGCTCGTGATCGACGACATCTCGCACCACGAGCTGGACAAGTTGATCGAGCTCTACAAGCCCGACGTCATCTGCTCCGGTATTAAGGACAAATACGTTATCGAGAAATTCGGTGTGCCGTGTAAGCAATTGCACAGCTACGATTACTCTGGCCCCTACGCGGGCTTTGAAGGCGCGGCCAACTTCTACAAGGAGATCGACCGCATGGTGAACAGTCACGTCTGGGGCTTTGCAGTCGCACCGTGGCAAAAAGATCCCGACGCCGCGTTCGAGCTCAAGAGCCCGAACAAGGATAAAACAGACGCCCGTGAAGCTGCAACAGCTGAGGCATAACCCGGAGGACTTATCACATGTTAAACGGAACTAAAGCAGAAGTAAAAGAACGCGAAGCTCTACGGGTGAATCCCGCTAAGACTTGCCAACCCATCGGTGCGATGTATGCCGCTCTCGGCATCCACGGATGTATGCCACACAGTCACGGTTCACAAGGTTGCTGCTCCTATCACCGCAGTCAGCTGACCCGTCACTTCAAGGAGCCCGTCATGGCGACTACCAGCTCCTTCACAGAAGGTGCCTCCGTGTTCGGCGGCATGTCCAACCTGAATACAGCGATTACCAACATCTTCGAAATCTATGATGCCGATGTGATTGCCGTCCACACGACCTGCCTCTCTGAGGTGATCGGTGACGACATCCCAACGATCATCAAGAAGGCAAAGGCTGAAGGTAAGATCCCTGAAGGTAAGGAAGTGTTTCATACCAACACCCCGTCCTTCGTCGGATCAGAGATCACTGGATTCGCCAACATGGTGACCTCCATGGTCAAATACTACTCCGAATCAACCGGAGAGACCAAGGACGTGATCAACATCATCCCTGGCTGGGTCGATCCATCTGACATGCGCGAGTTACACTACTTGTGCGATGAGATGGGCGTAAAGCACATCATGATGCCCGACACCTCCGACGTGCTCGATACACCGCAAACCGGCATCTATGAGATGTATCCGAAAGGCGGCGTAACGATCGACGAGATCAAGGCAACTGGTGACAGCATCGCGACTGTCTCACTCGGCGACTTCGCATCCCTACCGGCAGCGACACTGCTCGAGAAGAAGTGCAACGTGCCGTTCTGCGACCTGAGCATCCCAGTCGGACTCACCAACACCGATACCTTCCTCAATGCGATACGGAAGATCACCGGTGCGGAAGTCCCTGCCGAATTGGTTCGCCAACGCGGACAGTTGCTCGACGCCATGGTCGACATGTCACAATACCTGCACAAGACCACGGTTGCCATCTCTGGTGCGCCGGATCATGTGATCGCGATGACGCAGTTCTGCATCGATATGGGCATGACTCCGAAATACGTGATCACTGGCACACCCGGCAAAGCCTTCGAGCGCACGATCAATGCGATGCTCGAAGAAGCGAAGATCGAAGGTTCAGTGGTTCGCGCCAACTCTGATCTGCACTTCATGCATCAGCACATCAAGAAGGAGCCAGTCGACCTACTGATTGGCAACACGCACCTGAAGCACATGTCACGCGGTGAAAACATCCCACTCGTGCGCTTCGGATTCCCGATCCTCGACCGTATGGGTCATCGCTACATGTCGAACATCGGCTACCGCGGCGGACTTCGTCTCCTCGAAAAAATTACAGACGCCCTACTCGACCAAAAGGACAAGGATTGTCCTGAAGAATGGTTCGAGCTCGTCATGTAAGCTCCCTACCGAAGGGGTCTGTTTCGGCAGGCCCCTTTTTTTATATCAGTCTTACTCATACTCTTAATCTTAATCTTAATCCACGTAGGGGCTTTGCTTGCGAAGACCGCGCACAGGCCACAGGCACACGAACGTTTTTAACATCTCCTGCCTCCGCGGTTCGCGCGAGCACGACCCCTACAAAAACAAAAAAATGCAACGTGATGATTAAGAGTAAGATTAAGATTAAGAATCCGACGTAGGGGCTTTGCTTGCGAAGCCCGCGAACAGGCCACAGGCACACGAACGTTTTTAACATCTCCTGCCTCCGCGGTTCGCGCGAGCACGACCCCTACAAAAACAAAAAATGCAACGCGATGATTAAGAGTAAGATTACGAATAAGATTAAGAATCCGACGTAGGGGCTTTGCTTGCGAAGACCGCGACTAGGCCACAAGCACACGAAGTTTTGTAACGCCCCCAGGCCTCCGCGGTTCGCGCGAGCACGACCCCTACGAAAAACAAAAAATGCTCATCACTTGAGGCAGCCTAAAAGCAGACAGCCGTTAACACATTTAATCATATTCGGGAGGGACGAGCTCCGCCTCGTCCGCCGAACCTAACTCCAGAACTAACACACAGAACTAACACGCTGCGGACGGCGCAGAGGCCGTCCCTCCCTAGAAAATCCCCGTAATTGATCAAAAAATTACCCCAATCAGTTAAACCGAACAACTTTCACCACATACGCCCAATTGGCATCAGCGATGCTATTTAAAGACAACGAACTCTAAAATGTAAATCAGTATCCAAATGACCGATACAATCGACATACTTGACAGCCGAAAAGACCAGGTTTTTACCAAAGGCAGTAGCGCAAAATTTGTTTGCGACAAGAAGAGCCTAACCGGATCTGTCAGCCAACGCGCATGTGCATTCTGCGGCTCACGAGTCGTTTTGTATCCAATCGCAGACGCCCTACATATCGTGCACGGCCCTATCGGCTGCGCAGTGTATAACTGGGATATTCGCGGAGCCGAATCCTCTGGCCCGCAGCTGCATCGCAATAGCTTTTCCACCGACATGAAGGAGATGGACATCATCTACGGCGGCGAAAAAAAGCTACAAAAAAGTCTGATTGAACTGATCGATAAATATAATCCCAATGCCGCTTTTATTTATTCGACCTGCATCGTCGGAGTCATCGGTGACGATGTGAACCGCATCGCGAAACAAGTCGAAAAGGAGAAAGGCATCCCCATCATTCCCGTCAGCTCCGAAGGTTTTCGCGGCACCAAGAAGACCGGCTACCAAGCCGCGTGTGAAGCGGCCTACACACTCGTAGGCACCGCCGACACATCTGACATTCCGAAGCACAGCATCAACATTCTAGGCGACTTCAACATCGCTGGTGAAACATGGATCGTGCGCAGATATTTTGAAGAAATAGGCGTGCACATCGTCGCGACGATTACAGGCGACGGCCGCGTCAACGACCTACGCAGATGTCATGGCGCGTCACTCAACCTAGTGCAATGCTCCGGCTCGATGACACACCTAGCAAAGCTGCTAGAGAAGGATCATGACATCCCAATGAAGCGCGTCTCGTTCTTCGGCATCGAAGATACGGCTGAAGCACTCTACGAAACGGCACGCCACTTCAACGACCCAGAAATGATGGCGAAGGCACAGGCACTCGTTGCCCGCGAGATCGGTGGCATCATGCCAGAAATCAAGAAGATGAAGAAGGCGCTCGCTGGCCGCAAAGCCGCGCTCTACGTCGGCGGCGCCTTCAAAGCCTTCTCTCTAGTGCGTGCCCTCGGTAATTTAGGCGTCAAGACCGTGCTCGCTGGCACACAAACCGGCAGCGCCGAAGACTACGAACAGCTCAAAGAGATCTGCGATCCCGGCACGATCATCGTCGACGACTCCAACCCACTCGAGCTCGCCAAATATGTGCAAGAAAAGGAAGTCGATATCTTTATCGGTGGCGTGAAAGAGCGCCCCATCGCCTACAAGCTCGGCATCGGATTTTGCGACCACAACCACGAGCGCAAGGTGCCACTCGCCGGCTTTGAAGGCATGGTGAATTTCGCCCGCGAAGTGTATGCCACCGCGACCAGCCCAGTGTGGCAGTTCGCCGACTACAAGCATAAGACAAAAACACTCACTGAAACGAAGGAGGATGCGTCATGATCGTCTCAAACGAAGACCTCGATACCACACACTACGAAAGTGGCGCGACGTGCAATGCGTGCAAACTCTGCACACCGCTGGGCGCCTGCATGGTGTATGCCGGCATCGAAAAGTGCATCCCGATCCTACATGGCTCTCAAGGGTGCTCGACTTACATCCGGCGCTATATGATCAGCCACTTTCGCGAGCCCGTGGACATCGCCTCCTCCAGCTTCACTGAGGCAGACACCGTTTACGGCGGCGCACGGAACCTGGCGCTCGGCATCAAGAATCTAATCGAGCAATACAGCCCGGCGGTGATCGGCATCGGCACCACCTGCCTCTCCGAAACCATTGGTGAAGATATTGGCGGCATGGTTAAAGAGATCGAACGAGGCGTTGCCGACGAAGCAGGCGTGCCACTCGTGCATGTTTCCACTCCGAGCTACACCGGCACCCATACCGACGGCTTTCACGCAGCCTGCCTCTCCTTGGTCAAACGATTCTCCGAGGGCACCTCCCACCTAGAGGACTCGAAACTTGTTAACATGTTTCCAGGCATGGTCTCTCCTGAGGATCTGCGCTACTACAACGAAATCCTCGAAGATCTTGCCCTCGATGGGATCATGATCCCCGACTATTCTGATACACTCGACGGAGTTAGCTGGGGTGAATATCATCGTATACCAGAAGGCGGCACGACACTTGAATCGCTCAAGCTCAGCGGCACTGCAAAAGCCAGTATCGAATGCGGCTCCCTACTCGCAAAAAACAAAGAGACCGCAGGGCGCTACTTGGAGGAGACGCATCAAGTAAAGAATTATGCACTGCCACTCCCTGTCGGCATCCGAGCAACTGATGCATTCATCGAAGCACTGGAAAGCCTTGCAGGGCATTCGCTCAGCAAGCGTCTAGCCGACGAGCGAGGACGCCTCGTCGACTCTATGTTCGACGCACACAAATATCTCTTCGGCAAAAAGGTAGCGGTGTATGGCGATCCCGACCTAGTCGTCGGCATCGTCGCACTCATCAGCGAAATGGGCATGGTGCCAGTCGTCTGCGCCACAGGTGGCAAAGTCCCCCACTTCCGCGAAGAAATTGATAAGGTTCTTCAAAACGACGACGGCGAAGCAATCGAGATCCTAACCTCGGCCGACCATGTGCGCATTCACGACCGCTGCGAAGAACGCAAGCCCGATCTAATTATCGGCAGCAGCAAGGGCTACTCCATTTCCCGCAAGACAGGCATCCCAATTGTGCGTGTTGGATTTCCAGTGCACGACCGTATGGGCGGGCAACGCCTACTCCATGTCGGTTACCGCGGAGCTCAGCAGCTCTTCGACCGTATCGTCAACACCATCTTAGAGCACAAACAAGCTCAGAACGACGTCGGCTATACGTATCTCTAAGAACGTCGAACTTTGAAAATCCAACGTCGAACGCCGAACTTTAAACACTTTCAACAAATAATCACGAATCCAACCACTCTCCACATCCAATGAATCTCGAAGACATCAACATCGACAATCATCCATGCTTCAACCCTGGAGCCTGTAGTAGTTTTGGCCGCGTGCATTTGCCCGTCGCGCCGAAGTGTAATGTGTCCTGTAATTTCTGTAACCGGAAGTTTGACTGCGTGAACGAAAGCCGCCCTGGGGTGACTTCCAACATCATGACACCGAAGCAGGCATTGGAATACACCAAGAAAGTATTCGGCAAGTCGGACAAAATTTCGGTCGTTGGTATCGCAGGCCCCGGAGATCCGTTCGCTAATCCAGAAGAGACCATGGAAACCTTCGAGCTCGTGCGCGAAGAATACCCCAACACGATTCTCTGTGTTGCGAGTAATGGCCTCGGCATTCTCCCGTATGTGCCGCGCCTCGCAGAACTAAAGATTTCCCACGTGACGATTACCGTGAATGGCATCGATCCGGACGTCGTGTCTGAAGTGTATGCATGGGCACGCGCCGACAAGAAAGTCTATCGCGGCCGCGCGCTTGGTGAGATGATCGTGGCGAAGCAACTGGAAGCGATCAAAGCGATCCGTGCCGCAGGCATCCTAGTTAAGATCAACTCCATAATCATCCCTGGCGTCAATGATCACCACATTCCAGAAATCTCGGCACTCGCGAAAGAGCACGGCTGTGAGATCATGAATTGTATCCCAATGATTCCGGTCGAAAACACACCGTTTGAATCACTCGGTGAGCCAGACCAAAAAATGGTTGCACGCACGCGCCTCCTTTCGGGGCAAAACGTTAAGCAAATGCTGCACTGCGCACGCTGCCGCGCCGATGCGGTCGGCCACATTGGCAACGGTATCGAAGACGAATTTAAGGAGATCCTCGAAAATGCCACACAACCGCTTTACGATCCCGCTCGTCCCTACGTCGCTGTGGCATCGCTTGAGGGCGCACTGATTAACCAACACCTCGGCGAAGCTAACCGCTTCCTAGTGTTCGAGCGCACTGACGAGACTGAGTCCGGGTTCAAATACCGCGAACTACGCATGGCTCCGACACCAGGCGCAGGCGAAAGTCGTTGGAAAGCCCTCGGAGGGCTACTCAAAGATTGTAAAGCGATCGTTGTGAATGCCGCCGGCGATAAGCCTAAGAAAGCGATGCAAGACACCGGCCTAGAAATCATCGAAGCCGATGGCATGATCGACGACGTGCTGGAATACGTCTTCAGCAATCAAGAGATCCCCAATCGCATGCAAAACGAGTTCAAAGGCTGCGGCTCCGGCGTGACGTGTAAAGGCTCAGGTATGGGCTGCGCGTAGCAGTGTGAAGTGAGAAGTGAGAAGTTCTAACAGCTCATAACAAAATTCCTAACCTTAATCCTAATCTTAATCTTAATCATAATCTAAAACCCAACTCATCATGATCAACAACACCATCAAACTCGCAATCGACAAACAGGCAACACACGAACTCTACGCCGCTCATTCCTATTACGCCCTCTCCATGTGGTGCGAAGCGAATGACTACGGTGGCTACGCCAAATTCTTCAAGCAACAAGCAGCTGAAGAATTTGAGCATGCGGAGAAATTCTTCGACCACGCATTAGAGCGTGGTGCCTTGCCAACCATCGGAGCCATTAGCGCACCGAAGTCAGACTACCAGGATCTGCTCTCAGTCGCCGAAGCAGCACTCGCGCTGGAGCAAGCCAACACCGCAGGCATCGTCGCGGTCTATGAGCTCTCTCTAGCCGAGAAAGACTACCCATCGCAGAGCATGCTGCAGTGGTTTATCTCCGAGCAAATGGAAGAAGAATCCTGGGCTGAATCCATGGTCACCAAAACAAAACGCGCACAATGCTCCGGTGCCCTGCTCTACCTCGATCGCCATATCTGTAAGGAACTGGGCGCTGACTGAAAAGCTGAAATTTTGAAACACTGAAAGCGGAAATCATAACAATCTTAATCCTAATTCGTAATTCGTAATTAAACATAATGAACACACCATCACATCATCTATTCGTCTGTGGCAGCTTCCGTGGAAACGGTGAGCCCAATGGCATCTGCCACAAAAAGGAATCCATCGGCCTGCTTTCTTACCTACAAGGCGAGGTGCAAGACCGCATGCTCGAAGGCGTCGAAGTCGCTGCCACTGGCTGCATGAACATGTGCGAGAAAGGCCCCGTCCTGATCGATTATCCAACTGGCACCTGGTATGCCAACGTCACCGAAGACATCATCGACGACATCCTCGACGCCATTGAAGACGGCGACGGGATCGCCGCCGAACATGTCATGGCCTGATGAACTGATCGAACTTCGAACGTCCAACTTCGAACGCTGAAGAAGGGCACACGACAAACGAATAGCAAGTAACTGACTACATCCACAACTCAACATTCGAAGTTCAACGTTCGACGTTCACCCACTCCCGATCATGCATCCAGTCCACCTAATTGATACGACTCTACGCGATGGCGAACAAAGCGCTGGCGTTGTTTTTTCTCGTCAGGAGAAATTAACCATCGCGCATATGCTCTCCGAAGTGGGCATACGTGAGATCGAGGCAGGTATTCCAGCAATGGGAGACAATGAGATCAGCGACATCAAAGCGATCGCCGATCAAAACTTGCCACTGCGTCTACTGACGTGGTCACGTGCCCGCAAAGAAGACATTGACTTGGCAGCTAAATCTGGGGCGGATGCCATTCACATCTCCTTTCCAGTGTCCGACATTCACCTAAACGCATGGGGAAAGACTCGCGGTTGGGTGCTAGATGAGATGGGAACCATCGTCACCCATGCGAAGCAATATTTCAGCAGTATCAGTATTGGAGCTCAAGATGCCTCGCGCACCAAAATCACCGACTTAATGATCTTCGCCGCCCGCGCACGCTCGCTCGGCATCCAACGTATACGATTGGCGGATACGGTTGGCGTATTAACACCACTGAAGACCTATCACATGATATCCGCGTTGCGCGAAGGCCTGCCGACCATGGAATGGGAAATCCATGCACACAACGACTTCGGCATGGCTGTGGGGAATACCGTCGCTGCGATTGAGGCTGGTTGCCAGAACGCAAGTGTCACAGTCAACGGCCTCGGAGAGCGCGCCGGCAATGCCGCGTTGGAAGAAGTCATGATCGCACTACGCTTTGGCCTAGATTCAAAAAACACATGGAACACACATGGCCTTGCCAAATTAAGTGACACCGTAGCACTCGCCTCAGACCGTAGCATTGCGGATTGCAAGCCTGTCGTAGGCGAGCGGGTGTTTAGGCATGAATCGGGGATTCACTGCACGGCTCTGATGCGGGATCGTCGCACCTATGAGGCCTTTAGCCCCGCAGAAGTCGGCAGACCTGAAATGAGTTTTACGATCGGACGCCATAGCAGTCGCCCAGTGGTAGAAGCCTTCCTCAAACAGCATCGCCTCTACCTGCCACACACATTTGAATGGGGGCCTTTCATCGAAGAAATCCGCACCCTCTCCCAAGAGCGCAAACGCCCACTCGATCTAGAAGACATCAAAGGGCTACACAAAAAACACAGCAGCTACTGCTGACTCCTATAAATCCGGCTAATAGTAACGCACAAAAAACACGCATTATCCACAGTAGGAACTCGTTCTGCTGAACATCTAGTATGGATTTTACACCACTGATTGATGATAACATGCGCGGCTGCCAAGGGATCTCCCGCAGCCAGCTGGCACATTGTGGGGTTGAAACGAACTTAAGCATGCTGCTCAACATCTCGCACATGTTGGAGAGTAGCATCAAACTTGAAGATGTGTTACGCCCGGTCATGAACCACGTGTCCGAGACCTTAAAGCTGCGCCGTTGCACGATCAGCATACTCAATCCCAACGATGGTAAGTTACAACTGGAGGAAACCATCAGCCACACCAAAGAGATCAAGAACGACGAATACTTACACCGTCACGCCGCAGTCTTTCAGGAAACGATCCAGAAAGACACCTGCATGATCATCCCAGACATCTCGAACGAGATCGACATGCAGAGTGAAGAACGAGCTCTCAAGGAGAACGAGCGCATTGCCCTTATTTGTATGCCAATAAAGTCAGGCCCCGAGACATTCGGCTTACTGACTGTAGAAAAACGTGCACATCGGAAATCTAGCTTACAATCCTCCACTCAAATCTTAACACTGATCACACGCGTCATTGCGCAAGCACTGAACTTTAGGTTACGCATCTCAGAACGTTTTAATGCACTGGAAGAGGAGAACGAGCGTCTACTGAAACAAATCAGCACGAAGAGCAAGAATCCCGCAGGCATCATTGGTAATTCCAGTGCAATGCACTCGGTCTATTCCAACATTTCACAAGTCGCGCCCACCAATGCGACCGTCCTAATTCGTGGCGAGAGTGGTGTCGGTAAGGAACTCGTTGCCAAAGCGCTGCATCAACAAAGCGAACGCGCCGACAAGCCCTTCATCAAATTCAACTGCGCGGCCCTCTCCGATTCAATCATTGAGAGTGAGTTATTTGGCCACGAGAAAGGGTCCTTCACTGGCGCACACGCATTACGCAAAGGCCGCTTCGAAGAGGCCGATGGCGGCACCATTTTTCTAGACGAAATCGGCGACATCTCACCATCCGTCCAAGTCAAATTGTTGCGCGTCATCCAAGAGCGTGAATTCGAACGAGTCGGCGGAAACTCATCCATCAAAGTCGACGTGCGCATCATCACCGCGACGAGTCGCGACTTGGAGTCTATGGTCGAAGCCCAACGTTTCCGCTCAGATTTATATTACCGACTCAACGTATTCCCTATATATGTGCCCGCCCTACGCGAGCGTCGCTCCGACACCCTTGCACTGGCTGATTTCTTTTTGGAAAGATTCAGCAGTCAAAACGGCAAACATCTCAATCGGATTTCCTCTGCGGCAATCGACCTACTGCACAGCTATCATTGGCCGGGCAACGTGCGTGAGCTAGAAAATGTGATCGAACGAGCGGCTATTCTAGCCGCGGGCAGTTCCATCGAAGCCATGCACTTGCCACCGACATTACAGAAACGTAGCGACCAAGAAACCATCACACAAAATGGATCGCTTCAATCTGCAATCAGCGCGGTCGAACGCGAGATGATCGTCAATACCTTGAAGGAGCATAAGGGCAACCTCGCACGTGCTGCGCGCCAACTCGACATCTCCGAACGCATCATAGGGCTGCGCGTGAAAAAATATCAGATCAATCCAGCACTCTTTAAATAATGAACATTCCAGACACCTTTTGGGCTGCCTTTGAACAACGCAAAGACCCTAGCATTCTTTGCACAGTCGATCGCGACGGCACTCCCAACTCAATTTATGTCGGCGTGATGCGTCGCGTCGATGAACACATCGAGATCGTCGATAGCGCATTTTCTAAAACAAGAGACAATCTGCTGCGTGGATCGAGCTGCTCCTTCCTATTCATCACGGAGGAGTTCGTAGCCTATCAACTCAAATGTCAGCCGATCTACACGGATACCGATGAAGCGCTTACTGCAGCCAAAGAATGGATGCCAACCACCTACACGCCCAAGGCAGTCTTAACACTACAGATCCAGTCCATCTACACGGGTGCCCAATGCATCTATCCCACTCACTAACAATCACTATATAAAACAATGAACTCAACAGCATCAGACATCCACGGACACAAAGTCATCGAAATGATGATTGCCTCAGGCGATCAGTATAGCACCGAGCGCCTACAAGCCGCGATCGACGAAACATTCGGCGCTGAGAGTAAATTCTGCACCTGCGAAGAAGATCATTTATCATCCAAAGAACTCATTGAGTTGCTATGGACAAAAGGGAAATTCATCGGAACGAAAGACGCCTTCACGTTTGATACGGAGCACAAATCCGACTGCCACGGCTGAGGGGCCGCAGTATAATTGGTAAAAAGCGTAGTCGAGCTCAGTTACGACTGATCCGTAATTTACACCATTGGAATTCACAATAATTGTGATGTTTGCTCAACCAATTCGGGAGGGACGAGCTCCGCCTCGTCCTGCGCTGTGTGGGTGCGGAGGTTCTGTGCTGAGGTTCGGCTGACGGCGCAGAGGCCGTCCCTCCCCAAGCAGCCCACGCATTCAACCTCACACCGCACCGACAACCGAATCAAATCGCCGTTTACAAAATCCTCACTCACATCAAATTACGGTTCACCCCACTCCTATGAACATAGAATCCATCCCACAAGCGGCTATTTTCAACCCACGCTGCAGCCACTCTCATAACCTGGAATACCAGGTCGCCCCAGGCACTACGGTAGCGGCTCTTAAAGGTGCACTCAAAGAAGTGCTCTCCAATAAGCCCAAGGAGGTTGAATTACTGATCGCCTTTGGCAAAGCGACATGGACACAGCTCCACCCCAATATCAGCCCCGCGGATTTGCAGGACTTTCAAACCCTTAGCGGAAAAAACAATCACAGTATTCCAAGCACTCAATGTGATCTATATTTGTGGATACAGGCGCACGACCTAACCGTGCTCGCGGAAGCGCTCACAGCCATTCAAGCAGCACTGGAACCGATTGCCACACTCAGCCTAGAAGTCGCAGGGTTCGTAAATGCCGAATGCAGAGATGTCACTGGATTTGTCGACGGCACTGGCAATCCCAAAGAAGACCAAAGAGCTGCAGCCGCCATTATTCCAAACGGCGAACCTGGCGCAGGCGGCTCCTATTTGCTGGCTCAAAAGTGGAACCATAAAATGAAGCGTTTCCATGGCCTCTCGACGCACGAACAAGAGCAAACGATTGGACGAACCAAAGCCACGGACATCGAACTCGAAGGCGAGCAGATGCCACCCAACTCACATGTCAGCCGAACCGACGTCAAAGTGGACGGCAAGGCGATGAAAATTTGGCGACGCAGTTCCCCCTTTGCATCCGCCAAGGAACAAGGGCTGTATTTCCTCGGATTCTCCTGTGAGATCGAGCGATTCGACATTCAGCTCAAACGCATGCTAGGCCTCTCCGAAGACAACATTTCAGATCGCCTCATCGAATTCTCCGTTGCCGTCTCAAGCTCCTATTTGTTTGCCCCATCCATCGGCGACCTCGCGACTGCAATCAGCTGATCAAGCAAAGTCCTAAAAAAACGCCGGCGAACTGAACCAAAAACACATCGAGCGCTTTTCGAGTGCATTCCGGCCCAAAAGCACCACATTGCTGATTTCCACCCATCAGCACTATGACCTCAGCAAGTAAAGACAGCTTAGACGAATTCTTAGAAATATTGCGCCATCTGGTGCGTGAGCCCTCAGTGGTCGGTTCGGAAGATTCCTTTTTTCGCGTATTGCGCCGTGAATTAGACGAAGTGGATGTCAAAATTGAATACCACCTCGGCTTGCTAGTCGCCAAAGGCAGTGCGCCCAACGATTTGATTATTTCAGCGCATGTCGATCGCAACGGCTTGATCTGCACGGGGCCGAACGAATTTCAATACGCCGCATTTATATCCGGCAATCGTGGCGAGCTGACCGGCGACTCGATCTCCGAGCAAATGATCGCCAACGTCGCTGACCGCTTCACCAGCCAACGCGTGCAAGCACACCTCCCGTATGTCGGCACTTACCTCGGACAAGGAACGATCTCCAACGGCTACCTCTGCCCGAAGCGAAAGAATCTGATCTTCGAATTAGATGGCCTCAATTTCCTACAGCCAGGCAGCTGTATTTCCTTCGTTGATCGGCTACAAGTGACCGACACGCACCTCTCTGCTCAGCTTGACAATGTCCTGAGCGTTGCACTCATCATTTATTTATTCCGTAAAGGATTCAAAGGCACCGCTCTGTTTACCGCTCAAGAAGAAGCAGGCCGCAGCTGGCGCTATGCGCTCGCTTGGTTTCAACGGAATAACATCAAAACAAATCGGCTGCTAGTGCTAGACACGAGCCCCTACCCGACTCCACAAGCCGCAGCCGAACAAGACGTCGTGCTACGCAATAAAGATGCCAGCGCAGCATTCGCCCCTTGCTTCACCGCTGAAGTTGCGGACCGCTGTCAGCAATTAGGCATTCGCACCAGCTACAAAGACGCATGGATCGAACAGCAAAACCTCGACAATAACCGCCCGGCCCCCATGTCTCTGGGCCGCACGGAACTAGGCCGTCTCATCGCAGCCACCGAAGGTAACATCAGCGGCACCACCCTACAAATTCCAACCACCGGCTATCACACAGCCAACGAAACTGCATCTCTAAATTCCGTCCGTGCCATCATACAACTTCTGAGCAGCTATATCCATTAGGCGACCGCGTAAACGAAAGCGACAGGAGTGTCGCTTCTACGCTGGAAAACTGTGGGCACTCCGTTACGCTGCAGGCATGAATTCAGAATCACTCGCAGTCATTGGCCTTGGCATCATCGGATCCATCTGGGCGGAACACTATAAAACGGACGGTTGCTTAGTCGCGTCGTGGAATCGCACGCCGAAGCCTGAGCTCGATCTGATGCAGGCAACGCTGGCGGAGTGCGCAGAACGCGCGACGCTGTTACAAATCTGCCTGTATGATGCGGCGTCGGTCGAGTCGGTGCTCGATCAACTGGAACCGTTCCTCACTGACACGCATTGCGTGATTCAGTCTTCGACCATCGACAGCGCGAGCGCGGAGCGCATTGCCGCACGTGTGCGCGCCACCGGTGCGAGCTATGTCGAATCCCCCTTCACAGGTAGCAAGCCAGCCGCCGAAGTGCGCAAGACGGTATTCTTTATGGGCGGCGAACCGGAGGATATCAAACGCGTGCAACCACCCCTGGCACAGATCTCCGCTCAACAATTCCATATCGGCTCGCCCGCTCAAGCGGCGACGATCAAGTTGGCGATGAATCTACAAATCGCAGTGATGACAGAAGCGCTCTGCGAGAGTATCACGATGAGTCGCGATGCAGGCATTGAGGACGACACATTCTTTGAGGTGATGAAGCAGAACGTCGCATGGTCAGGGCTTGCAGAACTCAAGGAGCCGAAACTACGCGACGCAGATTTCGCGCCTCAGTTTTCGGTCAAGAACATGCACAAGGATATGCGTCTGGCGCAGCAAAGTAGCAAGGGTGAGCTGCCGATCCTAAAGCAAGTTTGCGAGTGCCTGAATCAAACCGAAGCCGCCGGCCACGGTGATGACGACTTCATCTCGCTGATTAAAGTGTTGAAGAGCTAAGCAGCAAATAACACCTCTGCGTCATCGTTGGACGCATGCCGATCACGCCTCCTCGGAGGCAGGAACCGATGACGCATGCAGCTCTTCAGCGTGCGGATCTTCGTCGACCCAGCCCATGAAGACTTGATAGCCGACAGCCAATAACACTGCACCGATAAACAAACCGATAAAACCGGCAGTAATCATACCGCCCAAAGCACCAATCAAAATAACTGGCATCGGCGCATCGACACCGCGCCCGAGCAGCATCGGTTTGAGCACATTATCCGCGAGTGCTGCGACGATGAAGAAAATCGTGAAGACCACATTCATCACCGAAGAGGCATCACCGACCATCCACATGTAGGCAATAATTGGAACAGCCAACAGCAGCGCAGGGAGTTGTAAAATACCAAAGATCAGCACGATCAATGTCAGCACACCCGCTGCTGGAATGTCCGCAAAGATAAAGCCCACACCAAAGAGCAGCGACTGAATCACTGCCACACCCAGCACGCCAACTGCAACTGATCGCACCGTCGCGGTGCACAACTTACGCATACTCTCGCCCTTCTCAGGTCCGCAAGCACGACGATAAATCTTTTTCAGTCCCGCGATACCGGAGTCACCAAAGGCCATCATCACTGAGGCCACGACGAAGGCGGCAAAAAGTTTAAGCATCGAACTGGCACCACTCACTGCAAAACCAAGCCCATCCTTACTGTATTTGACCAGTAAGTCGTGGTTACTCTTAATTAACTCAGGTAAATTGGTCGCTGCGGCATCCCATGCTTGATACACACGCTCGCCCACAACTGGCCATTCTGCCACCGATTCCTTGGGAGGATCGATCTCATAGGTCTGAGTGACCAAGGCATTGTGCGCATGCTGCGCACGTGCCAGAACTGCATTGGCAACGAAAAACATCGGCACACCAAAGCCCACCATCAATAGGATCACCATGATTGTCGAAGCTCTGCCTTGCTTGCACTTAAAGGTCTTCACAAACTTCTGGTGCACTGGGTAGAGCGCAACTGCCATAATCAAGGCCCACAACATAATGCCAGTAAACGGTGCAAACACTCTGGCGCACAGCACCACAATAAAGGCAATTAGGCTAAAACGTATCAAGACCTCCATAAAGGTCTTCGCATTGATCATTCGGGTCGATTCGGCAGTATCGCTCATAGTTGTATATGTAAGGGTAGTATTAAGTCAGATGACACATACTAAGCGCACATAACGCAGTAAGTCTAGGGCACAGAGTGGATTTCTTCGACTATGACTTTCACAGCCGTCTGATGCGGAGAATTCCCAAAGTGATAAAGGCGCTACTGAGTTTTAGAGCGCAACGATGATGTAGCGGTGCCTGTGGCAGCTGAAAAACAGACAAGAATGTCTGTATCACTTATCACTCTCTCACTACCACTCTCACTATTCGGCGTAGCCGAATTAGCGCCCGCGACGGATCTCGGAGCCCTTGAACTGCACGCGCACGCGGCAAACACGTTTGATGCGGTTCTTGATCTTAAAGGTCTTCGGATCGATCGACTCAGGCACTTCCTCGCGACGGACGTCTACAATCGCATGGTAACCACGCTCAGAGAAAATATCGATCAACATGGCAAGCGCCACTGTATCATCAAATAACCGATCCTCGGTATTCACCACAGCCATGCCTGAAATCGCATGACGTTGAACGATCGGCATAAAGTCGCGGTTAATCGTATCCACAACATGCGAGAAGAGATCATTCTGGCGCTGCTCATAGGAGTCGAGACGATCAACGAGATCCTGACGTGCATGCTTCGAGAGCGTGCTGGCGATCGGAATCGATGAGAGACGGTCGTAAGTGGCTTCGTCGAGTTCGAGTGAGCCCTGATAGCGCAGCTCCTTATCGATACGTCCACGGACTTCTTCGATCGTGCCATGCGCATTGATAAAGTGGTAGAAGAAGATCTCACGTAGATCCTTGAGTGCGCCGTAAGTCTTTTCCTTAAAAGTGCGGTAGCGATTGAGCGCTGCTTCTGGGTCGAGGTCGGTCGCACGGAGTTCCATCAACTCGCCATCACCGGACTCCTTGACCTTTTCATTATGAATACGAGCCTGCTCTCCACGATAAATTTGACGGCGCACGCTCTCTTTCTCGTCTACGAATAGCACGACGATATGGAAGTGTGGCTTTTTGAAATACTCGGAATAGAGGGTCGCGGCATACTTATTACGCAACGCTACAAGCTTGGTGAACAGTAACTTCACGCACTCCACCTGCACCTTTGTGCGTGGAAAGCCATCGACCACCGCCCCGGATTTATACACCGGCTCCAGCAACTTACGTAGGATAATTTCGATCACCTCGCGGTCACCCACCAACATCCCCGCATCAATCTTCTTACGCGCTTCAGGGCTTTCCAGCAGCGAACTGACGACCACCGGCGGCGCAGTCAAATCGCGGAAGTTCATAATGAAATTGGTATTCGTGCCCTTACCTGCGCCAGGCGCACCATTCAGCCAGAAAATTTCCTTCGGAAAACGTAAGTTCTCTTCGCCGATCTCATCAACGAGCATCGTCCAAACGGATTGGAAGATAATCTGCGCGTCTTTGACCTCGAGGTCTTGTATATCCTTGGATGCGATTTCCGGAGCTGCGCCGGCGGGTGAAGAAGCCATGGTGGTAGTAGGTAATGTTAGTCTAAAAGGAAGCTATTGAGCAGTGGCGAAGAGATGGCTCGGACTCAAGCATCTTCCATGCCTCGACAACACTTAATTAATCGTATTCAACGGCGGACGTGTCATTTGCTCTGGGGTATTGCGCGGCAAGCAAATACGGGCAGCCGCTCCCTCGAAGTCCTCTTCCCCTGATAGAATGTCGATTTCGAGGCGAAGAAAATAGATCGGAATGGTCGGTTTGATGTCCTCAAATAGGCGCACGGCGTCTTTCTCCGTGGTCACAATCATATCGAGTTTCGCCTCGGCTGCCTGATCATAGACATGCTGAATCTCGGCACGCGAAAAACGGTGATGGTCAAGAAAGCGGTGGTTCTCGCGAATCTCCGCTCCATAGCCGCGCAGCATATTCTCGAAGCTCTCTGGCGAAGCGATACCGCTAAAGGCTGAAATGCGTGCGCCCTGGAGTGTCTCGAGCGGTAGTTGCTCACCCGTGTCCACGCATTGCAAAAATTGCGGCTGGTGCGAGCATTCGATGATTTCCGCGTCGGGGTTATGCTCGCGAATCAGCTCCAACAACGCCTCGTCTTGATGACCGTCGGACTTCGTAAGGAAGATATAGCTCGCACGTGACAGATGCTTAATCGGCTCGCGCAAGATACCACGCGGCAACAGGTGCTGATTACCGAACGGGTTGGTCTTATCAACGAGCAACAGGTTTAAACGACCTTTGAGCGGCAAGTATTGAAAGCCATCATCGAGGATCAGCGTATCACAGCCGAAGCGGCGAATGGCAAACGAGCCCGCCTTCACACGGTTTTTATCGCAGAGCACCACCACCCCCGGAAGGTTCGATGCGAGCATAAACGGCTCATCTCCAGCTACTTCCGAGTCAAGCAGGACATTCTTACCATCGCTGACGATCTTCGGCGGATCTTCTTCCCCGTGTGTGAGCTTACGCCACATTTTTTTAAGCAATGGCTCTTTCTTACTCTTATAACCACGGCTGAGAATGGCCACTTTACGGCCGCGCTCCGTCAGCGTGCGCGCAAATTTCTCCACCACAGGCGTCTTCCCCGTGCCACCGACGGTCAAATTCCCCACCACCACAACTAGGCAACCAAGTGGCTTATTGCGGAGAATGCGGTGCTCGTAGAGATACCAGCGTAGTTGCACGACAAAACTAAAGATAAACGAGAGCCCATAGAGGAACGAACCGAAAATCTCCGCGGCACGCCCATGCTGCCGATCGTAGATCACATCCGCAGTGAATTGCGCAAAGTCATTGCCCTTGCGCGCTAGGTCTTCGCGGAATTTACGTAACATGAAAAAGAGTGAAAGTGATGAATGTGATAAGTGAAAGGTCTCTCAAAAATTAGAAACAGGATTGACGCCAGTTTTAATCGCCTGTTTTACCGAAAACCTAGCGATCCCCGTTTAACAAAGTCAAAGTAATGCGGGAAGAGATTGAGATCGCCAAACTCCATTTCCCTCGACACACGATAATTTTACGCCTTTTTCCAACTGATGAATATTCGCATCCTATACATGTTACCCCTCCACAACTGGATTTTCGGTTGCTTAGCGGCATGTATGTGTTTCCCGGATGCGCAAGCGATCAGCCATCGATAACCCCACTATATAGTCCATTTTTCCAGAGCCTTCGTCTTATACGAAGGCTCACCTCTTTAAAGACAGACAGTCACAGATCACATGAAATATTTAATCATTGCCGAAAAACCCTCCGTCGCCACTGACCTCTCCAAAGCACTCGCCAAGCACCTAGGCAAGTTTGAGAAAAAGGGCAAATCCCGCGATGCACAGTATTTCGAGAATGAAAACGCCGCGATCACTTCGGCAGTCGGCCACCTCGTCGAGCTGAAGATGCCAACTGGCCCCAACGGTAAAAACCTGCCCTGGAACTTCAAAGTGCTGCCAGCGATCCCGAAGAAATTCGAACTCCAGCCCATCGAACAGACACATAATCGCCTCAAGCACGTCCTTAGCTTGGCGAAAAAGAAGGAATTCGACGTCATCATCAACGCATGTGACGCCGGCCGTGAAGGTGAGCTCATCTTCCAATACATCATGGACATCGGTAAGATCCAAAAGCCCGTCAAGCGCCTATGGATGCAATCGATGACGACTGGGGCAATTCTCGAAGCATGGGATAACCTACGCGACGGCGCAGAGATGGCCAACCTCGCAGACGCCGCGAAGTGCCGCTCTGAGTCCGACTGGCTCGTCGGCCTCAACTCCACTCGCGCCCTCACCTGCTTCCGCTCACGTCACGGTGGATTCAACATCACAGCGGCAGGCCGTGTGCAAACCCCGACACTCGCCATCCTCGCCAAACGCGAGCGCGAGATCAAAGCCTTCGTCTCCGAAGACTACTGGGAAATCCACGCCGAGTTCGCCGTTGCCAAGGGCGAATACCCCGGCAAATGGATCGACACCACTTTCAAGAAGAACAAGGAGCAGCCGCATGGCCGTGCCGAACGCGTCTGGGACAAAGCCACTGCGCAGACCATCCACGACCGCTGCCAAGGCAAGACCGGCACCGTCACCGAGGAAACTAAGCCGAGCAAACAAATCGCGCCACAGCTCTACGATTTGACCACGCTCCAGCGTGAAGCCCCCTTCACGGCCAAGAACACACTCGGGCTCGCCCAAGCACTTTACGAGCGTCACAAGATGCTCACTTACCCGAGAACGGACTCTCGCTACCTGCCCGAAGACTACATGAGCAAGGTTTACGAGACCCTCCGCGACCTCGCTAGCTCCGGCCACGCCACCGCAAAATGGGCAGCCGATGCGATTGAGAACGACCGCGTGCAATTCACCAAGCGCGTGTTCAACAACGCCAAAGTCTCTGATCACTTTGCGATCATCCCAACTGGCCGTGTTGTTAAGCTCAACGAGCAGGAATCCAAGCTTTACGACATGGTCGTCAAACGCTTCGTCGCCGTGTTCTTCCCACACGCCGAATTCGAAGTCACCAAGCGCCTCACCACCATCAACCATGGTGCCGAAGCCGACACGTTCCTGACCAATGGTAAAACGCTGGTCAAACCTGGCTACCTCGCTGTGTATGGCCGCGTCCCCGGCGTTGCTGCCGAGAAGGACGAGCTCGTCGGTGTCGCTCAAGGCGAAAACGCCCGCACGGAGACGATCGAAGTGCTCGACAAAGAAACCAAGCCACCGGCCCGCTACACGGAGTCGACTCTGTTGGCTGCGATGGAAGGCGCCGGTAAAACAATCGACGACGACGAATTACGCGAAGCCATGTCCGAGCGCGGACTCGGCACTCCCGCCACACGTGCGGCGACGATTGAAGGCCTGCTGCGCCAGAAATACATCGCCCGCGAAGGTCGCGACCTCAACGTCAGCGGCAAAGGCCTGCGATTGATCGAACTCTGCGAAGAGATGGAGATCAAAGCGCTCAGCTCCGCATCGATGACCGGCGACTGGGAAGCCAAGCTTAACAAGATGGAGCGCGGCGAATTCCAACGCGCCGAGTTCATGCAAGAGATTGCCACGTTCACCGAAGACGTCGTCGGCAAAGCCCGCGCTCGCATGGAAATGCTGGTCAACCGCACCTTCCCAGATTTGGAATGCGCCTGCCCTGCCTGTGGAGCTCCGCGCCTCAAGCAAACCGATGCCACTTACGAGTGTCGCGAAGAAGAATGCGACTTCCGTATTTCCAAGCATATCGCTGGCCGCAAGCTCACCGAGGAAGAAGCCATTCAACTCTTCACCACGAAAGCATTGCCAGAGATGGAAGGTTTCGTATCACGCTTCAACAAACCGTTCAGCGCCGCTCTAGAGCTTGTGCAAAACGTCACGAAGACGGGCAAGATCGGCAAGTGGAAGACCAACTTCGTATTCGACGACGATCTCGACTCCGCCGATGAGCTGACCGACGACCAGTTGATCAAGACGCTCACGCTACAAAACGGGCTCGAAGCGAAATTCTACGGCACTGAAAAGGCCTACCACGTGCCCGAGTTCAAGCCAAAGGATTCTCCCGACGGCTTCCGCCTCGGCAAGGTGATCCTACAAAAGGAACTCGATCCTGAAGCAGTGGAAAAGCTCTTCACCGAAGGTAAAACACCCTTGCTCGACGGCTTCATCTCAAAGCGCACCAAGCGCCCCTTCAAAGCGCACCTCACCCTCGACTTCGAAAAGGGTAAGATCGGCTTCGAATTTGCGCCACGTCCTGCGAAGAAGGCAGCTAAAAAGGCTGCTAAGAAAACAGCCAAAGCCGCCGAGTAAGGTAGCAATCAGTCATTATTCATCATTCATTAGCCATTAAACAATGAAACCAACAGTCAAACCAGCACGTCCTTATTTCTCATCCGGCCCTTGCAGCAAGCGCCCCGGTTGGTCGCTTGAAGCGCTCAACGAAGCACTTGTCGGCCGTTCTCACCGCGCAAAGCCAGCGAAGGCGCGCATCGAAGAAGTCATCGACAAGTCCGCATCCATCCTCGGCCTACCCGAAGGTTATGTCTGCGGCATCGTCCCTGCATCCGACACCGGTGCGATGGAAATGGCAATGTGGTCACTCCTCGGCGCTCGTGGCGTTGATATGTGCGCATGGGAGTCCTTCGGCTCCGGTTGGGTGACTGACGTGCTCAAGCAGCTCAAGCTCGACAACGTCAACAAGCACGAAGCCGACTACGGCAAACTGCCAGACTTCAGCAAAGTTGATTTCAACAACGACGTCATCTTCACTTACAACGGCACCACTTCAGGCGTCAAAGTCCCCAACCTCGACTGGATCCCAGCCGACCGTGCAGGCCTCACGATTTGCGACGCGACCTCTGCGGTCTTCGCAATGGACATCGACTACACGAAGTTGGACGTCGTGACATGGTCATGGCAAAAAGTCATGGGTGGCGAAGGGGCACACGGAATGATCGTGCTCAGCCCACGCGCGATTGAGCGTCTCGAAAGCTACACACCCGCATGGCCACTGCCTAAGATCTTCCGCCTGACAAAGGGTGGCAAGCTCATCAAGGGCATCTTCAGCGGTGCAACGATCAACACCGTCTCCATGCTCGCCATCGAAGACGCAGTGGACGGCCTACGCTGGGCAGAAAGCATCGGCGGCCTACCGAAGCTGATCGAACGCTCCGAAGCCAACCTCGCAGCACTGTCTGCATGGGTCGAGAAGACCGATTGGATCGAGTTCCTCGCCGAAGAGCCAGCCACCGTGTCCAACACATCGATCTGCCTCAAGATCACAGCAGACTGGTATCAAGCCCTTCCAGCCGACGAGCAAGCCGCCAAGGCGAAGCAACTCGTCAGCCTGCTCGACAAAGAAGGCGTCGGTTACGATTTCGGCAGCTACCGCGACGCACCCGACGGTCTCCGCATCTGGGGTGGCGCAACGGTGGACACCGCCGACATCGAAGCCCTCCTGCCATGGCTCGACTGGGCCTTCGAAGAGATCCAGGGCTAGTAGATGCCGAAGCGGCATGAACGTTGAACGTCAAACGCTCAACATCGAACGCTGAATCATTTAAAACGAAAGGACGCTCCACATGGAGCGTCCTTTTTTTTGTGTGCGTATGGCCTTCAACTGAGAATTCGGGAGGGATGGCCTCCGCTCTTGCCGCGTTCTACGCTGCCGTCTGCAGAGCCTAAGCACTCAACCAAAGCACCGACACACCGCACGGACGAGGCGGAGCCTGATCTTTACCCATAAGTTTGTGTCTTCTTGTTTTCGCTATGAACCCGGTTCTTTGAGCTCCTCCCAGATACAAATGCATCACTGCCAGCCCATCGAAGGCAAAGATCCCACCGTCAACATCAAGACCCGCAAGCTCTCCCTATCACGTAACTTATCACTCATGTGCCGACAAGCTGGCTATGATTGGACAGTCGAAAACGGCGTCATCATGATAGCCACTCCAGGCAGCGGCGAAGAACTGCAGACTCAGATTATTCCCATTAGCTCAACCACCTCTCGGCGCCTGACTGCGATTCAAGGTGTGATTCGTTAGGACTAAACGCGATGACGCGTAAAATTAAGAGCGTAGCAGTCACATCAGCAATTTACTAGGTCAGTAATATTTATGAGTCAGCCTCCTTGCAAAGTAGCGCCGCGTGGCAATCGAATACGTGCCAGTGTTGTCGCTGCGGCGAGCAAGCTCGCGCCCTACGGTTACCTTTGAACCTTCCCCTTACAATCCACACTGCGATCTAGTCTTGTCGCCACAGCATTCTAAGGCATCCTGTGCGCATGACTTTATTCCTCAAAGTGCTAGAACTGATTGGCCCACTCGCGGCGACGTTCCTCAGCGCAGTGCTGATACTGATTGCCACGGACAAGTTGATGCGTGCCCGTGCCCACTCGCGCCAGGTTCAGAACAACTTCGCGCGGCACATCACAATCATCTCAATAAGCGTCGTGAGTTTAATCGCGGTGATTCTAGCGCTGCCAATCCACGACGAAATGAAGGGGCAGCTCTTCAGCCTAATCAGTGTCGCACTCACCGTGGTCGTCGCCCTCTCGTCTACCACCATTGTGTCCAATGCCATGGCAGGCATCATGTCCCGAACGATTGGCAGTTTTAAGGTTGGGGATTTCGTTAAATCCGAAGAGCACTTTGGCCGTATTACCGAACGTGGCCTATTACACACTGAGATTCAAACTGAAGACCGCGATCTCATGACTGTGCCCAATCTCTATTTAATGACCAATCCCTTCCGAGTCGTGCAGAACTCTGGCACAGTGGTCTCCGCCACTGTTTCGCTTGGCTACGATATCGATCACAGCGAAATCGAACCCAAACTCATCGAAGCTGCCAATGCCGTAGAACTGGAAGAGCCCTTTGTCAGAATACTAGAACTAGGCGACTTCTCCGTCTCTTATCGCGTCGGGGGCTTTTTATCCGAGGTTACCAAGCTCGTCAGCACACGCTCCAAACTGAACAAAGCCGTGCTCGATTCGCTGCACAAGGGGGACATTGAAATCGCCTCTCCGAATATCATGGCGCAGCGTCCAATCACCGATGGGAAAAAATTCATTCCCAAAAGAACCAAAGGTCAGCAGCCCAGAGTCAAAAATATCGACGCGCCCGACGAGCGCATATTCGACAAAGCCGAGCGTGCTGCCGAAAAGGAGCGCCTCAGCGCAGAGCACGACCAGATTAGCCACGAGCTTGAAGTGATGGAGAAAGAAGCCAAAGACGACGAGACCGAGCCACTCGCAGTCACGATGCATCGTCGCCGTTTGAAAGCGATCGAACGCAAGCTAGAGTTGATGGTATCAGTCGAAGCTGAAACGTAGGGGCGTTGGCCTTCGGGAGGGACGGCCTCTGCACTTGCAGCGTTCTACGCTGCCGTCAGCCGCGCCTCAGCACCAGCACACCGCAAGACGAGGCAGAGCTCGTCCCTCCCGAATGGATTGAGCAAAAAATCACAATTCTTGATGCGCGGCTGGTAAACAACCTTCCTCGGCTTAATCTTCGGGCAAAGCTTCGAATTCGACTCGTCGCGCTTCCATCCATTCATTGAGCGCTTCGGGGGACTGCATGAGCTGCATCATCTGACCGATCGCTGCCATGTGGGCAGCATCCTGCTGCTGAAACATTTCCATGCCGTGCGCTTTACTGAGCTCAGTCAGTTCCTCAAAAGAATTTGCGTGAAACGCCACGTCGCACGCGCCACCCAGTTGTTTGCAAGTCATTGTTTTCATGACACTGTCCTTTGTTTGAATCGCGCCATTTGCAAATGAATAATGACCTCGGGTAATGTTGAATCCCTAAACTACGGAATGGCACGAACTTAGGCTTAAATAGAATGAATGTAGCGGTGCTGCTGGCCGTTTCGACAGGCTCAAGGCTCAGAGCTCGTCGAGGGGCGGCACCCGCGGGGGCAGGACGCGTTACAGAACGATGTGTGCTGTTGGCCTTTGCGCGGTCTTCGCAAGCAAAGCCCCTACGCTAGAATAGCGATTCCGCAGTGTCAGCCGCAACACTAGCTCTATTAATTGTGACTACCGAAATGCAGTTTGACTGATCGAGTGCCGACCATGCCATTGGAATCCTTTGCGATCAGATCAAACTGAACCGTGTCCTCTAACCGTGCGGTCGGGACACCACCGAGCACCCAACGTTCTGAATTCGCGGGGTCTTGGCGGATCATCAACCATTCGGGAGCATCCGCAGAGGCTGTGATCGCAGTGATCGGGTCACCTTCAGGATCCCAGAGATCTTTGCCTACTAGCAACTCATGCTGATATTGACGGCCTGCTATTGCATCAGGCAGCACGGTATAGGCTCTCGCCCAATTTGGGGTGCCGGGCGATTCATGCACCGCTAAATAATCGTCGAGCGCTTTTAACAACTCGTATGACCACCCTCGAAGCGTCCAATTCCTATTGTATTTCGAGTTGGCCGAGCCATCCCAAGTCATGATGCCTCCTGCCTGCATGGCTTCTAAATTCCATTGCAAGAAGTCTTCGGTTTCCCAAGCCAACTTTCCGCCAGACTTCCAGCCAGTCGTCGCCAACTTTGAGTGCAGATTGCCAACAATCAGGTCATCCCACTCCCATTGACCACCGGCAAAGACGTAGCCATTGGTCTCAGTCATCTTCTGCACATGTTTATAGTTTCTGCCGAATTGCCCGCCCTTCTTATCGCCATGACTATTATTGCCACCAAAGCCATGCCCGAAGGTGAAGTCATCGTAATGCGTCGGAGTCGCAAAAGGATAGCTCTTAGACTTCACGGTGCTTCGTCCATTATTGAACGCGATCGCGATCTCAGGATTGCCCGCATGCACCGCCTTCGCAAAGGCTTGATAGATCCGTTGCTCTTCAACCACACCGCTACCCGGATTATCACCTGCTTGGTTGATGTCCGTTGCTGAATCAAAAATCCAGGCATCAATGAGATCACCGTAACGCAGCGCATAATCCTTCAGCACAATCTCCGTATAGCAGAACATGTATTTACGATTTGGGAACTTTTCCGACGCATCCACATACTGCTGCTTCTTTCGATCCCAAACCCCGGTATGGAACGGCTGGCTATTTACAAAGGCCACGACCTTTGGGTTTGTATCGCAAAAGTCCTTCCAACGCTGAGCAATGACCTCCCACTCCTTGCTGTTACTGCCATTAAAATTCTCACAATTCGCATACGCCTTCACTTTAAACCCAGCAGCCTTGATCGCTAACATCTTCTCTCGAATCGGGTCGTTTTCAGGCTCAGGTTTGGTTAGATCGCCCCAGCGTGGCACACAGAGATTGATCGGCTTACCTTTCTCATCGAGATCACCTCCCCATAGATATTCGAGTATCCGATGAGGCGCCCAGTGTGAGGCCGACAGCACCGCACCATCAGTCAGCCGCACTTGCACGGTATCCAAGGTCTTCAGATCCTGAATCTTATCTAAGCCCATGCCACCGCTCCATGTGCCTCTTGAAGAAGCGGCGCGTTCACCCTGCGCATACGCGGTTTCCAATTTGATGAATTGAAGGATTTTTCGGTTGCCGGCACCCCCTTGGCCGTAAACTACGACATGATAACTTTGACTCAGATCGATCCCTTCAACCAGCACACCGGAATCTTCGTAGACTCCATCGATACGGTAGCACCAATACCCACCCTTTTCGATTTCCAGAGTGACTGTCGTGGCCGCCCCTCCCACAAATTGAGCTCGTGTGCCTGACTGATCCAATTGCTCGTTACTGGAGCCGTTACTGAAATGAATCCCCTGCCCTGCAGTTCCGCTGTCTGCGATCACATTCAGACCAATGCCATAGACACTGGAGTTTGCCCTGAAGGGATTCAACCCATCATAGCTGGCGAGACCACTGTCGCTACGAATCAATCCGATCGATAGATCATGCCCACCAGCTCCCCTGAGGCTGTCTGTAAAGTAACGAACCGTAAGTTTAAATCCGGTGTCACTTTGAAAGCTATCCTTTGAAAAAAGAATCGCTCGATCGGAATCGCCGACTCCTGTGGACCGATATACCGCATTCCCGTCATCAGCCCAACTATGAGACTGAATAGACCGACTGACAGCACCGCCTCCGACACCTTTATTGGTGGTCAGACCATCCTGATCAAAAGTATCGTGATAAAGAATTTCTGCATTTAGATTAGAAGCTAAAAGCAGGAATACCAAAGCGGAAGTAAAACGAAGCATTGGGTTATATTTGCAGTATTAAAATCAAGAATAGCAAGTAGAGCGCCCTACCAAGACTCACACATACCGAGTCTTCCAAGCGCTCGAGTGCCCCTAGTCATGCTTCACACGTGCTTCGGCAGCTGCCGTATCTTGCTGTGTCACTGAATCGGCTTTAGCCGTATCCAGCATCGTGCCACGCGACGCTCTATGCGCATCTTGATCTGCGGTATCTTCAGACACGCGAGCTTCCGCTGCTGCCGAATCCCGCTGTGTCTCTGCATCCACAGCAGCTGTATCCAGCATCGTGCCAAGCGCTTCCTTATGCGTATCTCGATCTGCCAAAGCCGTATCTTTAGCCACGCGTGCTTCCGCTGCGGCCGAGTCCCGATCTGCCAAAGCCGTATCTTCAGCCACGCGTGCTTCCGCTGCGGCCGAGTCTCGCTGTGTCACTGCATCCACAGCAGCTGTATCCAGCATCGTGCCAAGCGCTTCCTTATGCGTCTCTCGATCTGCCAAGGCGGTATCTTCAGACACGCGTGCCTCCGCTGCTGCCGAATCTCGCTGTGTCGCCGCCTTCGCGGCAGCTGTATCTGCCACAGTGCCACGCGACTCACGAGCAGCTTCAGCCTGCTCAAATGAAGACGAACTCTCCTCAGCAACCAATTTATCAAAATCGTCTTGCTGGGCAACAGCAACAGTCGTGGCCAGCGCAAGGGGGAGTAAAAAAAGAGATCGTTTCATAGAAAAAAGAATTAGGGTGATTAGGGGTCAAAAATGACGTTAAAGAACTTGCACCAAAAACTGTATTCTATGCGAGTCAGAAAATAGTGTTGTTTGAGCAACAGTTAAAAATGGTCGAACGCTGCCCGCAGCAGCAGTCAGTTCAAGTTTTCAAGCGCACGCGGTAGCTGATCTGATTATTCTGCTGCGCCGTCTTGACTTCAAACGTATCAAGAGCGCCAAACAGATCACGCAAACGAGCAAACCCATAAGTGCGATGATCAAAGGGGCCTTGATTAGAGATATGCGACCCCACAGGCGCGAGGTCAGCCCAGCCATCGTGATCCGCTAGAGTCTCGACGGCCGTGATGAGCGTCTGCATCAACTTCGTATTCTCTTTAAGTTCCGCAGCGGAGACCTTATAGCTTTTGCGACGCGCCTTAGCTGCGGCATCTTCGTCGAGATAAAGAAATTTGGTGCATCCGTTGATAAAGGGAGCCGGCGTATTTTGGCCCCCAAAACCAATGACTTTCTTACCCTCAGCTCGTAGCCGCATGATGAGTGGCGTGAAGTCGCAGTCCGACGAAGCAATCGCAAACGTCTGCACCTCTTTCGTGTAGAGTATGTCCATCGCGTCGATCACTAACGCGATGTCGGTTCCGTTTTTACCCTTCACCATGTCGAACAGTTGAATCGGCTGAATCGCATGATCATGCAGCACCTTCTCCCAACCGTGTAATGCACGCTTCGTCCAGTTCCCATACGCACGGCGGATGTTCACAACCCCGTAACTGGCAAGCTCTTCAATGATAAAATTGATCTTTTCCGCCGGCGAATTGTCGGCATCGATCAGTAGGCAAATGGTATCTTTAGTCGTAGAACACATAGCAATCAATGGGGTGAGTCAGATCCTTCACACTGTCATGCACACAATCGCGATGAATAGCAAATACCATACGCACAAAGAAAACACGCTCGGCGCTGCGCGCAGAAGCGCGTGCTACACCCAGAAAACGAAAACAACTGCCCTGCCGGTTGTGGCACATGCGTCTCGTAGAGAGCAGGTTTGCATACGGCTAGCATACCGTAAACACACCCAGACTACGCCCCCCCTCGACAGGTATCGCAGATACAAACGGCAGCACCATCAACGGTCTTATAGCGAAAGTGCCGCTCGGGATGCGTCTGATCAGTGGCACCGCATTCGCTGCAGGTGTGAAAGGCCGTATTGTCGCGCTCGACCTTCTCTTTGGCAAAGGCCTTACGACGCTGACGACTCACCACTGAATTCGACAAGTCCTTCCGGAAGAACAGGTAGAAATTAACCAACGGGCCGAGTATCGCGATACGATCCCCCCATGACGGTGCTCCCAAAAATGAGAATGCCGTCAGCCCGACCGCAAGCCATGCCAACCACTTCACTTTCACTGGTAAGATCAGCATAATCGCAAATTCCACATTCGGATGGTTCACGGCAAAGGCCAGAAACACACTCAAATAGAGAAAATCAGGAAAGATAACAATCGTCGTAGCAGGCGAAACAAATTGCCCAACAAAGGCGGCTAGAATCGTAAAACCGACCCCGCAGAGTAGATACACGTTCAAACGAAACGCCCCCCAGATCTGCTCCAGCGCCGAACTCATCATCCAGAAAAGATACCAGAAAAATGCTAAAAAGAGCGCACTCATTGCCCCTCCCGCAATGTTCGGCGGCGAAATCAAAAAGGAGAATAAGCGCCACACTTCACCTCCCAACACCGCCTTTGGAATCAGCGGCAGCGTCCCAAACGAAACCTGCCCGCCCAACACCAGCGCATACACGACCAATTGGGCGATAATGATATACAGCACCACATTTGGCACCGCCCAATGTCCAAAGCGCTTCTCTAGCTTATCTAAAAACGTCATGAGCAATAAACTACCCTTAGAAAAAGAAGTGCAGGATCAAATGCAGCACGACACAGGACGCAAGACCTGCAGCGAGATCGTCCACCACGCAGCCGAGGCCACCGGGGAGATTCTGCAATTTCGAAATGCCAAAGGGCTTAGCGATATCAAAGATCCGGAAGAGCACGAAGCCAGCGAACAATACTGGCCAGCCACCATGCTCGGCGACTAATCCATCTGGTCCATTCATCCCGAGGAACACCAACGGCACAGCGATCAACTCATCGAGAATAATCATGCCAGGGTCACGCATTTGCAGACGGCGCTCGGCGGTATCACAAATCGCAACTGCCAAATAGGTGAACAGCAGCATCAATACGAGGTAACTCAGCGGCGTGGCATGGTGAAACAGCACGGCATACAGGCCGATACCCGCCACACTACCAACCGTGCCGGGGCCTTTTTTCACCAAGCCCAGCGGGCCCAATGTTGCCAGATTCACCACCACGGGTGTGGAGATAAAGCGCGTCCAAGGAAAATAGCGTTCTATATTATTCACCTTTATTTTCATCCTCCCCGATGAATACCGACCAATACTTGATCATATACTTCGTGCCAGATGAAATCGTCAACCACGCAGCCAACACAAAGCAAAGCACGCCCGCCCAGTGAAGAATCCCATCAAACGTATACCCGAAGATTGCAGGAAATAAATTCGGCATATCTTTGCGGATCGCAATCGCCAGCAACAGCAAGATTGCGGAAGTAATCTGAAAGACCGTCTTATTCTTACCAGACTTCTCTGCGGCCAAAATGATCCCAGAACTGGCTGCCACCAAGCGCAAACCAGTGATCAAAAACTCGCGGCTCAAGATCAGCAGTAATAGAAACAGCGACCATAGCCCCGGCAACTCGCCCATCACCACCATGGTAATAAACAAGCCCACCATGAAGACCTTGTCGGTGAGTGCATCCATGAGCTTGCCGAAATTGGAGACGATGCCCTGTTTACGCGCGTAGTAGCCATCCGCCCAATCGGTAATTGCACCGATCACAAACAGCACAAAGGCCACAGTGCTAGCCCCAGTAACAGGTAAATACAAGAGAGCCACCACCGCAAAGATGATCGGAATACGAGATAGCGTGAGAAGGTTCGGTAAATTCACAGCACGCAGGCTGGCGAATCCGACCGCGGTGGGCTAGCTCAAAATGACGCGGGTTTTCAAACACTCCCCGCCGAATTGCCGCTAATCCTCCTTGGATATATAAAAATCCTTCAGATAGCTCATAAACGATTGATACAAACTAGCGTGATACTGTGTGGGCGCTCGAAAGATAATATGCAGGTCCACAGAATCAAGCTGAAGGAATAACTCATTCACAGTCAACTGAATCTCGTCTTCGGTGCCAGAGTTCTCAGTCATCTCATACTCCACTACATAATAGTGACTCCCCCAAATCGACGGATACACCTCTCTCTTGTTGGAAAAAACCACTTTACCGTTTTCATCCAAAATTTCTCTCCCTTTATTGACTGTGGGCAGTAAAAATTGAATCGAACCATCCTCATTAAACTTGAAGCGCACACCTTCATTCGCAGGGTTCGACTGCGCAGCCACGAGTAACTCTGGAAGCGCATCTACCCACCCAGGAGACTCCCCACCCCTAGGATACACACGAAGATCTCCTCCAATATATCTCTTACGCCCGAGATTAAAATTCGCAACTGCCCCATTTTCAACTCGGGGCAGATACCACATATTATTAATTCCCGAAGAAAGGGAAAAGTCTCGAGTCGACACCACGACTGTCTCAGCCATGAAGCCGTCCATCATTTCACTATCGACTCGAACTGAAACTGGCAACGTTGGCACCTGGCCTGGAATGACCAGCGACTTCAACGGCAGTGCAGAAGCCTCCCCAAAAATGAATAAGGCACAAATAATAGACAAAAATTTCATATCTATAGATCGTCTAAGCTCTGTATGGCTGCATCATATTCTGACTTCGTAATATTCGAAAAATTGATTCTACGAAAATTCCGAATAACAGGAGTGCCTGGAGGAAAACGGCCTTCACTAAATAATGTATTGTAGCCCCAATCGCGAGTGGGCGGCACATAATAGTCATTAAAATTACTAGGCGCTCCGTCTGGGCGCACCTCACTCTCAAACAGCGAAACCAAGGAACCACGAATAGTCACAGTTCGGCTCGAGCCCCAATACTCTAAAAATCGAGGTAAGTTAATGACTCCCAAACTATTCGGCCGACTGGCATCAGTCGTCGGATAAGAAGCACCCGACGGAAGCGCATTCGGAGTCCCAGTCACCAGTGCTGCTGCAATTTCGATGTAAGAACTCGCAGGTCGGTCACTCTCAATATTACTTCGACCGTCAACATTCGAGTTCGCTCGATTTGAAGGCCAATCGTCGGAAAGCAATGTAATCGAATCTGCAAGAATCGCAGCTGGCTGTTCAGAACTGTCATCGGGCTCAGTCGAATCACTCGTATGAGGCGACCCATCCGCATTATAAGAGCCAACCAGATAGGTGGGCGCATTCGTAGCAAGGGTAAATCCTGGCTCTGCAACATTCGTTGGCTCTGGAACTTCCTTCGCATCGATTAACATCAGCGCCATTTCAATCGTATCTGCCTCCGAGTCGACAGCTGGCACGATATGATAATCATTGGTTGCAGTGCCGTAGTCATATACTCCGTCTGTGGTCGATAGCGAAGTGGGAAACTCGACATAAACAACGCCATTCCACTGACTCTCGACATCAAAAGTGCCATCGAAACCAGTTCCCGAATTATCCTTACTGTCAATGTAGTGTTTTAAGCGTTCCATATCTAAAGCGACAGTGTCCACACCTCGATTTTCGCGGTGATCGTAGAGTCCGCCGATTACGCTATCGGTAGTAACCTCTCGAGTGCCAGTAACCGTCTCCTTGTTTTTGCCCTTACCAGTCGTGTAAGTGTAGGTTTCAGTAGTAGTAACGACATCATTATTATAATACTCAGGTCTATTATTCTCAATCGAGGTGAAGCTCGAATCGGGATCGCCAATCAAGTCGGCAGGCAAAGTCACTTCAGTATAGGTAACATCTCCATTACTATCGAGCACCACAGGACTCAATGCATTCGAAGAATTTGAACGAACGGGCGCATATCCTTTCAGAACTCCACCAGGCTCAAGCTTAATCACGAGTCCAGCCTTATAAGCCATCTTCTGATTGCGCACGCTTTCGTTTTTTCGATCCGCATGCCCAGATGGTAATAGAGGCTCAATCAGCGCATACGCACTATTGTCTCTTTCGTTCTCTGCGGTGTTCGGATCATCAGGCGTATACTCATTAAACGCGACAACGCTCTGCGGCTTAACTCCCATCGAAACATCCTGAACAAAGCCATTCCAGCGATCTGTCGAATCCTCCAGCCAATCCGAAGAATCAGAATCAAGCGCACTGCCACCTTGTATCATTTTAGCAAGCGTCAAGGGATCGAAACTACTAGGAAAATAGACATCACCTGAGTTGTCATTACGAAAGATCTCCTGAGCCGAGGTCACTTTCCCCTTGAAAACCAAATCATATCCTGAATTCGCTCCCACTTCAAGGTTACCATTCGTATGAACAGGCCCGACCACATCCGTATCGTAACCGGGATTGAATTCTAAGTCTGAATTATAAAAAATAGCATTCGTAAACAACGGAGCATCTCGGACAACAAAAGTCTCATTTAAATAAACCGTAACATCCCCGCCTCCATTCGCTGCCACGGTTGCTTTACTATAGAGTTCTACCGCACGCGCAAAAACGATTTTTCCCGCCAATTCATCATATTCGTAAAGCAGATCGACCGGGCTAATATATTCCCAATCGCCAGAGGGGAGCACCCCAGCGCGTAACTCCAGAGAGCTAATATCGATGTTAGTATCAGCAAAGAAAGCTGCGGCAGAATCAGGAATCACCAATGGGCTATTACCTGGTTGCAACTCATCATCGGTAAACGATGTTTTCATCTCCAACTGATCTGCCAACTGCGCCACTCCATATTCCAAAAGCGCTTCTGCCGTGGACTCTGCTTGCAATCGAGCCACATGCCGCTCTGTAATTCGAGCCGAATTAGACGTGGTGCTGAGCAATGAAAAAGCAATCATCGCGACTGCAGTCGCGAGGAGCAAAACCATGAGAAGGACTGAACCTCGCTTCGAGTTCCTGTGTGTGTATTTAGTCTGCCTCATAAGAATTAGCCTCGTGGTGATACCGTGAAATTATAAGTTCCGCCTGACGTTTTATTCGGCAGATCGTAAATAATCTCGCTATTTACAATGATGCTCCGCCCCAACAAATTATAAAATAAATCATCCCCAACTAATCCTCGAGCGCTTTGAACTAACACAGCATGATCATCCGCTGCATCTTCAGCCGGAATCAAGTCCTCAACACTTTCCCCCTGCAGACTCACATCGATATCGATATCAAATTTTTTAAACTCTTCTCCTTGACCGTCACTACTGTCATCCAAGTAATAGCCAACTAAGCGCTCAATCGGTGCAGGATTGAGATCTAACGGAGTGGGGTCTTCGCCATTATAGACAAAAACGCATAAACTTCCCGATTCTCCGGCCTGCATGCGGTAATTAGAACTTAAATAGCTACCTGACGGAGCCCTAAAACTCCCATCAATATCATGCCCTTCATCGGAGTAAGTCTTGTAGATGACAAAGCTGTTTGCATTACGCGCATCACTGCTTAGCTCGTTGGTAACCTTGCGAATTGAATTTTCGATATCCAAATTATTCGTGACACCTAGAGAGATCTTAAATGTATCAACGAAAAAGACGATAGCCATACCCATGACTGCAACTCCAATGGACATCGCAATCATAATTTCAACTAAGGTAAATCCCCCTTGCTGCTGACTTTTGTGATCTAACTTCAGTGCTTTCATTTTAGTAGATATTGACCAGCGACTTAACAATGCAGATTTGCCCACTCAGCCAAGCAGCTTCGCTAGAATGGTCGGCTGCGGTTGGCGAGTAACTATAATTAATAGTGACCTCGAGAGCTCGGAGTGCATTTGAACCACTATTTAAACTCTCAGCATCAATCGTAAAGCGCATGGGCATCGTCTTTGTTGCAGCTAGGCTATCACGATCGACATCCATCACAATCAAGCTTTCATTTTCCACACCGAAAGCGAACGAGTCTTCAATAGTAACAACATTGCTATCACCCAGTGATGTTGAATACAGGGAAAACGTGTCACTATCCTCAAGCGCCTCGTTCAGAGTATCATAGGAATAAGCCATAATCTGCTCGGCATACCCGAGTGCAATACTGTGCGCAGTCGATTTACTAATCACACTATCCGAAATCTTTAATGATTGAATTAAAGCGGCCGTGAGGCCCAGCGACATCATCGAAAAGACTACGACCGCAAACATCACTTCCACCAAAGTGAATCCAGAAAGGCCCTGGCCTACCTTCACTTGAAACTCGCGGGCTCTATGGCACGCCCCCTCCTCAATTTCTATTAACGATTTCACAAAAAACTCCTAACGTAAACTTAACATAAAAAAAACAGGCAAAAGGCTTACGCTTTTCCGATAAAGACTTCAAGGAATTTACCTAAAAAATATACTAATACCCTCAAGTAGCAGAGGTTATTAAACATGAGATATAAAGTCACATCGCCTCAAACATGAGCCACTGCGTTGCAGCCGACCAAGATGTCGAATACCGAGAAAAAATTCACATAATCCACGCACCGATCAGGAGGTGGGAGATCCATCCGCGAAGAATGGAGTTGCCCACCCCCTTCGATCGAAACGTGAACACCGTTAAAAGTTGGACTTATTGTAATATATGCACTCAATCCGCCCCTTATCATGAAAATTGCAATCTATCCGGGCTCCTTTGATCCAGTCACCAATGGCCACCTCGATGTCATCAATCGCGGACGCCACATCTTCGACAAGGTCGTAGTCGCAGTCGCGCGAAATGTGGGTAAAGACCCGATGTTTACGCCACAAGAGCGCGTCGATCTGATTAAAGAGAACGTGCAGAATCGCCCGAATATCGAAGTCATCGCCTTTGATGGCCTGATCGTAGATCTAGCCGAAGAACTCAACGCAGTCGCACTCATCCGCGGGATGCGCGCGGTGTCCGACTTTGAGCACGAATTCCAAATGGCACAGATGAACCGTCACTTAGACGATAAGATCGAAACGATCTTCCTCATGCCAAACGAGCGCTACTTCTTCACCAGCTCGAATCTAGTCAAGCAAGTCTTCAAATTTACGGATCGCGAACGACACCTCATACCAGCCAACGTGCACGCCGCCCTCTCCATAAAATGCGGGCACACTAAATAAACTTAAATTCAGAAGAAATAGTCCTTGGTTATAAAGCGCTTCGAGCGTCGCCAGCCATCGCCAATTGCTCGCACTATATATATGCCGCAGAAAGCATTGATACCCAGCCTCTAACTCCTGCCTTCTAGCTTCTAACTACTCTTTTAAAGATAAACTATGTCAGCCGAGACCGAACTACCCACGGATCCCGCTCAAAGTAAACGAACACTCGGAATCATCTTTCTGACCCTGTTCATCGATCTTGTCGGTTTTTCCATCATCTTTCCTCTGTTTCCAGCCATGCTGGACTACTACCTACCCAATGGCGCAGGCGACGGCAGCCTTCTGGGGCAATTAATCGCACCGCTGGCCGCTTGGGCGGAGCGAAGTGGCTCAGGCGATCCGCGCTTTATGACGGCCGTGCTGTTTGGCGGCATCCTTGGTTCGCTCTACTCGATCCTACAATTTATTTGCGCCCCCCTCTGGGGTGCCTACTCCGATCGTGTCGGTCGCCGCAAAGTGCTGCTGATCACGATTGCCGGCCTAGCGCTCAGCTATGCTGCATGGTTCTTCGCCGCATCTTTCTGGGTGCTCGTGCTCGCTCGCGTGCTCGGCGGTGCAATGGGCGGCAACCTCTCCGTGGCGACTGCAGCCGTCGCCGACAGCACCACACGCGAAAAGCGCTCGAGTGGACTCGCAATCATCGGCATCGCATTTGGCCTCGGCTTTATCGTTGGCCCAGGAATCGGCGGCCTATTTGCTAAGATTAATCTAGTGGAGCACTTCCCCGCTCTGGAGCAATTCGGCGTCAATCCATTCTCAGTGCCGGCACTCGTCAGCTTCGCACTCGCGCTGACCAATCTCATCTGGGTCGCACGTAGCTTTAAGGAAACACTGCCCCCAGAAAAGCGCGGAAAAGTCGCCCCCGAGCGCAAAGGCATCCCGATCTTCCGCCTTTTTAAAATCCCATCAGCCGCTACACGCCGCACGAACCTGGTCTATCTGATCTACATGCTGGCCTTCAGCGGCATGGAATTCACCCTCACCTTCCTAGCGGTCGAACGCTTCCAATTCTCTCCAGCACAAAACGGCGGCATGTTCGTATTCATCGGCTTCGTGCTCATCCTCGTGCAAGGCGGCATCGTGCGTCGCCTAGCCGGCCCAGTCGGAGAGAAACGCCTCGCAGTGGCAGGTATCGCCTGCGGCATCGCAGCCTTTCTGGCGCTAGCAATTGCTCTCAACCTTGGCCTATTCTTTGGCGCACTCGCACTCATGGCCTTCTCCATCGGCCTCGCATCGCCAACGCTCAGCGCACTGGTCTCACTCTACACGAAAGAAGAGGAACAAGGCGCAGCAATCGGAGTATTCCGCTCCGCTGGCTCGCTCGCACGCGCAATCGGGCCACTCGTGGCTGCCCTAGTCTACTTCGCATACGGGTCGAAAAGCGCCTATCTATTTGGAGCAGTCGTCGTCATCGTGCCCTTCATCCTCGCACTAAAACTGCCGAAGCCCAATAAGGACAGTCACTAGGCCAAACCGCATTCTTACCGAAATAGGCCGAACTGCATTCTACTGTTGTAAAACTAACGAACAGCATAAAGATGACTGTCTTCTAATAGGAGTCACTCATCTCATTAGCTCTCCTTAAGTTAAAAAGACACAACACAACACACACTAATAATCATGCCAGTAGCAACACCTATACAATACGCAGCAATGCTCGACGCAGCCCAAAAGGGCAACTACGCCTATCCGGCAGTGAACGTCACATCGATCACTACGATCAATGCTGCTCTCAAATCCTTCGCTGACGCAAAGTCCGACGGTATCATCCAAGTTTCCACAGGTGGCGGTCAGTTCGCTTCTGGTCTTGAAGTCAACGACGCCGCATTCGGCGCAATCGTTCTTGCAGAAGCAACACACTTGCTTGCTGAGAAATACGACGTGCTCGTAGCGCTCCACACAGACCACTGCCACCCTGAGAAGGTTGAAGGTTTCCTCAAGCCACTTCTTGCAGCTTCCCGCAAGCGCATCGCAGAAGGCAAGGGCCCCCTCTTCCAATCCCACATGTTCGACGGTTCTGTTGTAGAGCTCGACGAAAACCTTAAGATCTCCAAGGAGCTTCTTAAAGAGTGTGCTGAACTCGACATCATCCTCGAAGTTGAAGCAGGTTGCGTAGGCGGCGAAGAAGACGGCCACGACACATCTGGCCTTCCAGCAGAAAAGCTCTACACCACACCAGAAGACATGGTCGAAGTTTACGAAGCACTCCAGCCACTCGGCCGCTTCCTCTTCGCAGCAACTTTCGGTAACGTGCACGGCGCCTACAAGCCAGGTTCGGTTAAGCTTAAGCCAACCATCCTTCGCGATGGCCAAAAGGCAGTGACAGACAAGCACGGCGAAGCAGCACTCATGGATCTCGTCTTCCACGGCGGTTCCGGCTCTGAGCTCAGCGACATCCGCGAAACTCTCGGCTACGGTGTCGTGAAGATGAACATCGACACAGACACACAGTATGCATTCACACGCCCAATCGTCACTCACATCTGCGGCAACATCGAAGGTGTGCTCAAGATCGACGGCGAAGTTGGCAACAAGAAGAACTACGACCCACGCGGCTACCTGAAGAAGGGTGAAGCAAGCATGGCAGCACGTCTTGTTCAAGCTGCAGAAGATCTTTGCTCCAACGGCAAGACCATCTTCGGCACTGTCTAAGATCGTCTAGATTCTTACTTTTCAAGCCGGATTCCGCTCAGCGGAGTCCGGTTTTTTTTGGTTCATCGTCGATTACCCAGAGCAGACTCGTTGGACAGTGAATCACTGAGATGGAACGAAGCTCAATTGCGTTGTGACACGGGCTTCTCGGAGAGAGCCTGTTTTGCATTGTCGAAGCCATCCTCTGCTGCCATTCGACCAGCACATGGTTACAAAGCAGAAGAAGAAGCTTTATTGTCGCCACACTATGCGGTTCATCCTTAAAAGAGTAGTTAGAAGTCAGCAGGCAGAAGTTAGGAGCTGATGATCAGCGCCTTATGCAGATGTTGCTGTTCGTCAAATTAGCGACGGCATTCTTAATCCTAAGCGACTCACCACCAAAGACTAACTTGCTACGGCAGACCTCCGCCTGACTCCTTGCTTCTCACCCCTAAATATAGGTTCATCCAAAATGCGCTGCGACTTACCCTGTTTAACTTGCACAATACGATTAATTTCACTTAGTCAAAACGCGCACTAAATAAGTATTACTTAACGACATAACATCACGTCCTATGAAGCGAATATTTGCTCCTCTCGAAAAAAAACCGTCCGAAACACGCGCCGCACTCTCGCCGGTGAGCGTAAAAAAACTCTGCGATTTAGGCCTAGAAGTGTCCGTAGAAAAGGGAATTGGATTAAAATCCGACTATTCTGATAAAGAATATGAAATAGCTGGCGCGAAAATCGTGGCCGACATGAGCACAGGTTATGCCGAAGCCGACATCATCGCTCGCGTGCGTAAACCTGAGCCATCCGAAATGGAAGGCATCAAGCCCGGCACACTACACATCAGCTTCCTTGATCCCTTTAACGAAACTGCACTGATCGGCGACCTAGCGAAGCGCAACATCTCGGCCATCAGTATGGAAATGATTCCACGCTCCACACTCGCGCAAAAGATGGATGCCCTCTCCTCTCAAGCGAATCTCGCAGGCTACGCCGCTGTGACGATGGCGACCGACCGCATGACGAAGATCCTGCCGATGATGATGACTCCATCAGGCACGATCTCTCCCGCACGTTTCTTCATCATCGGCGTCGGCGTCGCTGGCCTACAGGCGATCGCAACCGCAAAACGTCTCGGCGCACGTGTCGAAGCCTTTGACACACGCCCCGTCGTGGAAGAGCAGGTTAAATCACTCGGCGCAAAGTTCGTCAAAGTCGACCTCGGTGAAATGGGACAAACCGACCAAGGCTACGCCAAAGAGCTCACCCCCGAGCAACTTGAGAAGCAACGCCAGGAAATGGCAAAAGCCTGCGCCCGTGCCGATGTGGTGATCACCACCGCGAAACTCTTTGGCCGCAAGGCACCGCTGATCCTCAACAACGAAGTGCTCGACCAAATGCAACCCGGCAGCATTTTAATCGACCTCGCAGTCGAGTCTGGCGGCAACGTCGAAGGCTCCAAGGTCGGCGAAGAAGTCGTTACCAAGAACGGCGTCCGTATTATCGGCCCCGAAAACCTCGAAGGTTATTACCCGAAGGATGCCACACTCATGCTGGCCTCGAACTTCTACAACCTCATCGAACACTTCTGGGACGCCGAGGCGAAAGACTTCAAATACGACGCTGAGGACGAAATCCTCAACGGCTGCCTCATCACTAAAGACGGCGCCATCGTGCACGAACGCTTTAAGAACGTCGAACGCTGAACGTCGAACTTTCAACATTGAATCAACCACAATTCGAAGTTCAGCGTTCAACGTTGGATGTTCGAAGTTCCCCATCATTCTTAATTTCTAATTCTTAATTCTTAATTCTCATGGAACTCATCCTTCTCCTCTTCATCTTCGTGCTCTCGGCCTTCCTCGGCTTTGAACTCATTGCGAAAGTCCCCTCGCAGCTCCACACGCCCCTCATGTCCGGCTCGAACGCGATCTCTGGTATCACCGTCGTCGGCGCGATACTGGCCGTCAATACCAGCTCCGACTCACTTTCCGTTTGGCTAGGCTTCGCTGCCATCGTGCTCGCCACAGTCAACGTCGTAGGCGGCTACATGGTCACCGACCGCATGCTCGGCATGTTCAAGAAAAAGAAATAACTGCGCTACGCGAACATCGAATATTGAACATCCAACTTTGAACAACAAATGGAAACTTTAGTAAATCTCTCATACATCGTCGCGGCGATCCTCTTCGTCTTCGGCATCAAAATGCTCGGCAAGGCTGACACCGCTCGCAGCGGCAATCGTCTCTCTGCGATCGGCATGGCACTCGCCGTCATCGTCACCCTACTCTATCAAGGCCTCGACTATAAGCTCGTGCTCGGCGGCATCGCCGTTGGCACCGCTATCGGCTTCGTCGCGGCAAAACGCGTGCAAATGACAGGCATGCCAGAACTCGTCGCCCTCTTCAATGGGTTCGGCGGACTCGCCTCACTCCTCGTGGGTTGGGCAGAATACCAGCGTGAAGCAGCTGTCATCAGCAACGGCGTGCTCAATCAAATCGCAGATGCCGTCAACGCACAGCTCACCACGGTCGACACCTTCACCGCAGCCGTCATTGTGCTCGCGATCTTAATCGGTGGCATCACCTTTACCGGCTCACTCTATGCATGGGGCAAACTCTCCGGGAAACTCGGCGGACGCGCCCTCACCTTTAGCGGCCAAAAAGCATTCAACGCAATCCTGGCCATTGGCATCATCACCACGGGAACGATCTTCACACTGGCACCGACCGCAGAGCTCGCTTACCCGATGCTCATCGCCGTCATCGTGCTGTCACTACTGCTCGGAGTTTTCGCTGTAATGCCTATCGGTGGCGGCGATATGCCCGTCGTCATTTCATTGCTCAACTCTTGCTCGGGACTCGCGGCCTGTGCCGCAGGTTTCGTGATCGCCAACAACGTGCTGATCGTCGCGGGTTGCTTGGTCGGCGCCTCCGGCCTGATCCTGACCATCATTATGTGTAAGGCGATGAACCGCACATTGGTGAACGTGCTCTTCTCTGGTTTCGGCGCAACCGCACAAGCCTCTGGCACTGCAAGCGGCGGCGAGATGAAGCCCATCTCGGTCGAAGACGCTTACTACATTCTCGAAGCGGCTAAAAACGTGATCGTCATCCCTGGTTACGGTATGGCCGTCGCTCAAGCACAGCACGCCGTGAAAGAACTCGGCGAAGTGCTCGAAGCCAATGACTGTGAAGTGCGCTTTGCCATTCACCCAGTCGCCGGACGCATGCCTGGCCACATGAACGTGCTACTCGCCGAAGCGGACGTGCCGTATGAGCAACTCGTTGAAATGGACGACGTCAACCCGACGATTGAAATGGTCGATGTCGCGATCGTCATCGGCGCCAACGACGTGGTCAATCCAGCCGCGGCCGACGATCCAGCCAGCCCGATCTACGGCATGCCGATCATCAACGCCCATAAAGCGAAGACCACCTTCTGCCTCAAGCGCGGCAAGGGAGCAGGCTTCTCGGGCCTAGAGAACGGCCTCTTCACTGCGGAGAACACACGCATGATTTACGGCGATGCGAAGGCGACCGTCACTGGAATGGTCGCACAGTTCAAAGAGAGCTAAATTCACAGATTGGCTCAATTTATGCATTAGGCGCAGTCGAAAGAGGCTGCGCCTTTTTTATTTCTCAGGCAACGAGTGCACTTTCACAACCAACACGAACACCATTCGCATTGTAGAAAGTTAACAAATTAACTCGCAATTCGAAGCAAAACAATGAGCATACACACACATTAGCACACTCTGTGCTACGTTCTTTGAAGCATTTTCAATCCAGTTATACCATCCGTCTGTTACCTTAGACGACTTTGGTCTCTCCCTACCTATAAGGAGACCAAACATAAAATAACTGAATAATGAAAAAACACAGCATAACTACCGTGTTATTAACCATCATCATGCCATGTCTCGCATTTGGCACAGATACTCAGGAAGCATCCCCTATAGATGCACCCGAGCCAATCTATGTCGAAAGTCCACAAGCGTTGGACGCCGATGCGGGTATGTATGTGATGGTTCTCCTCACAGTTAACACCGAAGGTGAAATCGAAAACGCTGAAGTCACACGTGCAGATGCACCCGACTTCGCTAAATCGGTGCTACAAGCAGTGAAGCAATGGCGCTTCACGCCTGCACTCAAGGATGGCGTAGCTGTTCGGAGCCGTGTGCTCGTCCCGTTTCGGGTCGCAGACGACTCCAGCGTCTACGCAATGCGTTAACCGTGAAAACCGAACGAAGTGACTCATGTCGCCTAGTTCCTTAAAATAAAGTCGAATAAAACCCGGCCGCTCTTCCCATCAGGGAGGAGCGGCCATTTTGTTGCTATCATTCGACGAGCGAAACGAGCGCTACTCTAAACCCAGCTTTTGACGACCGGCTTCAGAAATCATATGTGGCGTCCAAGGTGGATCCCATACGATGTCCACTTGAGCAGACGACACACCTTGCAGTGCTTCGACGCGCGTCTTGGCATCATCCGCAATCACAGGCCCCATGCCGCAACCTTGCGCAGTGAGCGTCATCTTCACGCTAATCGCGTGCTTGCCGTCAGCGTCAGGCGCCGCGACCTGCATGTCATAAATGAGCCCCAAATCGACGATATTCACCGGAATCTCAGGATCAAAGCAGCTTTTCATCGCCTCCCATACCTGCTCTTCACTGAAAGGTGCATCCCCTTGCTCGGACTCAGCGGCTTGCGCCACCGCGTTGAGCTCAGACTGAGCCGCCGCTCCTAGGGCATCCCAATCCTTGCTCGAAAGACGAAATAACCCCGAGTCCGTGCGAATGGTGACTGTGCCACCGAGTGCTTGCGAAATCACCGCACGCGTGCCAGCAGGCAGCACTTGCTCTTCCCCTGCAGGAATCACCGTCGCAGTGGTATCGCGAACCAACGTAAATTCTTCATTAAAATTCATAAGCTCAACAACACTCAGATTCGGCACGGTGTCAATCAACGTCATAATCACGCCCATCAGCACCGACTAATAAATTAAATTATCTCGCTAAAATCCTTGGCAATTACCCCGAGAGCTTCACCATCTGTGACTTCCTATTAATTCACCCCGAGGTTATAATCCCCCACGACCTTTATATAATGTTCAAATCGTTTGCCATGGCGCTCAGCCGATTCGCCCTTCTGTTACTATGCACGCTACCACTGACCAGTCAGGGAGCATCCTCGAAAGAGGCACCGCTGGATCTAAGTATCCTAGAACAACGAGATGCCTTGCGGCCCTACATGACAGCCCGGCAACGTATCGCTTACGTCGAAGCGGCCAAGCTAATCAAACAAGGTCAGTCCGACATCCGCAGTGGCCAAACCCTCCAACAGCAAAGGCCGAGTGCGCTCGATCCGAATAAAGACCTAAAACCGATCCACAAACGAGGCGAACGCCTTGCCGAAGAGGGTCAGGCAAAAATAAGACAAGGCCAACAGCAACTCGTCAAACTGCTGAGCGCCGTTCAAGAAGCGAAGATAGCGAATCAAGCCATCGCCGCGCAAAAATTCAACTTCGACCTCGTCGAACAAGACGACTATGCCACCGCCCTCAAAGTGGCCGCCAAACAGACACTTGAGGCATGCCAAACTGCTGGCTATCAAAATGTCTTCTTCGATGGCTTACGTATCGTCACCGCAGAACAAAACGCGAAGGCAGGGCCCAAACTGCACAATGCCGCTTACGACACTTTCATTCAAGCAGACGGCTCACAGTTCCGCGTCGCAGTGCCACTCGGACTCCAACTTGCCAACAGTGACACGTCCCAAGAATACACGTTTCAATACGACAACGCCGCAGCGTTTAAAGGCGAAAAAGCCGCCCTTCTAGCCATCGAATTGATCGCACCAAGCAACGATCAAGAAGCGCTCCTATCAGTGCGCACCTTCGACCTAGCATCGCAACAGCTAATCTCCAGCGTGATGTTCTACATTAAGAATGCAAGCGATGCGCTTCAGCCCGACAGCGAACCTACAGAAACCACTGAACCAACAGAAACTGAAGTCGCGACAACCGAAGCCGTGCGCTCGATCCCCGCAAGCATCACAATCAACAACTCAAATCAGCTGATCGAAAAACTCGCGGGGCTGCCATCGCCCTATTTATTTGAAACGGTAACCACCACGGAGAATCCCGCTCAAGCCGCTTTGATTGACGTGCTAATCAAAGATACGGTCCTAAAAAACTCGGAACTCATCCTAGTTGAGAGTCTTTTCATCCAACGCGCTTATTTACCAGATGGCGTTGAAGCAGAAGCCCTCTCTAGTGCCGCCACTGCAGAGCTCTCAATCACACCAAACGAAGACGACTACACCATCGTTGCCATCGCCTACGAAAGTGGCCGCGAGCTCGAGATCGGCACCATTGCACTGCAATTGCCCGAGTAGTCGCAACACGCATTTAGCGCACTTAATAGTCTTGAAGAATCGCACGCGGTTCGCCTTAAGCTTTCTGCATGTCTAAAGTAATTATTATCGGTGCTGGTGGAGTTGGTAATGTAGTCGCACACAAATGCGCACAACTACCGGAAATTTTCGAAGAGATCGTCCTCGCGTCACGCACGGTTTCTAAGTGCGAAGCCATCGCCAAGGACATCGAAGCCAAACAGGGGCGCACGATTCGCACCGCTGCGATTGATGCCGACGATGTGCCAGCCACCACGGCACTCTTCCTAGCAGAGAAGCCCGACCTCGTCATCAACGTCGCCCTTCCCTACCAAGATTTAACCATCATGGATGCCTGCCTCGCTGCTGGCGTCGATTACCTAGACACCGCCAACTACGAGCCACTCGACGAAGCCAAGTTCGAATACAAATGGCAGTGGGCCTACCAAGATCACTTCAAAGACGCAGGCCGCACCGCGATCCTCGGCTCGGGGTTTGATCCAGGCGTAACGAATATGTTCTGCGCCTACGCGCAAAAGCACCTATTCGACGAGATCGAGACGATCGATATCCTCGACGCCAACGCAGGCGACCACGGCCACCACTTTGCCACCAATTTCAATCCGGAGATCAACATTCGCGAAATCACTGCGAACGGTCGCTACTGGGAAGAAGGCGAATGGAAGGAAGTCGAGCCAATGAGCGTGCACCAAGTTTACGACTTCCCTGTCGTCGGCGAACAAGACGCCTACCTGCTCTACCACGAAGAACTCGAGTCTCTTTGCCAAAACATCAAAGGCCTCAAGCGTATCCGCTTTTGGATGACTTTCTCGCAAAAATACCTGACACACCTACGCGTGTTGGAAAATGTCGGCATGACCTCGATCGAGCCGATCGAAGTCAACGGGGCGAAGATCGCGCCGATCGAATTTCTACGTCACGTATTGCCCGACCCAGGCAGCCTCGGCCCACGCACCAAGGGTAAGACTTGCATCGGTTGCGACATCGTCGGCACCAAAGACGGCCAGAAGAAGCGCATCTTTATCTACAACACCTGCGACCACCAAGAGTGCTACCAGGAAGTGTCTAGCCAAGCAATCAGCTACACCACTGGCGTGCCTGCGATGATTGGCGCGCAAATGATCCTACGTGGCCTCTGGAAAGAGCCCGGCGTCTGGAACATGGAGCAATGCGATCCCGATCCATTCATGGAAGAGCTCAACCTACGCGGCTTGCCATGGCAGGTGATTGATTTGCCGCTGGAAGGGTAATTCCCTCCGTAGGGGCTTTGCTTGCGAAGTCCGCGTAAAGACCGCAAGGGCACGAAACTTCGCGACGTTTCCTGCCTTTGCGGATCGCGCGAGCACGACCCCTACTATGAGTAAATTCAACAAAAAAGGCCGAGGCACTTTACAGTGACCTCGGCCTTTTGCTTAAAAATCGTTCGAGCGATTAGATGATCATGCCCGCCGCAACAGTGGCGTTGGTTAACTCATCGATCAGCACGAAGCTACCAGTAATACGGTTGGACTTGTAGCTATCCGCAATCAACGGAGCCGAAGTGCGCAACTTGATACGGCCGATATCATTCAACTGGAATGTTAGATCATCCTCGATCTTGTGCAGCGTGTTGATGTTCACCTTGTAGCAAACTTCAGTCACGATGGCTTTTACATCCTTCGTCGTATGACGAAGCGCGTATTTACCGCTACCCGACAAAGTCTTATCAGAGGAGAACCAGCAGATCATCGCATCAATATCTTGTGTCGGCTCGGGGCGGTTGTTCGCTTTCACGAGCATATCACCACGAGACATATCGATCTCATCTTCGAGTGTGATCGTCGCAGACATTGGCGCAAAGGCCTCATCCTGCGGACCGTTCATCGACTCAATCGACTTAATCTTCGATGCAAAACCAGAAGGTAGCACGGTGACATCGTCACCTGGCTTAAAGACCCCCCCCGCCACACGACCCGCGAAACCGCGGAAGTCATGATACTTGTCAGATTGTGGACGAATCACCCACTGCACAGGGAAACGTGCCTCAACGTGATTCTCATCGGCACCGATATAAACGGTTTCCAAATGGTAGAGCAGTGTTGGCCCTTGATACCAAGGCATGTTCTCGGACTTATCGACGATGTTATCACCGATCAGCGCGCTGGCTGGAATGAAAGTGACTTCAACGATGTTATCGAGACGAGAGGCAAAGCTCTTAAAGTCTTCGACGATCTTATTGAACACACCCTCGTCCCAATCGACCAAGTCCATCTTATTCACACACACAACAACGTGCTGAATGCGAAGCAAGTTAGCGATGAACGAGTGACGGCATGTTTGCTCGATCACTCCCTTACGCGCATCGATCAACACAATCGCAAGATTAGCGGTGGATGCACCGGTCACCATGTTACGTGTGTATTGAATGTGCCCCGGTGTATCGGCGATGATGAACTTGCGCTTTGGCGTTGCGAAATAGCGGTATGCCACGTCGATAGTAATGCCCTGCTCACGTTCAGCACGGAGGCCGTCAGTCAAGAGTGCGAGATTCACATTCTCGTCGCCACGTGCCTTGGAGCTAACCTCCATTGCCTCCATTTGGTCTTCGAAAATGGCCTTACTATCGTAGAGTAGGCGCCCGATCAATGTGCTCTTACCGTCGTCAACGGAACCCGCAGTCGTGAACCGTAGTAGGTCCATATCGAGGTATCCTGAATTTGTTTCTTCGCTCATGTTATTTTTAAAAGTTTGAAAGTGGAAATGTATAAAAGTGGGAAAGTTAAATGAATTGGAAGTTTTCGTAATTCCTAATTCGTAATTCCTAATTCTAAAAGTATCCCTGTTTCTTACGGTCTTCCATCGCGGTTTCAGAACGCTTGTCATCGGCACGTGTGCCACGCTCGGTCTGACGCGCCGCAGCGACTTCGTCGATGATGTCATCGAGGTTATCCGCAGTGGAGAGACATGCACCCGTGCATGTCGCATCACCAATGGTGCGGAAACGAACAGTCATCTTCTCAACCTTCTCACCGGGGAGGAGCTCGATAAAGTCACAGACGCCCATGATCACACCGTCACGAATGAAGCAGTCACGCTCGTGAGTAAAATAAAGGTGCGGCAGTTCGATTTCCTCGGCCTTGATGTATTGCCAGATGTCCATCTCCGTCCAGTTACTGAGCGGGAAGACACGGAAGTGCTCACCGTGCTGCTTGCGACCGTTGAAAATATTCCACAGCTCTGGGCGTTGGTTCTTCGGATCCCATTGACCGAAGGCATCGCGGTGCGAGAAGAAACGCTCTTTTGCACGCGCCTTTTCTTCATCGCGACGACCACCACCGAGAGCGGCGTCGTATTGACCCTCTTCAAGCGCTTCGAGCAGTGCTACAGTTTGCAGACCATTACGGCTCGCACGTGCGCCCTTCTCTTCGACGACCTTACCTTCGTCGATCGCTTTTTGCACAGAGCCGACAATCAGATCGGCGCCCAACTCTGCGACATACTTATCGCGAAACTCCATGGTTTCCGGGAAGTTATGGCCCGTATCAACGTGCAACAACTGGAATGGCAACTTCGCTGGCCAGAAAGCCTTTCTAGCGAGGTGCGCCATGACGATAGAGTCTTTACCACCGGAAAAGAGCAGGACTGGTTTCTCAAACTGTGCAGCAGTCTCGCGAAGGACGTAGATCGCTTCGGACTCAAGCTGTTTGAGGTGTGTGATTGTGTAGTCGTTGTGCATCGTTCTTATATATAAATGTAGAAGAAAGCGTGTTTAGGAGTGAGCGCTGCTTTGAATGAGCGGCAGGATACGCTCTAAAAGTTCGTTGATCGACTCTTCTTCAGTCTGAGAGTCAGTGGAAATAATCCAGTCATTGTCATCTTCGGCGGGTTCCTCAAAAGAGGAATCTTTCCCGGTAAAGTGCTTCACACCACCCGCTGCGGCTTTGGCATACAGGCCTTTGACATCGCGCTCGGCGCACGTCTCGAAGGATGCCTGCACGTAAACCGGAGTAAAGTCCTCCGCACCGACGATCTCGCCAGCGGTTGCACGCAAGTCGCGTTTCGGAGTAATAAAGGACGTAAACACCACCATACCAGCGTCTAAGAAGAGACGAGCCACTTCGGATATCCGGCGAATATTCTCCTGGCGATCTGCATCAGAGAAACCGAGGTCGCTGTTCAAACCGCTGCGAATATTATCTCCATCCAAAATCTTGGTAAAAATACCACGCTCGGTCAGTTTTCGCTCCACGGCATTCGCGAGTGTGCTCTTGCCCGACCCCGAAAGCCCATAAAACCAGAACACGTGCCCACGTTGACGCAATTGCGCCTCCTTGGCGTCGCGACCAAGCATGCGGTGAAATTCTGTGTGTATGTTTTCGGGTGCGCTCATAAAAATGAAGGATCGGATACAAACAGCATCCTTAAGAAAGTAAACGAGTTATTCTTATTATTAGTTCTTGAGTCAAGAACTAATGATAAGAAATAAAAACACCAACTCCCTAGCCCATTGCTTACTTCTTTTTTGCAGGCGGCACCTTCAACTTCCGCGCAGTCAGCGTCCAGTTTGAGGACAGGCCCGCATCTCCCTGGCTCAACGCAATTTTGGCACCGCCCTCGAGTAAGGAAATCCGTAGCGCCTTCTCCAAACCCTGTTGATCGATCAGTTTTTTATATAAATCGAGCGCCAGCCCGCTCTCGTTGTGCTTATTTAGGAAACTTGCGATTTGTTGCACCAACACCACGTCTTCACGCGAGAACACTGTGATGTAGCGAACCACTCTCAACGCTTCTACCGCCTTCTGATCCTCCCCTGCTGCTGCATACAGCGTTGCCAACTTATAGGCCAAAGGTAACGACGGCTGGCGAACCAACTGTGTCCGCGCAAAGGACAAGGCCTCATCCGTCTTGCCTTCGGCTTCGAGACGATTGATCTGCCGCAGGCAAAGATACGCGCTAAAAGGAGACTTCATCGACTCTTTCAACTGCGCATCCAACCCAACTTTGAATGGACGATACAACGGATCACCGATCGCCACCCCCTGCCAACTCAACGCTGGATTACTAAACATCACCGCCTCACCAAAGGTATGCCCCTCGAGCAACGCCTCCAGCAGCATCTGCGGATGGTGCGTATACTCAAGATACGGCTCATATACATTGCCCACCGTCGCACAGTATCCCTGACTTACAAAAGCCCCGAGCCACCCCTTACTCGTCGAACGCACAGTCGTGCCCGAAAAACTATGAAGGTGAAATCCGATCGCCCCCGGCGGCACCGACCACTTCGCCTCACGCCATGGCCCATACGCATTCTGGCGATACCAGCCCATATAAATCGCAGGCGCATCGTAGCGATCACGACCATCCATCGCTCGTTTTGTCTTCTCAAAATCGGTATCGAAAAATGCCTTCACCGCGAGATCGCCCGCCGCATTCATCCATTCATCTCCCTTCGCATGCGGCCCGCCAATATCGAAATACGCACGCCCGATCAGCCCCTCTGCCTCAGCCTGCATGCTCCGCTCGATCAAGTCGGTGACGGACTCGACGCTCGGCCCATCCAGACGGCTGACTCGAATCACACGCTTCGCGTCCAAGCGGGTCGGTTTGATGTTCGAGAACAATGGATTCGGCACAAATGCAGTCATCGGCAAATTTGCCGGTGACGCTAACAAAGCCAGTTCGCCATCGACCGAACCATTATTCACCTGAAACTGCTTCGGCAACTGTCCCAAGTTCGCCTCCAACAGCGTCGAATCATTCGCGATCCTCAGCGGCACGCCCCGCGTCGTTACGAGATAGCTGATCTTATGCGTCGCAATCGACACACGCTCACGACCGACGATATCCCGCCCTGTCGCCTTCACTGCGGTCATCCAATTCTTGTCAATCAAGGCATTCAGCAGCGGATTGTATATCGCATCCACAAACTCACGCACCGACACCGTTTCCTTCGTCGGCATATCTAGCGCGATAATATTCTCCGACGGTATCCCCCGCTGCTCTGTATAATACTTAGCAATGTCGGCCGAGCCGCTATCGTTGGTATTTACCAGCACCACCACATGATCTGCCTCGTCCGCAGCCAACCGAACAAGAGCGACTGCACCGACACACATAAGACCAACAATAGATAAGGAAATTTTTCTAAAAGACATAAAGTTATTGGATACGTTGAAGTCGTTTTCGATAAGCCACTATGCCGTCACACAGACTTTGGGCAAGTGTTTGCCGAAAAGCCGGCGACCGTAATTTCTTGGCAGTTTCTGCATGCGAGACAAATCCCAGCTCAGTCAGCACGCCCGGGCACTCCAAATCCTTCAACACCGACCAGCGCGCACGCTTCATACCACGATCAGGGCCGCCCAAACGCTGCACCAACGCCCGCTCCACATGATACGTGAGCAGCGCATTCCACGGATCATAATCATTCCCATTATAACGAATCGCATCTTTCGTAGTCGGTCGCGGGTATTTCGAAGAGGCCTGATGCTGAGGCGTCAGCGCATACGATTCGAAACCAGATGCCGCAGTCGATCCCGCAGCATTGAAATGCAAACTCACAAACAAATCCGCCTTCGCTCGATTCGCCACCTGAGGCCTCTGAGCTAGTGGAATATACACATCACTGTCACGTGTCATCACGACCTCAAAGCCAGATCGTTCCAGTAGCGACCTCACCCGCCGCGCCACATCCAGCGTTAAATTCTTCTCCAACAATCCGTAGGCATCATTACGTGCGCCACTATCTTTGCCTCCGTGCCCGGCATCGATCACAATCCGCCGAATTCCAGGGGGATTCTTAAATGCCTGCGGTGTCAGAATCGGCTGCAACACATGCTGATAATCCGCAGTCGCAATAAACAGCTGCCCGTTCGATTCCACCGTCGGAAACCCCAACACCACTGGCAATCGATTGATATATAAAGTGCGCCCATTCTTCCCGACATCGATCGTCGTCCATTTACTGCGAAGACGATAGGTCTTATATCCCTGCAACCAATACGGCTGCATACCGAATCCCTTCCCCACTGTCGCCAAATCCACATACGGCTGCCCACCCACCTGAATCTGGCGCGCCGACAAGGATGCGGGCACAAAAAAGCTTAGCGCCGCAAGCAGCGCTAAGCTTTGTAAAATGTAACGAGACATGCGTCGGCCTACCTTAACTGGAAGGGCTCCGACACACATCGAAACTAGGATTCGACTTCTTCGTCTTCCTCGTCGTCGTGCTCCTCGATCTCACTATCATCACGATCATCATACTCATGATCAGGATGGTTGAACTTCAAGACGCGCTTGCCTTCAGGCAATGGAGACAGAATGAGCGCGACCTGACGACCAACCAAGCGAGGCTCAGAATCTGCAGTGGCGATACCTGCAAGTTCATCTTTAGCAAGATTCACTCGGACAAAGCCTAGATCGCGGTGCTCGTTTTCACGTCCACGGAACTGAAGCGTCAGCTTCACCTTGTGGCCATGGTTGAGGAAACCTTCTGCACGACGCAGCTTTGTTTCAAAGTCATGGTCACCAATACGCACGCGGAATTTGATTTCCTTAAGCTTCGTCGCCTGCTGCTTGGTTTCCTTCTGCTTCTTGCTTTCCTCATAGAGGAACTTACCGAAGTCTAAAATACGACAGACTGGAGGACGCGCTGCTGGCGAAATCTCAATCAAGTCGAGCCCTACCTTTTGTGCGAGCTCAAGCGCCTTACGAGGCGGCATCACACCAAGGTTAGTGCCCTCTGGGCCGATCACGCGCACTTCTGTCGCGCGGATACGATCATTTCTTCTGAGACCTTTAGGTCCACGGTTACGGTTCTGATAGCGACCGCGATTATTCGGGTATTTTGGCATTAACTGATTTTTAGATAAACGTCTTGCATCGGAATTCGATCAGATAACCTATGCGAAAGTGGGAACTGCTTCGTGCCGCTCCGAAAAATCACTTTAGCTCGTCATAGACTTTGGTTGGATAACCATACAAGAAATCCGAGGTTGGCTGGAAGAATCTTGCATTTCAACTCTTTTCGCCCCTTTCCACCAAGCATTTAACACTCGCGCCTCACTTAGATGCTAAAGCTCTCGCCGCAGCTACAGCTGGATTTCGCATTCGGGTTGCTGAATTTGAACCCACCACCGACCATTTTATCGGAAAAGTCCAGATGCGTGCCGCGTAAATACAGCGCACTCTTCGTATCAACCAAGATCTGCGCACCCGATGAACGCACTAGAATGTCACCACGCTTCGTATCCTTCACAAATTTCATCTTATAGCTCAGCCCATTACAGCCGCCACCCGTGATTTTGACGCGTAGATATTCGCCCTTCTGCTCACGCGCGATCAAGGCCTGCAGCTTCGCACCTGCTGGCTCCGTCACTAAAATCAGCGTCTCGTTTCCTTCGCGAACGCCTTCAGGCAGCTCAGTTTTTATATCTTCAGTCATTATCAATATCAGCTCTCTTAACCGCTTCGGCGGGCCTCCAACTCAACCGTTTCAGGTTTTCAGTATTTCAGCTTTTCCCAATTTCAGTAGTCAGCTTTTCGAACCAGTCAACTGCCGAGCGACAGAAAGTGCCGCGGCAAAGCTACCACAGTCTGCCAAACCTTGCCCAGCGAGATCAAAGGCCGTGCCATGATCCGGACTCGTGCGCACATGCGGCAAGCCGAGCGTCACATTCACTGCCGCATCAAATTCCAAAGTCTTCACCGCCGCCAAGCCCTGATCGTGATAGGCCGAAACCACCACATCAAACTCACCACGACGTTGACGAAAAAATACCGTATCGCCCGGCAAACACTTCGACAGTCCAGGCATCTCAGCACGTAAGCGATCCAACGCTGGATCGAGCACATCGCGTTCCTCGATTCCCAATATCCCACCTTCGCCGGCATGCGGATTCACCCCGCAAACTCCGATGCGCGGCATCTCCACACCAAAGGACTTCGCGAGTGCATCTGCACGACGCACAGCCAACTCAAGGCAATCCGCCGTCAACGCATCCGCCACGTCACGCAACGGTATATGCCAAGTCGCCAAAACGACGCGCAATTCATTACCAACGAATCCCATCGTCGGCGCTCCACCCCACGCCTCTGCAAAAAACTCCGTCTGCCCGGGATGCTTAAAACCAACCTGCTGCAACCAATGCTTACTCACCGGCCCCGATACCACACCACGAAAGCGCCCATCCACACAGCCTTGCGCAGCAGTTTGTAAAGCCGCCAATGCCACCTGCGCCCCGTCAAGTGACGGCTGCCCGGCCACCGCCGAAAAGCCCGCCGCGCCAATCGCCTCAAACCCGATGCCAAGTTCCGCGGCCAAAGGCTCCGCCCAACTAGCAGCCCCGATGAGCACACAATCTCGCCCACGCTCCGACTCATTGCGCAGCGCAGTCGCAATCACCTCTGGCCCAATCCCAGCAGGATCACCACAAGTAATCGCCAACGGAAGACTCATCTCCGAATTATTCATCACACATTAGACATCAGCCATCACTTAGGATGCATCCTGAGTGGACTGCACGAAACCGCGCTTGCCATGTTCGAAAAACGCCAAGAAGCGCGCACCCGTGGCAGTAATGCCAAACTCGTGTTCACGCACCGCCTCTGCCGCCTTTTTCTTTAAATTCCCACCACCGAAATAAACCGCACGGTAGCATTTTTTCAGATCCGCAATATCAGGGCGATCAAACCCACCGCGACGCAGGCCAACCAGATTCAGCCCATGCGCGGTATTACGCTCAGCTGCCATGACATACGGTGGCACATCCGCCGCGATCGAAGCATTGCCCGCAATCATCGCATACGTGCCAATACGGCAAAATTGATGAATCCCTGCACCGCCGCCGATAAAGACGTTTGCCCCCACAGTCACATGCCCCGCAAGCATTACATTATTCGCAATCACAACGTCATTACCGACCTGGCAATCGTGGGCCACATGAGCCTGCGCCATTAGAAAACAATTATCACCCACCACCGTATTCGCACCATTGCTGGTCGCGCGACTCACGGTGCACCCCTCTCGGATCACCACATTATTACCAATCACCACGCCACTTTCCGTCGCTGGATCAAACGTCAACGACTGCGGATCACCTCCGATTACAGCGAACGAGTCCACTCGCACAGCATTTCCAAGCACCACCCCGTGCCGCACAATCGCATGCGCAGCAATCACACACCCCTCGCCCAAGACGGCACCGTCTTCGATGATCGCATGAGGCCCAACAACAGAATCTGCCCCAATCACGGCAGTCTCAGAAACAATAGCAGTAGGATGAATCGACATACGCGTAACAAATGCCGCCTTTTCGAAGAACTCAAGAATGGAAGTTGTTCGTTGTTCGTTGAAAAACCTCAGCCCTCAAGTCTCAGCCCTCAAGTCTCAGAAAAGGTTCAGCTGCGGAGCCTGCACCATGTCATAGACCTTCAACACCCGCACCAACTGCAAGAGCTCAGACTTTTGATAGCTGTGATTCACTTCCACATGACGTAGTAAATCCTCCAGAATCGTGCTAAACGCAATCACCCCATCCACGCCCTGCTCCTTAAATAGCGCGATACACTCACTCCGCTGAGGCTCCGCCGTCGGCAACCCAGGCAGCACCAGCACCTTACGATAAGTCGCCGCATCCTCCAACTCGCCCTCCTCCACTGCGAATAATGCGTCAGCTTGGCTCAGCACATCCTTCTTTAAAAAATCAAACAACCGCGCCGAGCTCTTCAATATCGCTGGCGTCACCCGTGTATGTTGCCAACCATGCACCACCACGATCGCCTGCCGAATCGAAGCCATGTCCGAAGAAAACAATTGAAAGTTGGGAGCCACTCCCTCCGTCGGTGCGGATGGATTATAGACCAGTAACTCCACCGTTTCCTCTACTGGTTTCTTGCGCGAACGCACCACATGCTTTCGTAACTGACGGGCAAAAAAGCCATTCAATTCGAAATACTCACGGACAATGTTCTCATCAAAACTCGCCATGGGGCAAAATGCTTACCTAAAGATAAGCAGATCGTCAATGCTGAGGAATCCTCAACATTGAAAACGACTCACCATTAATAAACAGAGGCACATTCCTTTGTCGAAAGCGAACGCGAAGCCATTTGATGGTCCAGCAAACCAATGAAGAAGATGAGTTGAACAAGAACCAAAGAGCGACTAACTTCTAACACCTAACTCCCAACTCCTGTTCTAATTATGCAAGAAGCCCTGAAGAATCTATTCTCACAGCCGATCGTGATCGGCCTATGCATCGGCCTGATCATCGCACTAATCGTATGGATTCGCGCATGGTTCAAAGCACTCGCACAGAAATCCGACGCCGCCGCACGGATGGACAAATTACAAGGCGAGATTTCCGAGCTCAAACGGCACCTACATACACAGATGGAGATCAGCACCAAGGGCAACGAATCACTCAAAAAGGAGCTGGAAGCACTCAAAGCGACCAACCAAAACCTCAAAGACGCCCTCAGCGCACTCAAAGATAAACCCGGACGCGACGTCATCCGCACCCTCCACGTTTACAACAAAGCACTCAGCATGATGAACACCCGTGCCCCAGGTTTCGGCCCAGCCTGGGAGACCTCCATCAAAGACGCCGAAGAGGAAGTCAAAAAAGAGGAGTCCGGCATCATCGGCTGGATCAAAAAGCCGTTTCTACTGAACAAAGCGACCTCCGTCGAAGCGATCACAGACTCGAACCATTAAACGTGGCATCTGAGCTCGGAGACGGTCTCAAAACGATGATCCAGCACTTCTAAAGAGTCCCAGAGTCGCTACGCGAGTCCGCTTAACTACGCTTAATTTTTCAATATAAAGAAAAGAGCATGATTTTGAATGCAGCAGAGTTGTTAAGGACACAGTGTGATAGTTAAGCGCCATTAAGCGGACCAATCACTGAGCCAATGGGGATTTCGCAAAACGCCAGAGCCCATGCCATCAACGAGATCGTGCACGCCAAGCGTTCCATCACTCCACAAATGTCAATCCGCTTCGGTGCCTTCTTCGGGCAATCCGAAGAATTTTGGCATGGCATACAAATCGACTGCGACTTCCGCGCGCTACGCAAAGAAGCCTCCCGCATTACAAAATACGTGCAAACCGCAGAGTCACTCATCCCCTGCGAAGACTAAAACGATACTCACGCGCAAAAGTTCCGCGACTCATGCGGCTCTCACGTATGTATTGGTTGTTTGGGGAGGGATGGCCTCCGCGCTTGCCGCGTTCTACGCGGCCGTCAGCCGAGCCTCAGCACAGAACCTAAGCCGAAGACTTTTGCCCAAAGCGACTAATCACGCAACGACATCAACAGGCGGATCATATACCACGGGGGGGGGAAATGGGGTCAGCCCAATTTTCCATGCATTTAGCTTTAGAGGTCACTGGATGAGGGGAAATCGTGTAAAGAAGCACAAAAACATGGTCAATTGGACTGGTGTAACTCCCAAACAGAACAACAATTCAACCCGTCTAAATTGGAATCAAGATAAAGTTAGTAACGCGAGCCTCAGACCACTGCCTGCTATGCAGGCACGTCGGCGTAAGAAAGCGTTTTTAAAGCCCCACTTCGGTGGGGCTTTTCTTTTTGTGTCTTTGGCTTCGCCCTTCGGTTGAGTGTCGCTGCGCTCGAAACGCGCCTCTTTGTGGCCTAAACACCGCTCACCCGCCCCGCTCCACAAACAAGGCCAGTGCGCCTTGGTTCCAGCCGTTGCTCTGCGGGTTCTGGCGATTGGTCACGTCTGCATGCTTGAGGAATCGCCTCAGCGCATCAGGACTGTCGCCTGGTGACCAATGCATCCAATAGGATTGCCCGTCAATTAAACCAGCTGCGCTTGCCAACGGTAAGATCGCATCGACCACCAGAGTATTGAGGCGCGTATCTGCCAGCACCTCACTAAAAATGGACTCACTCAATTGCCGGCGCAACTGCGGCAGACCAACCGTTTTACGGAACGCTGCGGTCGACAGACTCTCATCCACACGCGGAAACGCTTTCAAGCACTCAGCTAAACGATCTGGCCAGTGCGGCTGCTGCCGCACCATGTCGATATATTGCGCCAGGCGACGGCGCGGGTGATTCGCAGGGCGCAGGCCATTGAGTTTCCAATACTCAGCTTCCTCAGCAAAGCGCTCTTCCGTGCTGACAGCGACTGTGCTCCACTCCGCCAAGGGATACTTCGCCGCCAACCGTAGCATCGGCGCACGGTTACGCGCATAGCCAAACACTTCCAAAGCATAGCTGTGACACGCCCCCTCCCAGCCTTCCGCGTCTAAACGTTGCTGCGCATATTTCAACTTTTGCGACCAACGCCCAGTTGCTCGTTCATCTAAAATCCGCAGACGCTGTTCGAATGGCCGTTCAATAAAGCGAGCCACCCACTCCAACTCATCCTGCTGCTCTAGTTCTAGTAGCGCCTCATCCATCGCGACCGATTCTAGGTCGCGGTTCAGCAACGGCATTAAATACAGACACTCAGGGAAATGCCCTTTAGACGTCACCACTGGATTCGGATTACGACGCTCCGGGTGCAATACGAGATGCAGCACCACGCGGTCAAAATTCCGATCCAGTTCGTGTTGATGGCTGTGCCAATCGGACACATTAAAATGCACCTCGACATCGCCGATCACTTCGACGCCATCAATTAGCAGGCGTGCCTCTTTAAAATCCGGCCCTTCCTGCAGGTTCCAGCGCCCTGGATCTTTCACCACCAGCGACTTACCCGACACAGTCAACAAGCCCGCCGTCGCAAAGTCCTGTCGCAACCAAATCTTCTGCACCACACGTTCGGTTAGAGTGAACGGCCCGTATAAGCCCTGCATTTCTTCGACTTGGTTGGTTTGCATGAGAAAAAAAGTAGTTAGAAGTAAATCACTGCGCTCATGTAATTCTCACGCAAAGACGCTAAGGCGCAAAGCTTTTTATACTGGCGCGCATCATGAATTGTGATTGATCGACACAACACATTCGGGAGGGACGAGCTCCGCCTCGTCTTACGGTGTGCTGGTGCTTTGGTTCTGTGCTTTGGTTCGGATGACGGCAGCGTAGAACGCAGCAGGCAGCGGAGGCCATCCCTCCCCAAGCAACCAACACATACGCCTGAGCCGCGGCACTTTTCACAAATCATGGTGCGCGTGTGTATCTGTCATCTTCACAGCTCAATATCTAAGCCGTTCTTCCACTCGCGGGCGTTCTCCTTACGGCGGCGTTGAGCATCTTGCACTAAGCGCCGATCACACGCAGCGGCCCAGTCGAACAACTCCTCCGGTGTCATCGCCATTGCGCCGTTCGCACGGATCGATTCACGCACCATATTGTCATGACTCACTACGGTCACGCCCGCCGGATTCGACACACGTGCCACGATCCGTTCGATCACACCGTCCGCAGACAACGACGCAGGCGCGTAGATAAATTCAAACGTTTTCTTACCGAACGGATGATCCACTTCCAAAGTGTCATTACGGCTATCAAGGATCAACGCAGTGCGCACTCCCTCCGCATCGTGAATCGACGAAATCATCTCAGTGAGTTGATCGCGGGCGCTGTCAATATTGTCACGCAAAGCACTACGCAGCGTATCGGTCGCACAAATGACATTATACGCATCAATCAGGAGGTAACGTTCTTCAACCACAAGAGGAACAGAGGGGTGCAGTCCGAAAAGGTCAAGACTTCGGCGAGAACGTCTGATTATTATTCCTAAGTGAGACATACATTGCGATGCCATCTGCAAAGACCACAATCGCGAATTGATTTAGCAGCAAAAGCCACACACACTACGCCTCTCCTCTATAATGAAACCAATTCAATCCATCACCTTTGCCATCAACTCATCCAAGCCCGGAGCTGCCGCCGTTGCGGAGAGCCTCGCTGCTCTGGTCGAGCGCGAAGGCGTGACGACACGTATCACACAAGACTACCCACTCCCCGCAGATGCTCTGACAGGGCAAGATCTGTGCTGTGCCATTGGTGGTGATGGCACACTACTTGGCGTCCTCGATGCGGCACTCGAATCTGGCTCCGCGGTGCTTGGTGTGAATCTCGGAAAGCTCGGCTTCCTCGCGACTTTTACCGAAGCCGAAGCCGCCCAAGACCTACCTGCACTCATCCAAGGCAACTACTCCATCGCCGAACGCTCCGTGCTCAGTTGCACCAATGCCAAAGGCGACAGCGTCTATGGACTCAACGACGTGGTGATCAAAGAAACACAGGGCAGCGGACTCATCCGCCTCTGCGTATCTGCCAACGGCAACCCCGTATCAGAGTATCATTGCGACGGCCTCTTATTCTCCACTCCAACGGGATCAACTGCTTACAATCTATCCGCTGGCGGTCCGATCATCGGCCCTAAAGTCAGCGCCATCGTGATGACGCCGATCTGCCCACACACCTTTGGTAATCGCTCGGTGATCTTCGACCACTCCACCAACATTACGATTGAGTGCGGTGAGCAAACCGCCTGCCCGCGTATTACAATTGATGGGCGCGTGCGCTTTGAAGACTGCGGCAATTTCCCGCTCACAGTGACCGTGGCCGACAAGAAATTTCGCCTCATGCAAAACCCCGACCACTCACACTTCGCCATCGTCCGCGACAAACTCAACTGGGGCGGGCCTGCGATTCGATAAGAGAGCTGAAACTTGAGGTGGGAGACCTGAGATGAGAGTTAAAATGAATTCGTCCTCAGCTCTCAAGTCTCCCACCTCAGGCCTCTCCAATCTCAAGTTTCCAACCTCAGGCCTCAGACCTCTCAGTCCTCAAGTCTCCCACCTCAAGTCTCAGCTCTCAACCCTCTCAAGTCTCAAGTCTCCAACCTCAGCTCTCAGACCTCTAATAGTGAACATTCTAGAAAATATCGACCCTCGCCAACGCAGAGCGTGCACCCAAGTCGCTGAGCTACTCAAAGCTGCTGGCGGCCGCGCGTTACTCGTCGGCGGCTGCGTGCGTGACGGCCTGCTGGGCATTCCAGCAAAGGATGTCGACATGGAAGTGTATGGCCTCAGCGCAGACGACGTTGAGAACACGCTTAAAAAAGAATTCCGCCTCGATACTGTTGGACGCGCCTTCGGTGTGTTCATCATCAAAGGGCACGATATCGATCTAGCACTACCCCGCCGCGAATCCACCACCGGCCCGAAGCATACCGACTTCGTCGTTGAAGGTGATCCCACGATGTCGCCCCGAGATGCCGCAGCACGTCGTGATTTCACGATCAACGCCATCAGTATCGACCCACTGACGGAAGAAATCCTCGATCCCTATGACGGCGTGACTGATCTCAAGGCACGCCGCTTACACCATGTATCAGAAGCGTTTTCAGAAGATCCGCTACGCGTGCTACGCGGCATGCAGTTCATCGCCCGCTTTGACTTAGTCGCCGATCCTGAAACAATCGCACTCTGCCGCGAACTCTCCCCCGAGCACTTACCAGCCGAACGTTTATGGGAGGAATGGAAGAAGCTCATTCTCAAAGGCGTGCAGCCCTCCAAGGGCTTACTCTTCTTACAGACTTGCAACTGGTTGCCCTATTTCCCGGAACTCGAAGCACTCGTCGGCTGTGAACAAGAGCCTGAATGGCACCCGGAGGGTGATGTCTGGAAGCATACTTACCACTGCCTCGATGCCTATGCAAAGCATCGTGTTGGCGATGAATGGGAAGACCTCGTCGTCGGCCTCGCAGTGCTCTGCCACGACATGGGTAAGCCCGTCTCCAGTTTCGTTTGCAAGGACACAGGCCGTATCCGTAGCCCACGTCACGACGTCGATGGCGTGCCCATCGCCCGCGCGTTTCTTGATCGCCTCACGCGCCAGAAGAAAATATTCGAAGAAGTGCTACCGCTCGTGGAGCAACACATGCGACCGCTCGCACTGTATCGTGATGGCGCAGGCGACACCGCCATCCGCCGACTCGCCGCACGCGTCAAACGCGTGGACCGTCTCACTCGTGTTGCCTTTGCCGACAAAAGCGGTCGCCCGCCGATCGTCGTCGACGACTTCCCAGAAGGTGAATGGCTGCTCAATAAAGCCACCGAACTTGCCATTCAAGACAGCGCACCGAAGCCGATTCTGCTCGGCCGTCACCTCGTAGAGCTCGGTATCAAGCCCGGCCCCCACTTCGGCAAAATTCTTGACCGCGCCTACGAAGCACAGCTCGAAGGTGAATTTACAGACGAAGAGAGTGGACGCATTTATTTGAAGTCGATCATCCCGGCGTAGACGTTTCGTCGGGGCGTTGCTTGCGACGCCCGAGACAACGCGATTGGCTTATAGCAGATAGAGTTGGCCTCACCCTTGCGCTCTTTCTTTTCGAAGCACATCGAGGCATCGCGGGCTTCGCAAGCAAAGCCCCTACAACAACTCACTCCCCTAAGATCGGCACGTCCTGCATAAACAGGTCTTCGACATCACCGTCATGCACACGGACCGGCACGAACCTGTCGGGCAAATCCAATAAGGGCGCTTCAATAATCAGTGCCTGCTCAATCCCGAGATACGAAAAAACGGTGATCTCCCGCCACTTCGATGAGCGTGCAGTCAGTTCAAACGGATCCTCGATAGGATACTCATCCTCAGCGATACGATAAATTTCTCGAAAACCTGAAACAGGATAGATCGACAGAAAGTGCTCCCCGTCCTTCGTCCCCATATACTTCCACGGCTCATAAAACTTGCGGCCCCACTGCATATTCATTCGCCACAAGTCCGATTTCGTCACCTGCTGCGAATACCACAATTCAAGATCGCTCGCCGCAACCGAACCATCCTGCTTCGATACATCCGAAGACTGGCAACCGCTAAATAAAGCGACCGCACATCCGAGCACGATAAACTGTATCCAAGCCGTCCTCATCTTCAACCTATGCTGTTAATACAAATCGAATCCGACGGGTTGATCGCTTTCAAGCAATCCGGGCACAAGCAGCCGTCATATTGCGAAGCTAAATAGGATCGAGCGTCGGGGCTCAACGCAACGCGTGCACACCAACACTTTCCGCCCTGCTCCACACAGCAGGCAAATGATTGACCGCATTTGGGGCATTTCGTTGATGCATCGTCAGTTGCCATCACAAATCTACTCCGCCATGCCGCGCAGCAGCCACTCCGCGGCGCTGGCATCACTGCCTGGGTTCAACAATTCACGTAACTCCGCTGCACCTGAGGCGGCATCCTGACTCGCCTTCGGATCATCGAGCGCCGTGAGAATTTGCTCCGCTAAACGCTTTGGCTTCGCGGCGCCTTGGATAAATTCCGGATGCAACGGACGCTTGAGCAACAGGTTCGCAATTCCGATATATGGAATCTTTACCAGCATGCGACCGAGCCAATAACTGATCGGATTGAGGCGATACACAATCGCACCAGGGATCGCAGACAAGGCACAGGCGAGCGACATCGTGCCCGAACTCATCAACACCGCACTCGCGGGAAGGCCATTCTCCTCATTGCGCACAAATTCAATCGACGCCTTCAAATCTCCATATTGTTCAAGCACAGTGTCGAGCACATCGCGAATACGTTGGCTCGGATACACCACCTTTGCTTTCAACTCAGGCTTGGATTGTTGCGCCAAACGAAAACCATCGAGCAGCAATGGAAAGATACGCGCCACCGCAGCGGTGCGACTTCCCGGCAACAACAGCACCGGTGCGGTCGCATCGTAACTGAGCGGCATCTCATAGCTTTCACGCACGAACGGATGCCCCACAAATTCAGTCGGCAATTCGGTATCGGCAAAGCACTCCACTTCGAATGGAAAAATTACGCCGAGACGATCCAGTGTGCGTGCCATCTTGAAGCGACGTTTCGCCTTCCAAGCCCAGACCTGCGGACCGATATAAAAACTGATACCGATCTCGCCACCGCCTTTTTTACTGAGGCCACGCTCCATGAGTTGCTCAGCGATCCGCAGGTTAAACCCGGGGTAATCGACAAAACAAATATGCTTCGGCCGATAACGCTCAATCCAATCCAGCGTGCGATCGAACAAGGCCTTAAAGAATCCATAGTGCCGCACGACCTCGGCAAAACCGACAATCGAAACCGCCGTCAGGTCGTAAAGTAATTGCGCACCTTCGGCCTTGAGCTCGACGCCACCGAGGCATGCGACCTTCAGGTCGGGGTGAGTCTCCCGCATATCCGCAACGAGTTGCGCAGCATGCTCATCACCAGAATGCTCTCCGGCAATGATGAGCAGGTCAGGCTGTCCGTTAATCGGCGCAGCGAAATCAGCAGGTGCTGGTAGTTGTTCAGCCATGGTGTCAAAAACGTTGAACGTTAAACGTCCAACACTAAACTTCGAAATGTTGTAGGGGTGCTGCTTGCGGCACCCGCGATACGGCGACCTATTTCAAAAATACCGCCGCCCACCATTCGTCCGCGGGCTTCGCAAGCAAAGCCCCTACGAGGGAAAGCGATCAGCAGCAACGTTCTCATCTATTTCTCTGCGTGGATGAGCTCGGTTATTTGGATGGCGAGTTCGAGCGCAGACTTGCCGAGTTCGGCACCGACCTTCGGTTGACCTGCGTCCTTCACGACTTCGAGGAACGAAGCGAGCTCGAGCTTCAAAGGCTCATCCTTTTCAATTGGAATTTCTTCGCGCACGAGCTCTGGACCTTCTTTACGCAGGAAGTGCCCTGTTTGATTCATGAAATCGAGCGACAGATAGTTGGCCGGCTGGAAGACGCGAATCTCGCGCACCTTCTTCATACTGACACGACTGGTGTTGATGTTCGCCACGCAGCCATTTTCAAAAGTAATACGTGCATTGGCGATGTCTTCGCTGCCAGAAAGCACATTCACGCCCACCGCATCGACCTGCTTAATTGGCGAACGCACCAGTGCCAAAATCACGCCGAGGTCGTGAATCATCAAATCCAACACCACGCCCACTTCGGTGCCACGCGGATTGAACGGCGCGAGGCGGTCAGCGGTAATGAACTGCGGCTTGGTCACCGCATTTTCGAGGTAGCCCATGACTGGGTTGTAGTGCTCAATATGACCGACCTGAATGATACGGCCCGCTTTTTTCGCAGCCGAGAGAATATCCTCCGCCTCTTCGAGACTCGTGCAAAGCGGCTTTTCGATTAGAAGGTGGCAACCACCTTCGAGCAGCGGCACAGCAACATTGCGGTGATGATCGGTCGGCACCACCACGCTCACTGCGTCGCAGGCTTCGGCCAACGCTTCGAGTGATTCAAAGCGCTTGCAGCTGTGCTTTTCACACATTTCAACGGCACGTGCATCGTCGGATTCGACGATACCGACCAGCTCACACGCATCGAGTGCTGCATAGATACGCGCATGATGTTGGCCCAGAGAGCCAGTTCCTACGACGCCACAACGAATTTTTGAGTCTACAGACATGCGGGCATGAAGCGGCAATCCTCAGCAGATGACAAGGCGAGATTCGAAGTGATACAGACATTCCTGTCTGTCAGAACCTAAGAACAGACAAGAATGTCTGTATCACTTCCCCCACTCACACTCGCCTCAGCTATTTCCGCCGATCGCGCTTCGCGCAAGTGCGGTAGGTGCGCAACATATGCTTCACCACTTCGGGAATTGTGCGGCTCTCGGTGGTAATGCAGGCACCTGAATCCATATAGATCGGCTCGCGCTCGGCCAGTAACTCACGGATGCGTGCCTCGGGATTTTCCACATTCAGCAGCGGTCGATTATTATTCCGACTCGTGCGCTCGATGATGCTCTCTACCGATGCAAACAGGCAGATCACGACGCCCTTGGATTTGAGCAGCGACTGCATACCGTCTTGCACGACGAGCCCGCCACCACAGGAGACCACGCAACCTGTTTCCGGATGCCCGGATTCAATGAATTCACGCTCGTAGGCACGAAAACGCGCTTCGCCCTCTGAAGCAAAGATGGCAGGAATTTTTTTACCCGCCTGCTTTTCGATACAATCATCGGAATCCAGAAACTTATAGCCCAGCTCACGCGCGACACGGCGCCCGATCGCGGACTTTCCGACGCCCATAAATCCCACTAAGTAAAGATTTGGCTTGGTTGACTGGCTTTTTTGATTCACTGCCTTGGGTTTTAGGAGAGGTCGCGTTTGGTGCGACATTATTTTCAACACATTTTCAATCAGCCAATACACTTGAAGCCCTTCCGCTTCAAAGCATACTACAAATCATATGGATAACAGCGTCGTTGCAGTCAGCGTTAAAGGAGTCATGCCCACCTCAAATGGATGTGCCGTTTTCTTGGGAAGCGACGCAAAAACCTTCGTCATCTACATGGATCGCGCCATCGGCGAAGCCATCCAACGCGCGGTAGACGGCGAACAAGCCGAGCGCCCGATGACGCACGACCTAATGGTCACGCTACTCGACGGCTTCGGCGCCGAGGTCGAACGCGTGGTGATCAACGATGTCGACAACGGCACCTTCTTTGCACGCCTCATCGTATCCATGGAAAACGAGCTCGGCCATAAAATCGTCGAAGTCGATGCTCGCCCCAGCGATTCCATCGTGCTGGCGCTGAGCAGCGGCAAGCCGCTCTACGTCGCGCATCAAGTGCTCGATTCAGTCGACGACATGACCGAGATCCTCGAGAAGATTCTCAAAGAGGGAGAGTAATTAAACCACCCGCTGCGCTGGAGGACACAGAGACACGGAGGACTCATACGATGCTAGAAGAAGAACTGACAAACTCAATTATTGGAGGTGCGATCGAGGTTCACAAGCATTGGGGACCTGGTCTTTATGAGGAAATTTACGAGAAGAGCCTTTGCCGTGAATTAACACTCAGAGGCCATGCATTCAAACAACAGCTATACCTGCCCCTGACCTACAAGGGCGAAAAAGTCGGCGACGACCTAAAGCTAGACGTCTGGGTCGAACGGCGCGTCATCATCGAAAATAAGCATGTTCGAGAATTACTACCTGTGCATGAAGCACAATTACTGACTTATTTGAAACTCACTGGCTGCCGAGTCGGCCTCTTGATCAACTACAACGTGCCAGTGCTGAAAGATGGCATCAAGCGGATCGTTCTCTAAAACCTCCGTGCCTCCGTGCCCTTCGTGGTTAAATCAACGTCCTTCCCATGCCTCTCAATCCACTTCCAAATCCACTCATTCCCGGCCAGCCTTGGACTGCCCTGGCGCCGATGCAGGACGTCACCAATCTGCCGTTCATGAAGCTGCTGGGGAAATACGGTGCGCCTGACCTGCTGTTTACCGAATTCTTCCGCGTGCACTGCCACTCGCGGCTGGAGAAGCCCATCATCGACTCAATCTGTGAGCACGGCACTGGACGCCCCGTTTTTATTCAGCTGATAGGCGAAAGCCTCCCCGACCTAGCGCGCACCGTGCAGGAAATCGAAACAATGCAGCTACCCGTCGCGGGCATCGACCTGAACATGGGCTGTCCTGCCCCCAAGGTGTATAAGAAGAACGTCGGCGGTGGTCTACTGCGCGAGCCCTCAAAAATCGACGAAGTGCTCGGCTGCCTACGCGCTGCGATTAGCGGCCGCTTCACCGTCAAGATGCGCATCGGCTTCGATGGCGACGAACATTTCGACACCATCCTCGACCTCGTCGAAAAGCACGACGTCGACCTTCTCAGTCTACATGCCCGCACCGTCAAAGAAGCCTATCGCAGCGAGGTGCACTACGAATATATCAAACGCGCCGCCGAGCGACTCGCCTGCCCCGTGCTCGCCAATGGCAACGTCACTTCCGTCGCCAAGGGACAGTGGGTGCTCGACGAAACCAAGAGCGCAGGCCTCATGATCGGTCGCTCTTGTATTCGTAACCCGTGGATTTTCCGCCAACTGCGCGAGCATTTCGCCGGCCAGCCCATCTTCCGCCCCACCCTCGCCGACGTGCGCGACTATGTGGAAGACTTGTTTGACGCCACCAGCCACAAGCAACGCCACGAACTCAGTCATGTAAATCACATGAAGAAGTTCCTCAACTTCGTCGGCCTCGGCGTCGATGTCGACGGGCAGTTTCTACACGACATGCGCCGCATTAAAAGTAAAGACGACCTCGACCGCGTCTGCCAGAACCACCTAATCGACAACGGCCGCGCCGAACAGCTCTTCCCCGAAGAACCGATCAAAGGGCTGATCGCCCGCCCAAATTGCGAAACCCCGCAGGGTTGCAAGTTGTAAGCAACATCCAGAGGACAAGGTTATAATCCTTGGCGACACAAGCAATCAGCACATAACTTGATGTCAAGCAAACACTCCCTCACTACAACTCCCCACCATGAATCGAATTCATCTCAAAGTATTTTTTTCTTCTTCGAAATTCATATAAAATAGATTGCACCGACCGATCAACCTTGGCATCAAGCAAGCTTCCTTTTTGCGTCTAAAACACTAACACCCAACAGATGAACATCCACGAGTATCAGGCAAAACGCCTTCTTCAGGAATACGGAGTGCCCGTCCCACGCGGTTACGCCGCTCAGACCTCCATTGAAGTCGACACAGCAATCTCCCACCTTAGCGACGAAGAAATGATCGTTGTTAAGGCCCAAATCCACGCAGGTGGACGCGGCAAGGGCACATTCACCGACGGCTACCAAGGTGGCGTTAAAGTCGTTAAAGGTCGCGCAGCGGCTAAAGAAGCAGCCAACCACATGTTGGATAACACGCTCGTTACCGCCCAAACTGGCCCAGAAGGCCGCAAGGTGCAGACACTCTACGTCACCGAAGGGTGCGACATCGACCACGAGTATTACCTCGCTATCGTTCTCGACCGCGAAACCGCTCAGTCCGTCATCATCGCTTCGACCGAAGGTGGCATGGACATCGAAGAAGTCGCTGATAAGACTCCCGAGAAGCTGATCCGTGTGCCAATTTCACCGACACTCGGCCTACGTCACCACCAAGCTCGCCAAGTTGCTTATGCACTCGGTTTCGCAGGTGACCAAGTCAAGCAATTCACTCGTATCCTCTCTGGCGTCTACAAGATGTTCTGGGAGAAGAATGCGATGCTGGTCGAAATCAACCCACTGGTCACCGACAAGTCCGGCAACCTCAGCGCACTCGATGCCAAGGTCTCCTTCGACGACAACGCCATTTTCCAACATCCTGAAATTCAGCAGCTCCGCGACCTGAACGAAGAAGACCCGAAGGAAATCGAAGCCTCCAAGCACAACCTCGCTTACATCGCACTCGATGGTAACATCGCATGTATGGTGAACGGCGCAGGTCTAGCCATGGCGACGATGGATATCATCCAAAGCTACGGCGGCTCTCCGGCCAACTTCCTCGACGTCGGTGGCGGCGCGAACGAAGACCAAGTCACTGCGGCTTTCAAAATCATCCTTTCTGATCCAAACGTGAAGGGCATCCTCGTTAACATCTTCGGCGGCATCATGAAATGTGACGTCATCGCTCGCGGCATCGTCGCAGCAGCCAAGAATGTCGACATCACCGTGCCACTCGTTGTGCGCCTCGAAGGCACCAACGTCGAAGCCGGCAAGCAGATCCTCCGCGATAGCGGTGTCGCCCTCACTCCAGCAGACAGCCTTGTGCAAGCCGCCGAGATCATCGTCGAGCAAGTCAAAGCAGAAGCATAATCCTGACAACGATCACAGTTAAACACACATTTCAAAATGAGCGTTCTTGTAAATAAAGACACACGTCTAGTCGTCCAGGGTATCACCGGTAAGACTGGCACATTTCACACACAACAGTGCATCGAATACGGCACCAACGTCGTCGCTGGTGTGACACCAGGCAAAGGCGGTCAACTGTGGGAGGGCAAAGTGCCCGTCTGCAACACCGTCGCCGAAGCGGTTAAAGAATACGGTGCCAATGTATCCGTCATCTACGTCCCACCGGCCTTCGCCGCAGACTCCATCCTCGAAGCGATCGAAGCCGAGATTCCTCTCGTCATCTGCATCACCGAAGGTGTGCCCGTCCGCGACATGGCTGAAGTGCGCCGTCGCCTCTTCTTCCACAACACGAAGACACGCCTGATCGGGCCCAACTGCCCAGGTATCATCACACCAGGTGAGTGTAAGATCGGCATCATGCCGGGCTACATCCACAAGCCAGGTCGCGTCGGTGTGGTCTCTCGCTCCGGCACATTGACTTACGAAGCGGTTTACCAACTCACACAGCGCGGCCACGGCCAATCGACCTGTATCGGTATCGGTGGTGACCCAATCAACGGCACTTCCCAGCTCGACGCAGTGCGACTGCTCAACGAAGACCCTGACACCGATGCGATCATCATGATCGGTGAAATCGGTGGCAGTGCTGAAGAAGAAGCCTGCGCTTACATCAAAGAGCACGTGAAGAAGCCAGTCGCTGGATTCATCGCAGGTGCCTCTGCACCCAAGGGCCGCACCATGGGCCACGCTGGTGCGATCGTATCCGCCAACGGAGCTGGCACAGCCGAAGCCAAGTTCGCAGCCATGGAAGACGCTGGCGTCTCCATCGCCCGCAACCCTTCGGAAATCGCTGACGCGCTGTTGAAGATCTACAAAGGCTAGTTCGCTGCGCGAACCAACGTCGAACACTCAACGTCGAACATCGAACGTTGAATATGCTGATGATTGAGACGCGCAACTGACACACTTCCCACGAAATCCGCCTGCTGCGAACGCACAGGCGGATTTTTTTGTGGGAAGTGATACAGACATTCCTGTCTGTCCACCGAGCCAAAGCACTCATCCCCAATCCTCAGTAGAAGCGTGCTTCCAGCCGCTCTGCGCAAGAAACGACGGGCAGAAAAAAAGGGGCAAACGCAAAATATAAAGATCCTTTACGAAGACCGCCGTTACTACTGAACTTCAGGAACCTACGTAAGCATAATGCCTTCGCGGTCTGCGCGAGCACAGCCCCTACCCTTGTGCCAAGGGACTGAAAATAAAACCAACAGCGTCAGGGATGAATTACTAGGCTGAGCTTTACCCATAAGTTGAGAATGTGTGAAGTTAGTGGTAAAAAAGCTCCTTCCCTGCGAAGGGAAGGTGTCTCGGTCCGCCGAGACGGAAGGGTTTCGCGCAACATGAGCAGATTCTTTGGGCTAACCCGCCGGAAACCCCTCCGACCCCGCAGACGGGGCCACCTCCCCTTCGCTGGGGAGGAGCTCAAAGAATCGCGTTCATCGCGAAAACTAGAAGATACAAACTTATGGGTAAAGATCAGATTACTAGGCTCTCCCTAAAAAGCTCTCGTGATACAGACATTGCTACGCCATCTCCGGACTTCGGCGAGCTCAGTCGTGCCGCAGACCTACGTCCTGTCTGTCCACCGAGCCAAAGCACGACACACAGATACAAATCATCCAGAATCTCGGCTTGAAGCGCTGTCTCCTATCTCCAAGCTGCTCGCGTGCTGAACTTTGATCCCTACGCCCCGCTTGCCCTTGAACTCCTAGAAACTGCTGCCGAATGCGCGCGCCGCCGTAAAGGCGTCGAGCTCACTCTGTTCGACCTCACTGCTGCAATTCTAGAGAAATGCACTGAAGACCCCTATGTCACCTTCTTTGAAGACAATGAGTGGGGGCAAGTCGCCGATGTGCGCGATGAGTTTTTAACAGAGGTCTACCCCGACCTACTCCCCAAGAATAACGTAAAGGTTAAAGCGCGCCCGCTGGAGCTCTCAGAAGATGCCGCCAACCTACTCGCACAAGCGGAAGCTGAAAGCTGCGACAACGAAGATGGCATCGAGCTGATCGAACTCATGATGACGCTCTGGCCCGCCGTCGGCGATCCGATCCTGACGCGCATCAACTGCATCCCCGAAACCGAGATCGATGTAAACTATACCGCCCTCGCCCCCGGCGCACTGCTCCTACGCGAAGACTACGAAGAAGTCTCTACCGCCGAAATCGCCGCGCTACAGAACCTGGCACTGCTCTGCGAGCTGGGCACCGAGATGAACCTCGTCCCCTCGCCCTACGAAATCGTCGGGCGTGAGAAAGAAATCGCCTCGCTGGAGGCGGCGATGCTCAAATATTTTAAGCCCAACCCGCTGATCATCGGCGAAGCAGGTGTAGGCAAGACCGCAGTGGTCGAAGCACTGGCTGACCGCATACACCGCGGCACGTGCAGCGAGGATCTACGCGAGGCCCGGATTTTTGAAATCCGCGTCTCCGACCTCCTCGCTGGCACCACCTATCGCGGCGAACTGGAGGAACGCCTCAAGAATCTGCTACGCGAAGCGGAATCAAACCCCGACGTCATCTTGTTTTTCGACGAGATTCATACGCTCCTGCAGCAGGACAACCAATCGACTAAGATTGCCGACGTCTTTAAGCCCGCTCTGGCACGGGGCAAGATCCGCCTAATCGGTGCCACCACGCGCAAGGAATATCAGAACTACATCACCAAAGACGAAGCCATCGAGCGCCGTTTTGAAGTGATCCACGTCGGCGAGCCCAGCAAGGCCGCCACGCTCGCGATCCTCAAAGCGATTGGCCGCAAACTCGCGGAGCACCACGGCGTGAGCATCGAAGACGAACTCTTGCAGCACACCATCGATGCCGCCGACGAGTTCCTAATCAACCGCAATTTCCCCGACAAAGCGATCGATCTGCTTGATCGTGCAATGACCTCAGCTCGCTACGCCGACCGCGACGCAGTCGATGCCGAGTGGATTCGCCAAAGTGCACAGCGCCTGACCGGTGTTTCTCTGAATGAAACGCTCAACAGTCGCCTCAAAAGCCTCTCAGCCGCGTTACACAACGCCATCATCGGTCAAGATGCCGCCATCGATGCGATCGTCCAAAGTGTTTGCCTGAGTAAAAAGCGCCTCGATATACGCTCCAACCGTCCGGATGGCGTGTTTATGTTCAACGGCCCCTCAGGCGTAGGAAAGTCCTCCATGGCAGCGGCGCTCGCCGTGCACCTAACTGGCAACGCCACGGGTCTGTTTACGATCTCCATGGCCGACTTTGCCGAAGAAAGCGCCGCCGCTCGTCTGATCGGAGTGCCCTCTGGCTATGCCGGCAGCGAAGACGAATCACTACTCACCAAAGCCGCCACCCGCAGTCCCAATGGCGTCTTGCTGCTGGAAGAATTCGAGAAAGCACACCCCTGCCTACATCGCGTATTCCTAGAAATATTCAAGACGGGGCGCTTCACCGATGCGTCGGGGAGCTCCTACAGTTTCGCCAACGTCACGATCATCGCGACCACCAACCTACACGGCGGCAGTAAAGCGAAACTCGGGTTCCATAACTCCATCGTAGCACCCACCAAGCAACACGGCTCGCTCCACCATGATTTCCCGCCCGAACTCCTCGCTCGGTTCGACGAGATCATCACCTTCAACCCACTCACCCGTGAGTTGGCCAAGCAGATCCTCAACAAATCGATCCTGACACTCGGGCAATCCAAATTCGGCAACCGCCGCGAACCGCATCTCACTCAGGAGGAGGAAGATGCGATCCTCGACATGGGATTCTCCGAGACCTCAGGCGTGCGTCATTTAATCCGTGCCTTCGAGCGTATTATTCTACTGCCACTGGCATTGGCAGATTAGGCCAATACCGTAGGGCTTGAGCTCGGAGACTGTCTCACAAATAGAAATCCTATTGCATGTGTTGGTTACTCGGGGAGGGACGGCCTCCGCTGCCTGCTGCGTTCTACGCTGCTTGCCGCGCTCTACACCGCCGTCCGCCGAGCACCAGCACCGGAACCAAAGCACTCAAGCACAGCACCAGCACACCGCAAGACGAGGCGGAGCCTGAGTTCATCCCGCCCCAATAGGTTGAGCTAGAAATCACAATTCTTGATGCGCGCCAGTATTACGATTATGACGTCGATAATCCTTATAGCTCTATTTGTGAGACAGTCTCTAAGCACGCGCCCTACAGGTGCACATTCCCATCAATCCCCTGTAAAAAAACACATTTTTTTGCAACTTACTTGGCGATTTGCTTATATATAGTATTAACAATTGCTAGACCCCGCATTCCAGAATCACCCCGAAGGAAGGACTCACCCATTCGTTTACTACCCAAAACACTGTTCCACATCGCAACTTGTGCGCTTTTAGTCGCTCAATTTACCTCAAGCGCATCTGCTCGGATTTTTACACACGTAGAAGGCAGAACCATTGAGGCCGACCTCGTCTCCATGCGCAATGAGCAGGTTACCTTTCGACGCACGGCAGATCGAAAGACCTTCACGCTTCCGCTCTCGGATTTCTCGCCCAAAGACCGCGCCTACATTCTCGCCCAAAAAGAAGCAGGCCGACTCAGCGCGACAAACTACCTAGGCAGCAACCAACCCGACGTCGCTCGCGTCACGAAACGGCACGACCACTTCGGCGCTAGTGAGCAGATCGACGAACTACTCGCAAACTACTGGAAGGCTCAAGACGTCACTCCAGCCCCTGTGATCGACGATGCCACCTACCTACGCAGAGCCTACCTTAAAATCATTGGTCGCATTCCAAGCTACGCCGAAGCCGTCCACTTCCTCAACGACAGCAACCCACACAAGCGCTCCGAACTCGTTGACAAGCTCTTAGACTCCCCCGGTTACGTCAGCCACAATTTCAATCTCTGGGCCGACATTCTGCGCGCCAAAACCACCGGCCGCGAAGGGAGCCGCTACGGTGGCGTTTATTATATCCCCTGGCTCAAAGACCAGATTCGCCGTAACGTGCCTTACGACGATTTCGTGAAGACACTGCTCACCGCCAACGGCTACCCATGGGACAACCCCGCAGTCGCCTACTACCTGCGCGACTTCGGCATGCCACTCGATAACATGTCGATGACCGCTCAAGTCTTTCTCGGCACACAAATGCAATGCGCCCAATGCCACGACCACCCCACCGATGTCTGGAGCCAAAAAGACTTTTACGAACTCGCCGCTTACACCTACGGGCTAAAGACCGGCGTCAACATACAGAATGACAATCCGGAGCTCAAAGAAGTGATGAATCGGCTTCGCGCAGAAACGAAGAAACAAAACAAAGGCAAAGTGCCGGGCTACCAAAAGGCTTCCCCTCTAAGCGCCGGGCGCGAATTCTTCGATCCGCTACGCTGGGGCGTCATTCACACCGAGCGCCCACTCAAGCTCCCACATGACTATCAATACGACGATGCCGCTCCTAAAGACGTCGTCGAGCCCAAGATCCTCTTCGGCAATCAGTCCGACGCCAAGCTCCACGACTCCACCGACCGCGTGGAAAGCTACGTCGATTGGCTCATCTCCAAAAACAATGAACGTTTCACCCTCGTCATCGCCAACCGCATGTGGAAACACGCCATGGGCAAAGGCCTAATCGAGCCGATTGATGAACTCACCGACGAGTCCGTGGCCGACTCCCCAGAACTCATGGAATACCTCGAGTCCATGATGATCGCGCTCGACTATGACCTAAAGCAATACCTGCGCGTGCTCTACAACACCGAGTATTTCCAGCGCCAAGCGGTGATGGATAACCCCGACCTACCCGACGATTACCACCTCGAAGGCCCGACCTTCCAACGCATGACCTCCGAGCAGATATGGGACTCCTTCGCCACCCTAATGACGCCCGAAATCGACCAATTGCTCACTCCGTCCTACAAGGGTAACAACGGCGGCATCCAATATGTAACTGGTCAGAAACCCGCCGCCGCAGTCTATCTCGACGAATGGTCTCCACAAAAGTTAGCCAGCCACATCATCAAGATGGGCGACGTTTACACCGCCTATTCCGAAGCACGTTCAGCCTATTCCAAAGCCAAAGCAGACCCCGCCCTCAAAGGCACACCTGAGCTGAAAGCGATGCAGCAAGCACTGAACGACAGCAGAAAGGAGTGGAACCAGACGCTCAACCCCGACCTCGGCGAATCAGACTCCCCTCCATCCATGGACATGACGATGATGGCCGCAAACTTCCCGGGCGTCAAAAAAGGCAAGCGGAACAAAGCCGACGAGAAGTGGATCAAAAACATCCGCCGTGCCTCCGAGCTACAATCCCCACAGCAAAACGGCCATCTGCTCGAAGTCTTCGGCCAATCTGATCGCATGCTCATCGAAAATAGCGACGACGGCGGCAACGTGCTACAGGCGCTCTTCTTAATGAACTCCAACCAGACCAACTGGCTCATGGCGCAACGCTCCGCCCCCGTAATGGAAGCACGCCTAGCCGAGAGCCCCGAAGCCAAACTCGAAACCCTCTACATCGGATTCCTAGCTCGTAAACCGACCGCCGACGAAATCGAGGCGCTCCTGCCCTACTTTACCGAAGACCCCGAAAAAGCACGCCAACGCATCATTTGGGCCATGCTCAACACCCAACAATTCCTCTTCATCCAGTAACACAGCCAGCACAGTGTCCGACTCATACTCTCCTCACGAAAAAACGGATTAGGATTAAGAGTAAGATTACGATTAAGAACCCGCCCTCATCAACGTCTCCTGTCCCAGCATCCTAATTCCTAATTCCTAATTCCTAATTCTCCTCTGCTATGTATGACGAACTAAACAAACTGGACGAACTTTCACGCCGCAAGTTCATGCAATACTCAGCCAAAGCGCTCCTCGGCGTCGGCTTATCGGTTGGCACCACCCCGCTCTGGGCTTCGCAGACGATCAAGAAACCGACTGCGCGCAACGTCATCTACATTTATCTAAGTGGTGGCATGAGCCATATCGATACTTTCGATCCCAAGCCGAATTGGAAAGACCAAGGTCCCGTCCAGACGATTGATACCAACGTCGCCGGCATCCAGATTTCCGAATATTTACCAAGTCTCGCCAAGCGCGCCGACAAGCTTGCCATCATCCGCTCCATGTATTCCAACCAAGGTGCCCACGAGCCAGGCACCTACTTCATGCACACCAGCTACACGCAGCGAGGCACCATCAAACACCCCGGCCTCGGCGCATGGCTCAACAGCATGTCAGGTAAGACCAACTCCACCCTCCCCGGTAACGTCCGGATCGGCGGCAGTAACAACGCCCCCGGCGGCGCAGGCTTCCTCGATTCCAAATACGAACCACTCCACCTCGGCAGCCCTGATGACGGCCTGCCTTACGTCGAGCCCCATAAAAGCGTAGACGAAGCCGAACTGCGCGAGCGCATGGCGCTCGCTCAGATGATGGATCTCTCCTTCCATAAAAAATATCCCTCCAAACAAGTGCGAGCATATGGCGACGTCTATGACGAAGCCATCAAGCTGATGAACAGCAAAGACCTCGCCGCATTTGACCTGAGCCAAGAGCCAAAGCTCACTCGCGACATCTACGGTAGTTCCCGCTTTGGCAAAAGTTGCCTACTCGCCCGCCGACTCGTCGAGCACGGCGTGCGCTTTGTCGAGCTCACCCTCGGCGGTTGGGATACCCACAACGACAATCACGACAACGTCGCCGACCTCACCAACCCACTCGATCAATCCGTATCTGCCCTCCTCGACGACCTCCACTATCGTGGTCTGCTCGACGAGACCCTCGTCGTCATCGGCACCGAATTTGGGCGCACACCTGAGATCAATTCCAATGCTGGGCGCAACCACCACCCAACCGCATTTACCTGCGTGCTAGCAGGTGGCGGTATCAAAGGCGGCCAGGTTTACGGCGCCACCGATGCCAGCGGCCACTCGATTGCCGAGAACGGCGTCACCGTGCCCGATTTCAACGCCACCATCGCCTACGCCCTCGGCCTACCGATTGACAAAGTCGTGCACTCCCCAAGCGGCCGCCCCTTCCGCGTCGCAGATAAAGGTCGCCCCGTCACCGCATTGTTCTAAATCTAAAAGTGATACAGACATTCCTGTCTGTCCCATCAGAGTCCGCACCGATCCTACGCAACAGGCAAGAATGCCTGTCTCACTTTCTCTCTTCTTAATGCCTGACTTCTTAATGCCCTTTGGCCCCTTTCACATGGTGGCGCTCCACCTACCAATCGGAGCGCTCACCGCCATATGGTTTCTCGAAATCATGCTCAGCAACAATGGCGAGAAACATAAGAATCCGGCAATTGGCTTACTCCATCTATTCCTACTACTTAGCACGGGACTCACCATTGCACTTGGACTCAGCTACGAAACGCTTGGAAAATATGGAGAAGAAATCGAATCCCACGAACTCTGGGGCTACATTTTTGGCGGCGGCGTTCTCCTCTCCTATTGCCTCTACTGGATTCACCGCCTCGCAGGCAAACGCGGCACCAAGCTTTGCTACATGCTCTCACTAGTCGCCACCACGGTCGCAATGACCGTCGCAGGGCATCTCGGCGGCGAACTCGTCCACGGCAAAGGCTTTCTCACTAAACCATTTAAACCCGAAAGAGTCCGAACCGTCGCTCCCGCTCCAGCCACCGAAGCACCAGTCACCGTCACGCCTGCAGCAGAGCCTGAAATGTCAGTAAGCCCTGACCTAGCAACCACGCCGAAACCGGCTCCGACGCCCGAACCCACCGTAGACAAAGAAATGGAAAGCATGGAGCCAATGATGGACGCAATGTCAGGTGAAATGATGAATTCGATGTCCGGCGAAATGATGGACTCCATGACAGCTGTAGCCCCGATGCCAACGTCCACTAAAGCTGATCCACGCATCGCACTCTTCGAAGACACCCAAGCCATTTTCAAGCGCCATTGCTACAATTGCCACGGCGCGACCAAACAAAAAGGTGACTACCGCTTAGACAGTAAACATTCGATCAACCTCGCAGGTAAAAGCGGATTCGCCGCAATCACTCCAGGCAACGTCGAAGACAGCGAGTTGATGTATCGCATGCTGCTCCCTCGCGATGACGACGACGTCATGCCACCAGAGAAAAAAGATCCCGTCTCCCCCAAAGACATCGAAACCGTGCGCCAATGGATCGAGCAAGGCGCCTACTGGCCTGACGAAGCAGAGCTCAACAGCGCTCCCGGCGAATATATTAAAATCGGCGACACCAATACCGACGAGTGGATCGAGCAAATCAACAGCACCGGAGTGAAAGCCGAATACAATGCATGGGGCGACGACAGTGTCCGCGTCGACCTAGGCGTGGTCGAACCTGGCCAACTCGACCAAGCACTCCAGCAACTCACACAAGTCAGCGACAAACTCACATGGCTCGACTGCAGCCAGCTCACACTCCCCACAGACTTCTTTGATCAACTCGCACAATTCACCAAGCTACAACGCCTCCACCTCGACGGCACCGGAGTGACTGACGCGCAACTCAAACAGCTCAGCCAACTCCCAGAGCTCAGCTACCTGAATCTCTACAACACACAGATCAACGATACAGCACTGGCGACATTGCAAGAATTCCCAAGCCTCAAAAAAGTGTTCGTCAGCCAGACCAAAGTCACCCCAAAGGGAATCAACCAATTAAAGAAAGCCCGCCCCGACTTGGAGCTAATCTATAATTAGGTAGGTAGCGTGCCGCTTCAGCACAATGCCATTGCATATTAATGGCAGCACCACAGGTGCGTTCTATATCAGCCTAGGGCAACGCCCTAGGATTTGAATCAACTACCTCACGAGCCCTGAAAGGGTGACCTAATTCAGTAAGTGCCTAGCCTATCCAATAGAACGCCCTTTCAGGGCTCGATGTTTTTTGGTTTGAATTCCCAGGGCGTTGCCCTGGGCTGATATAGTTTGCCCCGTTGGGGCGAGAAATCGTGCATAAAAATGACACTCTTGTCTTCTGATTAATGCTTGTATCAAGTTTAATATGCAACGGCATAGAGAATCCAGCAAACGTTCCCATGCAAAGTTATGAAAAAACTGTGAAGCGGTTACGATCTGTGCAGAACCTAAGAACATGCGACTGCAATTCCGGGAGCATCAATCATCTGTTGGATCGCCTCTTCTAAATCAATTTGATCGGGGTTCTCACGACTCTGCTCATTGAGTAACTGCATCAATGCCGCCTGCTCGAAGATCTTAGAATCCCCGTCGCTCTGTTGGATATACGCTGCCCACGGCACACACTTCGTCAGCGGAAACAACTGCCCCGGCTTCGGCGAGATATCAATATTCAGACACGAGATAAACAGCAGACGCTTTCCGATATACGCCTTCTCCTTGATGATGCTCCGATACGTGCGGTCAAACTCTGCCTGCGAGTTCACCTGAGCAGCCATTAGTATCGGCGACTTCGCCCGCACAATCCACGGCATCGAATGGATCAAATTATTCTCAAGCACATCCACATCTTCGTTGCCTGCATGAATTGCGCGACGAAACGAAAACAACTCCGACAGCAGATCCCGCCCAATCGCAACACGCTCGCCCTCCGCCGGCCAAAGGACATCCGACAAAAGCGTCCGTAGTGCCTCAGCTGCGATGAAAACACGAGAGGTGCTCTGCGTCCGCAGTAGCACAGGCTCTCCATCCACCATCTTCAGCAATTTACGAAGATCCAGGATCAGCCCTTCCTCACGGCCATCATCTAGTAGCTGATTGTCAATCGTGATCGTGTAGTCCTCCCCCTCGCGCCCTAGGAAGACATTTTTTTGTGCGAATGCATATTCCTCTAAATACCAACTCAACACCATTCCCACTTTGCCACAGGTCGTGCTCATCGTCTGATCCGTGGTCTGCAGACGACAATAGTGACCGAAACTTTCAGTCTCAGGATCATACCCGACATGACTGGCCTGAATAATCACCATATCCTCGCCGTGGTGCGCATGCGGCTCATGTCGCCCAGTTGCGACAATACCGCCTGCCCGACCGTGGTTAAATGGGAACGCACCGAAATGCTTTGTAATCAAAATAATCGGAAAGCCCTGACTCTCATCGGAGCAAAACGCGCGCGAAGGCATCATTTGTCCCGCTCGAAAACCAAAGGATCGGCACAGGTTATACAAGCGCGGCACAAACACGCTGTAGCGCATAGCTTGATCCACCCGAAAATCACGAACGATAGAATGCATTGACACAGTCAACTACAGCAGAGCCCAGAAGGCCAGTCGAATTGATATACTGCCGCGCATCAAGAATTGTGATTCTTGATGGTTCAGAAATCATCGTAGGGGTCGTGCTTGCGCGAACCGCGAAGGCACGAAACGTTGCGAAGCTTCATGAGCTTAAGGCTCTTGCGCGGTCTTCGCAAAGCAAAGCCCCTCCCTCAGGCAGAGAAATCGCTTGAATGCACTTTTCACAAATCATGATGCGCGTGTAGTATAACAGGCTTAACTACCACCCTTTCGAAACGCCGACGGTGACATGCCCTCAACTCGTTTAAAGACCACAGCCATACGCTCGGGATCATTAAACCCACAAAGTTCAGAGATCGTTGAAACCGGATGGTTCGTCTCCGACAACAGCTGCTTCGCACGCGTCACTCGAAGCTGACAGAGCATTTCCCACGGCGTGCAGTGGTAATATTCGCGAAACTTCCGCTCCAATCCGCGACGTGCAATGCGCAAGTCATCACAAAGGATCTCCACCGTAATGGGATCCTGAATACGCTCGGATAGATACGACATCACCCGCCGCAACACCGGATCTTCCACCGCGAGGTGATTAGCAGAATGCCTCAGCACCACGCCGCCTGCTGGCACACGAATCGGCTCTGTCACAGCTGACTCACCGGCAAGTAAGCCACGCATGGCATCCCCCACAGTTTCACCAATCGTATCCCATGGAATCGATACACTCGAAAGCATCGGATAGCTCAAAGCGCAGACCAACTCATCATTATTCGCACCAATCACAGCCACCTCTTCCGGCACGCGAAAGCCCAACTGTCGGCACGCACCACACAAGAAGCGCCCCAACGGATCATGCACCGCAAAAATCCCGATCGGCTTTGGCAACCCCTCCAACCACTCACGCAGCCCCTCCTTAGGCTGAGCAAAATCCTCACTATAACGCGCCTCATCAAAGGCATCTTCTAAGTGCGTCGACACGTGAACGTGTTCGCCGAGCTCACGCTGAAACCCCTCGATCCGCTGCTCTGAGTAAGGCGTCGAATTGCCCAAACACGCAAAGTTCCGATACCCCGCTTGCGCAAAAGCCCGCGCCGCCTCCGCCCCGACCTGCCAATCATCCACATCGATGCTCGTCACCCCCGGATACTGTATATCGGTATCTGCAATCACCGTGGGTAGCCCCAGCTCCAACAGCGCCTCGGTCACGTTCGGCAGCCACTCGGTGATCAATCCACTCGGGTTCAGCTCACTCAACAACGCACGCAGCTCTTCAATCGGACGGTGAATACTCAGAATACGAAAGTCATGCTGACGCCGAACAAACGGCACCAATGAGGGCGTTAAGCGCCTTAGAAACACCTCCGTCATCACAATTGCCACCTGTTTAGCCATGCATCTGAATTAACCAACCTCGCTTGCGCAAATCAACAGAATATATACGCAACATGCGGTTTTCAATTCAGCACCTTTCAGGTATATTCAGACTTTTCTCAATATTAACGACCCCATAGCGACACGCTATTTTTCATTATGCAATATTTCGACTGCGACAAAATTCAATTCGAGGGCACAGGCTCTAAGAATCCACTAGCATTCAAGCACTACAACCCAAGTGAACTGGTCGACGGTAAGTCGATGAAAGATCACCTACGTTTTGCCGCACCATACTGGCACGTCATGCGCAACGAGCTCGCCGATCCGTTCGGTGGAGGCACTGCTCAAATGCCTTGGGACGACGGCACCAACTCCACTGAAAATGCGCTTGCTCGCGTCGATGTCTTCTTCGAATTCCTCGATAAAAT